>CAVKAQ010000067.1:0-8640 GCA_963654225.1 Butyricicoccaceae bacterium | reverse complement strand
GGCACAGCGAATGAATATCCTGTAAATGAGCCGGTTTGCGACACGATTGCGGTATTGACACCGACAAGTTCACCTTTCTGGTTGACAAGCGCACCGCCACTGTTTCCCGGATTGACTGCCGCATCTGTCTGTATGAATGACTCGATTTTGAATTCACCCTGCTGATGAGGCATCTGACGACCCTTAGCGCTCACGATACCTGCAGTGATAGTGGAACGCAGGTCATAAGGGCTGCCGATTGCGATCACCCACTGGCCAAGTCTCAGTTTGTCAGAATCTCCGAACGGAACGATCGGCAATCCCTGCGCGTCAATCTTGAGAATTGCGACATCCGTTGCGGGATCAGTACCGACAACAGTTGCCGGATAAGTCTTGTTGTTATTCAACGTAACCTCGACTTTCGTAGCGCCGTCAACAACGTGATTGTTGGTCACGATATATCCGTCAGAACGGATTATGACGCCTGAGCCACTCGCCTGCTGCTCCCTGGACTGAGGTGTCACCTGATCGCCGAAAAAGAACTTGAAAAACGGATCTGACATCGTCGAAGTCTGCTGACGTATTGTAACTTTGACGTAAACGACAGCATCAACCGCAGATTCAGCGGCATAAGTAAAATCCGGATATTCGTTTTGTGACAGATTGACAGTCCTGTATGCGGAGCCGTCAACTGTTACGGCATTTCCATCTGCGACCAATTTAGGTGTGCACGCTTTCACCACGCCGAATGCCGTGAGTCCTGCAACTGCTGCGGACGCAAGCAATGAGACTAATACTTTCTTCATATCTACAATTTTTTAGTTTTCAAAAACAATTCATCGCTTCAAAAAAAACGGACAGCAGCAACCGCAATCCGATCTCCAGCGATACTGACACCGGTTTGAAATGACCGGGCATCCCGGTTCATTCCGAGCCGAAGGGTTGAAAAATCAAAATATATGCCATAAATCAGGAAAAGTTTCTACCTTTGTGTAGCGTGGTTGATTGGCTGAAAGAGCCTAAAAAACCAAATGATACGATAAACATTTAAAATATAGAAATATGAGACTTGTCATATCAAGTTCAGAGTTGCTCAAAGGATTGCTCACCGTTTCCAAAGCCATTCCGTCCAAGACGACAGAGGCTATTTTGGAAGACTATCTGTTTGACTTAAAGGGAAATACGCTTGAAGTTACCGCATCCGACAAGGAAATAACGATGAAGACAGTGATAGAAGTCGAGACTTCCGGTCCGGAAGATGACGGTAAAATCGCAGTGCCGGCCAGACAGCTTAATGACCTCCTGAAGGAGCTGCCAGACCAGCCTATCACCATCAGCACTATGGCGAACAACCAGTTTGAGTGCGCATGGTCAAGCGGTTCATCCACTCTGCCATATTTCAACCCTGACGATTATCCGGCAAGCCAGTCTGCCGGGGCTGACGCCACAACAGTCATATTCCCCGGACAGAGCCTTGTCGATGGAATAGGCAAAACCATCTACGCGTCTTCAGATGAGGACAACAGGCCTGTGATGAACAGTATCTTTTTCGACATTTCTCCGGATTCCACCACACTGGTCGCTTCCGATTTGCAGAAATTGACCTGCTATACCGCAGATGACGTTAAATCAGAGACGCCGTGTTCATTTATCCTCAACAAGAGGCACGCGGCTGTCCTGAAATCCGTAATCGGAAAGGATGTAGAGAATGTCACAGTCACTTTTGACGCGAAGACAGCCGTGTTCAAATTCGACAACACCACAATCATCTGCTGTCTTGTAGTAGGAAAATATCCGGATTACCGCACTATCATCCCTCAGAACAATTCCAACATCCTGAGAATAAGCAGAGTACAGTTACTCAACACGGTAAGGCGAATCTCCGTATGCTCGCCTAAGGGCTCGAACCATATCAAGTTCGAACTTACCCCCGGCTCTCTTGAGATTTCCGCTCAGGACCCTGGATTCGAAGTTGCGGCTCACGAAAAAATCGCCTGCCAATATGACGGATGCGATCTTTCCATCGGATTCAAGTCAACCCATATCATCGAGATGCTTTCCAACCTCACTTGCGAGGGCATCGTCATGAAATTCGTCGATAAGAGAAGATCCGCATTGCTTCTGCCGTCTGAAGAAGAAGCCAAGACTGAAAAAGTATTCGGCATCGTGATGCCTATAATGGTCAAGTAGGTATGGAACTTTCACTTGAACGTCCGCTCCTGTTCTTCGACATTGAAAGTACAGGTCTGAATATCGTATCCGATTCCATCGTAGAATTGAGTTTTGTCAAGGTATTTCCTGACCATCACCACGAAGTGAAGACCTGGAGAGTGTGCCCGTGGGACTACGCCAACGGGAAACAGCGCAAAATCGATCCGGGCGCGAGCGAAGTAAACGGCATAAAGGACGAGGACGTAGCGGGAGAGAAGAAATTTCTCGAAATTGCTCCGGAGGTAGTCAATTGGCTGAAAGAGAGTGACCTTGCAGGATATAACTCAACCAAATTCGACTTGCCTATGCTTGCCGAGGAGATTGAGCGAGTCCGTGCATACTGCAGGCAGAAGATAGCAAGCCCGACGACCAGCCCCGACCGCAAAGCAAAGGCTCAGGAGACATTGAATGCCATCGACATTGACCTTCACGCCAAGCAGATGATTGACGTCCAGACGATTTATCATTATATGGAGCCGCGCAATCTGAAAGCGGCGTACCGTTTCTACTGCGGAGGTGAGGATTTCGAAAACGCACACTCGGCCGAGGCCGATACAATGGCGACATACGAGGTGCTTAAAGGCGAGTTGGACAGATACCAGCAGCCGGACAAGTATCACGAAAGCGTCCTCAAAAATGACGTCAATTTCCTTTCAGGAGTCGGTGGCAGGCCCAAAACCGTGGATTATGCCGGCAGACTGGTTCTCGGCAAGAACAACGAACCGACCATCAGTTTCGGAAAGCATAGAGGAAAGACGGCACGTGAAGTTTTCGAGACAGAGCCGGCCTATTTCGCATGGATTGAAAGCGGAGAGTTCACGATGGACACTAAGCGTCAGTTCGCAAAACTCAGAGAGCAGTTCGAATCAGAGAAGAAGAAACCGCTTGAAGGCAAAGATCTGAACGATGCCATAGATATGCTGAAAGACAAGTTTCAGCAAGGTAAACTCTTCTGACGATGAACGTAATCGTCAAGACCTTTGGAGGCAATATCATTGTCCGGCCCGACACCACTTGGGAGAAGGACAACGAAGACATTTTTCCTCAGGACTTCATAGACACACTCACTTTGTCGCCGGTGTTGTTCGCACGTGTATGCAAGCCGGGGCGTAGCATAGGGCTTAGGTTCGCGTCAAGGTATTACGACACAGCCAATTACGGCATACTGCTCTACCCCGAAAATTTGATGGAAAACGGGCCGGAAGATTTCGCGGCGGCTTCCTGCATTGACCACACATCGTTCCTGCCGTCACCGCTTTACCAGAAATGCGTGTTCGGCAACAGTGAAAACGAGTTCATACTGATGCGGGAGAAGCAGGAAATCTTCAGAACCCGGACTGAAGGAACAATGAGAATCGAACAGGCGTTGGAAGAAGCGACAAAACGGATTTATATCAGAACAGGAGACCTGATAGCCATAGAGTTAGCACCAAGGGCCACCGTATGGCACAAGGAAGACGGAGTCGTAAACATCCACGCGACCTTCTGCGGAAACGAGACAATTGATTTCAATATCCGATAAGAGGGAGCCCGAAGTCATATTTAAAACAGGTTTCTGATGCACTATGATGTCATAATAATTGGAGGTGGAGCGGCCGGACTTATGGCGGCCTATGGTGCTGCATCCGGCAGAGGTTGCTCCGTTCTAGTTCTGGAGAAAATGCCCCGCCCCGGCAGAAAGATTGTCATAACAGGCAAGGGCCGATGCAATTTCACCAATATGAAGGATTGGAGCGATTTTGCACCGCATATCAGAAGCAATTCAAATGTTCTCAGACCGGCATTCTACAATCTTACTCCGGAAAAGCTCCTGACATTCTTTGAGAATCAAGGACTTGCATCCGTTGTCGAAAGAGGAGACAGAGTATTTCCAACCTCGCACAAATCGATGGATGTCGTGGACGCATTGGTGCGAGCGGTTGTCAACGCAGGCGCGCGGATAGAGGTAAATGCCGAAGTGACAGAAATCTATGTTAGCGATGACGGAGAGTCCAAGCGTTTCACAGTACGCACATCTGCGAATAAGGAATTCACCTGCTCCAGGCTTGTCATAGCGACCGGCGGACTTTCATATCCGGTAACAGGTTCCACCGGCGACGGATACCGGTTCGGACGCAGTTTGGGGCATACAGTGACGGATTGCTTCCCATCTCTCACCGCATTGGTGCCTGAAGGATATAAGATTGAGAATGTAGAACGAGACAGCAAGTTCCATATCGACAGGAGCAATCCCCTGTCTGAAACCGGCAGCGCCCTGTGCGGGACATCGCTTAAAAATGTCGGCGTACGTCTTAGCGCCAATGGGGCTATTTTGCAGGAAATGGAAGGAGACATCGATTTCACTGATGGCGGAATCGAGGGGCCGGCAGGATTTGCAGTCAGCAGGAATGCAGTGAAATCATTGATTAACGGAGGCGATGTCAATCTTGACATAGACCTGAAGACTGGAGTTCCTGAACGGGAATTCGCGGACAGGCTTGCGAAGTTGTGGGACGAAGTTCAAAAAGATCCGCGCAGCAAAGGGAAATCAGCACGTGTTATCGGAAAAATCTTGCTCGGCAAACTGATGCCGTGGGAAATCATCCCTGGATTCCTCAAATGCCATCCGGAAATATTTTCCGGCAGCAAGGGACGCGAAACCTTGAAAATCAAGGCTCTTATGAATGCCATACGCAATTGGACATTCCATATTGCCGGATATGTGGGTTATGAAAGATGCGTAATCACGGCCGGAGGCATATCCTGCAGCGAAATAATACCCAAAACTCTTGCATCCCGCAAATGCCCCGGTCTATATTTCTGCGGAGAGGTATTGGATATAGATGCTGACACCGGAGGATACAATTTGCACACTGCGTTTGCGACGGGGTATCTTGCCGGTCTGTCTGCGGCGGCAACAATTGCGACAAAAGTGGTGTCTGACGACCCTTAATGAATTGATTTCATTGCAGTCATTAGCCTTGCAATCACACGTTGCGCCTTGCGGCTGGGAAGTATCCAAATATATGCGACAAATGCGGCCAATACCAAGTTAATTATGGTAAACAACGCGCCGTCAGTTGCAAATACGCTTGAGACAAAACCTAACAGAAGAAGCAGCATCACGCATCCGCGGAATACGGTACTCTTGTTCCCTTCCTTGAATGTGGCAGCATAACGCTGAAGCGCCTTTCCGTCACGCGTGATTTCTCCGGCGTTTTCAAGATGACAGGAAATGTAACGGACACGCCAAGGCGTGGACCAGTCCAGGAAAAGGTCGCATTCACCGGTAGATTCCGGGAGTTGAACGTCAGCCAGTTCAGATGCACGAAGCACCTTACCGTAAACCTCCATCTCCGCTTTCACCTGCCCCAATACATTGCCGAAATTTTGCTCAGACTCGAACAGTGTCATACCGGCATCCATCATCTGTACTTTTCCGTTATATGATTTCATACTCCATCTTGTTATAATATACAAACTTACATAAAATCCTGAGATTTGCTTGCGCTACGTTTGAAGTTATTGGCTAAAAGAGTATAACTTTGTCAATAGTTTACCGCCATTCCACCAGTGGCAACATTTTCTGAATGAAGATAATGAGGACTCTACGTTTACTAATATCCGCCTGCGCTGTCGCCACCTGTTTTGTGGTGATCGCCGGGTGCACATCCAAGTCATCTCGGAATCACACAAGACAAAGCACATTATACAGCATCGATTCCTGCAAGAATGGCCGAATCATACGCGTTTTCAATACGGACGGAAGCATTGCGGACAGTATCGAAGTCACCGGGAAGTTTAACAGAATAATCTGTATGTCTTCCAGTTACGTCGCATATCTGTCAGCGATAGGCTGCGATTCCGTCATCTGCGGCATATCAGGAATCGACTATATTTCCGACTCGGCGGTCACAAGGAGGATACACAGAGGAGAGATATCTGAAGTCGGTTCGGATGCGGCTCCCGATTATGAAAAGATTTTGGCTCTGCATCCTGACCTCGTCACAGCCTACTCAATACCGGGCTCCGGATTCATACAGCATCTGAAGTCGCTGGGCATACCGGTACTGACCTTGAATGACTACCTTGAGAACGAGCCACTCGGCAGAGCCTCATACATCGGGGTTTTCGGGGCTCTGACCGGAAAGGAACGCGAAGCCGATTCCATATTTTCCTCTATCTCAGAAAAATACAACAAGATTAAGGAAAAGGTTGTTAAAAATCCTCAAGAGAATAAGGCAAATGCACTCATCAATATCCCTTATTCGGACGTCTGGTATATACCTAGAGGAAACAGTTATATGGCGAAGTTAATCAAAGACGCCGGAGGAGATTTGTCGGGGTCTGTTCCTGGGCAGTCCGTGTCCGGTACGATTTCAATAGAGCAGGCGTTCGAGTTGTCCAGGAATGCTGACGTGTGGCTGAATCCCGGCTGGTGCAATTCACTTCAGTCGCTATACAGTGTCAATCCGCTGTTCGAGTCTTTCGGATGCGCCAAGAATGTATATAACAATACATTGCGGACATCGCCGAATGGCGGAAACGATTTCTGGGAAAGCGGCGCCCTGCATCCCGAGCTCATTCTTTCCGACCTTGTCCAGATTTTCCATCCCGGCATCCTGCCCGATACACCGCTGAATTATTACATTCAGCTGAAATAAGTGAAAGACGTGAAAACGGCCATTAAAGAGTTTAAAAGAAACGTCTCAGAATCAACAATTTAGAGATATGAATCAAGAAAATAAAGAAATCAATTCTAAAGATTTCAATCAAGACCCGAACTGTGTCAAAAAGATACTCAGGATTTCCATCAAAACTTTAGCTATAACCATATCTGTGCTCATACTGAATTTAATCCTATTCATATCTGCTCCAGATAAAACTGATTTTTCGTATGGAGAATTTTATGCTTTCTTAAAAATCGTAAAATTCGAAAAGCCATTAAATCTTTACGAATGTTCTACCATATACACGGCATATTACACCGAGTGTTTCGTAGAATCGATATACCATATAGCTGACATCCCTCTGAAAAAGAAAATCCTCAATGTCGATACAACACTATATTCATATCTGGAATGTAAAAAACATTGGCTACCAGAATCTTCTAAAATCAGAATCGAAGAAATGGAAAAATTAGAACGGCTGTCTGCCCCTACCAAGCCTTAACAATATAATAAATAAAACGCCAGAAGAGCTCATCGAATGGCTTAAAGAGCATCTATCCAAGTACCATTCTGACGTGCTCGAACTTCAAGATATGCTAAGAATTTTTCTTTTGGAAAGCCTTTCTGTTCGCCATTGTCTCCTCGAACTCCTCTGGTGTCATTGGCTGCTTCTGCCAAAGTTCGACTTGCTTCTTGCCCCTTTCTAGATTGTCCCAGAATTTCTGGGAAGTGCTTATTTTCTTCTGTGCTTCTGTTAGTTCCATAATCTTGGTAATAGTCACAGACTTAGGGACAGAGGACTTCGAGAGTATAATAATCAAAAAACAGCGGTGCAATTTAGTAACACTGCTGTTTCAGATAGCGAAAATCAAAAGTTTTCTAAGTGGGAGCAGAGGGAGTCGAACCCCCGACCCTCTGCTTGTAAGGCAGACGCTCTGAACCAACTGAGCTATGCTCCCAAACAAACCCTATTTTTCAAGCGGGAATGCAAATATACAACTATTTTTCTTTAGCGCAAGCGATTTGACCAAGAATTATTCAATATTCTGCAGGCATTTCATCGTCAGCATAGTTCCAAGGCAAGACGCCATTGCCAAAAACATCTAATTTTCAAAGATTTGCCGCAGTTGCGTATTTCTTTCAAAAGCCTAAAGCACTTCGAGAAATCCTCATTGCGGCCATTCAGAAACCATCTAATAGTTTACTTGAAACTGCGCCATTCCATAGCGCGGTCGATTATCCAGTCAGTAACTTCGGCCGTCGATTCAGGAAGTATTCCCTGACCGCCATAGACAATCTCCACACCCTTCTTTTCCAAGGACTTCTGCTTCTTGAGCATTCCGATACGCTCCGCCATATTCTTGACATTTGACGTCAGATACACGCCCTGCACGAGTATTCTGCTCTTCTTTTCCGCCGCGTTCTCCAAGATTTCCATCAAGTCATCAGCCATATGCATACCCATCGCAACCTGTTCACCGTCAGTGTATGTGATCTTGGAATTATCCTTGATATAATCAGCAGTACGCTGAAGCAGATAATTCCAGAAGCCCACCCTCTCAGGGTCACCGTGCGCAAGAATCACCACTGCTTCATTTTTCGGATCATTCGACATCGCCATAACTCTCTCGAACATTATCTTCTCGAGTATATCCGTAGTGTACATTGTAGGGCCGAGAACTATCTTCATATCCGTATGCACAAACTCGGTTCCTTCCTCTTTCAATTCCTCCTGCACATATTTCGTGAATTTCAATCCCAATATATTGGGAAGATCCTCTTCTGAATGGCTTGACGGCGC
>CAVKAQ010000066.1:0-13486 GCA_963654225.1 Butyricicoccaceae bacterium | reverse complement strand
CTGTCTGAAGGTCAACACCGATGAGATTCATTGGATTCGCGAGGACTTGAAGATGAATGCAGGCGAAATCCGACGCTACCGTGTCCGGATACGTTACCGTCAGCCTCTGCAGGACGCTCTGCTCATACAGCGGGAATCAGGCCTGTTCATCTTGTTTGAGGAGCCGCAGCGCGGAATCACACCCGGCCAGTTTGCCGTGTGGTATGACAGAGACGAAATGCTCGGCTCCGGAGTAATATAGGTGTTGCCATATCCTCCGCTCTAAATCGCAAGAGAACTCTGCTCCAGGCATCTGACTCTTATTGATGTAAAGTATATGATCTGACCATATTGACGGCACAATGGACGAGCCTCGTGCGGTACGGAAGCGGGTGACAACATCCGCAGCCAGCGTAATCAAGGAGCGATAGCAGCAAGTGATAAAAATAAGTCGGAGACTTGCCAGACAGCAAATCTCCGACTATTTTGATTACAAGGAGGAGAGTAAGACTCGTCCTCAGCACAAAATTTACTTCTGAATGTCAATCACATACGGTATTCTGGCGAAAGCCTTGCCTGAGGACTTCCAATCCCAGTTGCGGTACGCGGATTCGATGGATTCGAACGGAGTTCCCGCAAGCACATTTGAAGTGCCATAGAAAGAGTCCATCAATTTCTCAATCAAAGTCTGAGGCTTAGGGAGGCAAGTAATCTGCCAAGAATCAACGTCTGCATCACCGGCCGCTACAGCAGCGAAAGCGACTGCATCCGACAATGTACCGATTTCATCAACAAGTCCTATTTTCAAAGCGTCAGAACCGGCCCAGACACGTCCCTGCGCAATCTCGTTCACTGCATCGGTAGTCATATTCCTTCCGCTCGCAACATTCTCAAGGAAAGCATCATAGATGTCGTTGACCGATTTCTGCATAGACTCGACCTCCTGGGCATTCAGCGGACGCATCATCGAATACATATCGCCGTGACGGTTCGAGCTGACAGAAGTGATGTTGACGTGAAGCAGATTTTTCGCCGTATTGCTGAAATCAGGTATCATACTGAACACTCCGATTGAACCTGTCAATGTGGTCGCATCAGAGAAAATCTTGTCGCAACTGTTTGAAATCCAATATCCACCGGATGCTGCATAATCACCATAAGAAGCGATCACAGGCTTGTCCTTGCGCAACAGATCGATTTCCTGCTTGATCTTTTCTGATGCGAGAACACTGCCACCAGGAGATGCGACGCGGAAAACCACGGCCTTGACAGTTGAATCCGCTCTGACTTTGGCGATTTCCGCCGCGAATCTGTCGCCTGCAACCTGCTCTTTGGCATCTCCGTCAACTATCTCGCCGTCAGCAAAGATGATGGCAATATTCTTCTTTGACACCTTCTGAGGCACTGCCTTCGCTGTGATATAGTCCGTAAAAGGTATGAATTTCAAATCCTTATAGCTGTTTTCAACTGCGAGCGACACGAGCTTGTCCTTAAGTTCTTCCCTTGTAAGCAGTTCATCCACAAGTGAATTGTTCAGGAAATCCTCAGGCACTGCGAGGGTCAGATTGTCAAGCCAGCCGTTTAGCTGCTCCTTGTTCACTCCCCTGCTCTCGCAGATCTGCTCTGCATATCTGTTCCATATCGAGCTGATCATCACCTGATTCTGTTCCAGATTCTCTTCGCTCGGCTTGTTCTTGATATACATCTCGCCGGCTGATTTGTACTTGCCGTGACGGATAAGCTGCATATTGACGCCAAGTTTATCCAAAATATCCTTGAGGAAGAAAAGCTGGCTACTGATACCTAGGAAGGTATTGGTGCCGCCGCTGTATTTTCCCATATAAACCTTATCGGCAACCGAAGCCAGATAATATGATCCGGTCGAAGGGTTCTCGACATAAGATACGACAGCCTTGCCGCTTTTTCTGAAATCAGCAAGAGCCTGTCTCAATTCCTCAACCTGTGCCTGACCTGCGCTCAAGCCCTCCGGACGGAGAAATATATATTGAACAGCAGGGTCCGCAGCCGCAGCTTTGACAGTGCGCACAGCATCCCAAAGTCCAATTGACACTGACTCGTCACCTTTAAGTCTGGCGGTAATGTCAATATCCTGAGCCTGCTCCGATATCGAAACATTGCTGAGATCCATATCCAGAACGCCGGAACGCGGAATCACCGGAGTCTCACTGCCGAAGGAAGCCAACGCGCCGATCATACCGAAGAACAGCATAAAGCCGATGACTCCCATAATTACAAGGCCGCATATAACAGCCAGGAACATCTTTAAAAAGTCTTTCATTCTATTTTGTTTAAAATTTTCCCAAGTATCGTTCTAACGGATTTACGAGAAAAATCCACCGCTTGCGCCAATGGCCCGATGTTTCCAGTAATTTTAAAGAAGGCAGCAACAGCCACCAAACAGCAAAAAAATCATCCAAATTTATCAAATTCATTCATAATTATCAATACGAGATGGCTGAAGCCGAAGCACTTTTTGGCCATATAAATCAATCTCAAACTTTTAGCACAAATTCAAATGACTTCTTGAGATTAATTGCTAACTTCGCAAGCTACGCAATTCAGAAAAATAAACAGAATATGGCACAGAAACCATCCATACCTAAAGGAACACGCGATTTCGGTCAGGAAGAAATGGCCGCAAGAAACTATATTTTCGACACAATCCGCTCAGTATATAGGACTTACGGATACGTACAGATTGAGACTCCTGCGATGGAGAACCTGTCCACCCTGCTCGGAAAATATGGAGATGAGGGAGATAAACTCCTGTTCAGAATTCTGAACAGCGGAGACAGTTTCGGCAATGTGGATTTCGACTCTTACAGGAATGAGGACGGCACCGTGAACAGCAACAGACTTTCCACGGCCGTATGCGAGAAAGGTCTCAGATATGACCTCACCGTTCCGTTCGCCAGATACGTAGTGCAGCATCAGAATGAGATCGCCTTCCCTTTCAGACGGTTTCAGATACAGCCGGTTTGGCGTGCAGACCGTCCTCAGAAAGGCCGCTATCGCGAATTCTACCAGTGCGACGCTGACGTAATAGGCAGCAAGTCACAGTTGAACGAACTTGAGCTTGTGCAGATTATCGACAAGGTGTTCACCAAGTTCGGAATCAATGTCGCCATCAAGATCAACAACCGCAAGGTGCTGACCGGTCTCGCCGAGATATGCGGATGCCCGGATAAAGTCACGGACATCACTGTAGCCATTGACAAACTTGACAAGATAGGTTTGGAGGCAGTGGAAGCCGAGATGCGTGAGAAAGGCCTGGATGACAATGCAATCTCCGTCATCGAGCCGATTCTGAAACTCGAAGGGACTACTGCAGAGAAGATTGCGCTGATGCAGGGACTGATGTCAGGCAATTCCGCATCCGGCATAAGGTCTGAAGAAGGTCTCAAAGGTCTAGAGGAGTTGACAGAGCTTTTCGGTTTCATCGACGGCGCAGGCGTTTCACAGAAAGTCGAGATGGATCTTTCGCTTGCGAGAGGTCTGAATTATTATACAGGTGCCATTTTTGAGGTAAAAGCATTGGATTACGCCATCGGAAGCATCTGCGGAGGAGGACGTTACGACAACTTGACCGGCATCTTCGGTCTTCCTGGAATGTCAGGAGTCGGCATCTCATTCGGAGCTGACCGCATCTATGACGTACTGAAAGGGCTTGACAAATTCCCGAAAGGATTGGCAGGTTCTGCGACCGTGCTGTTCGCAAATATGGACCCGGAATCCGTGTCATATCTCATCCCGATTGTGAAAGAGCTCCGCAATTCAGGCGTGGCTTGCGAAATCTATCCGGACACGACCAAACTGAAGAAGCAGTTTGACTACGCCGGGAAGAAATCGATTCCGTTCATTTCCATAAACGGAGGAGACGAAATCAATGCAGGCAAGGTCAATATAAAGAATCTCACCACAGGTGAGCAGAAGTCGTTCGACAAGGCGCAGATTGACGAGATAATTGCTTTTATGACGCTATAAGCCATTGGAGCGCCAAGCGACAAATATGAAAACCGCAAATACTTGTAATCGTTCAAAGGCAGAAACCGTATGGGGCTTCTGCGCCGGCATCATTACCGGTGTGACATACGGACTCAATCCGCTGTTCGCCAAGCCATTGCTAAGCAATGGAGTATCCGTGGACACTATGCTCAGTTTCAGATATCTGCTTGCCGTGGCATTCCTCGGAATATGGCTTCTGCTCAGGAAAGAATCATTCAAGATTAATCTCCCGCAATTCCTGAGGCTTACGATATTGGGCGTATTCTACGGTATGAGCAGCCTGTTGCTTTTCACGTCATACAATTACATTCCTGCCGGACTTGCGACCACAATCGTGTTCCTCTACCCTGTCCTTGTAGCGCTGATAATGGTATTTCTGAAGGTTTATCCGACCTGGCAGGTATGGGTTTCCATTTTTCTGACGTTCGCCGGCGTGCTTGTGCTGAGCCACAGTTCCGGGAACGTTTCCCTGAATTATCTTGGACTTCTGCTTGCTGGAGGTTCAGCACTTGCTTACGCATTGTACCTTGTCATCGTGAACCGCAGCCGCAGGCTCCGCACAGTATCCAATCACGTGCTGACATTCTACGCTCTGCTGATAGGTTCATTGATATTTCTGACGCACAGCGCCGTGTCCGGCGAGAATTTTCTGGAAGGAATGCAAGATTACAGGAGCTGGCTCAACGTCATCGGGCTGGCGATATTCCCTACTGTCATATCAATGCTGACGCTCGCGATTGCCACGCGAATCATCGGAGCCACAAAAACTTCCGTACTCGGAGTGTTCGAGCCCATTACCGCAATCGCCGTAGGAACCATATTTTTCGGTGAATCTCTGACAGTTAATGTAATTGTAGGAGTCGCCATAACGCTTGTGGCCGTAACGTTTATGGTGGTAACCAGCAAAAGCAAGTAAAAGTTCACTAAAGAAACATTGGTAATCCGGAGGGATTTCGCTATCTTAGTTGTAGATTAAATGCGAACGGACAATGTCAGGGAATGATACGACAGCTTTGACGATACGCCTCTCCCGTGGGGATGAAAGAGCCTTCAAGGAACTGTATGAACAGTACCGAGGTGTGGCGTATTATTTCGTTCTGTCATTCGTGAAAGATCAGTCCACCTCCAAGGACATTGTCCACGACTCTTTTGTCAAGATCTGGCTGAAACGGGAAAATCTCGCAAGGGTCGTGTCATTCGACAGTTATCTTTTCCGTATGCTTAGGAATGCGGTTCTGGATTATTTCGAGACATTGCAGATTAACCGCAGATACGTTGCAGAAACCCTTAAGTGCGCGGACGACTTCTCAGATATAACTTCAAACCAGGTCAGCCTGGATGAGCTTGAACTGATTATTTTCGATGCCGTCAGCAATATGCCTGAACGCAGACGGGAGGTATTCAGACTCAGCCGATATCAGAATATCGACAACAGCGAAATAGCACTGCGACTTGGAATAGACATCCGCACAGTCGAGAATCACATAACTGCAGCTCTTGCCACAATACGAGCCCGCATCTCCGAAGTTTACGCCTAAAAGTCCTGATTCACAAAGAGATAATCAACTTTGCACCAGCACTATAATTCAAAAAAATGCCGGTTGTATCCTCCGCTAAGAACAAATTCGCGTCTGGATTTCAACCGGCAGTTTTGCCTATAAGATAACCTTTATTATTCTCTCATCACTTTACGCAGATGTCATCGATAAACCACCTGTGGAATGTACCGTCCGAAGGTGAAGTAAACTCAATCTGAGTGTCGGCGGTAGCACCGGTTACTGTCAACGAAATTGTCTGCCAAGCGCTGACTGAAACATTCTCGATGTCTTTCGTAGTCGCGCCGTCGATTGTACCTCCGCCAATTACATTGACACGGACAGTGGTCAAATCTGGTGTATATCCGTCAATCTTTTCTCTATCATACACTTCGTCGCGGGCGGCAGGAGACCTGTAGGCGCAAGCATTGAAACTGAGTTCCAGGTCGCCGGCCTTACCGAGAGCAGGAGTTTTAAGAGAGCCCACCTTGTTGGTCGTGGTCATATCGGAGTCGTTCGCCATAGTCTGAGAATCGACATATCCTATCTGAGCATACCCAGGGCGCTGATATACGTTAGTGAGAGTATAGTTTGATAGCGAACCGGCAGTTCCGCAGAAATTAGCCATACCGGCAAGCCTATCACCTATGAAATAGTCCAGTCCGCCGTTGAATTCGTCAAAGCCTTCGAAAAGCGTCGCACCGGAGACTGCTGAAGACGCTTCAACATTCACAGGCGATATGGTTATGGCAGAGTGGAAACGTGGACGTCCGGTGCCAGAGCCGCCGGCTCCGAAACCGTCGCAACTGGTACTTGCCAATGACGCTTTTCCCACAGGCACAATTTTGAGATAGAGCATTCCGCCTTTCTTGAAAGATACCGGGCTGTCAGCCTTTACCTGATAATACAGATAGTTCTTTCCGTTCGCTCCAGCCGACGGGATACTTATTGTTTCACCGGCCTTAATCCAAGAAATGTTGTCATTGGAATAATATACAGCCCAATCCTTCATTCCCCAGGTACCGCCAAGGTATATTCCGAAAGATATACTGAAAGATGACGGAAGATCCGCCTGAAGAGGAACTGACAGAAAGGCACCGCATTCAAACGGAAGGCCGGCGATACCGTCACGAGTACACATATTGGATATGTGGAGATTGTCGTGAGCCTGACACTGAGCCCAATAATTTAATGCCGGAGTTGCTATTTTTTCGGTTGACCCCATCTTGTAGTATGTCACGCCTGAAAGGCTGAGGCTTGCACCTATGGTTTCATCCTTTTCCGTTGCCGCAACACCTGAATACTGTTTATATTGATAGCCTGCATAAGCGCCTGCACCCATCGTGATCACATCAGACTCTGCCAGAGTTCCCTTTGTTAAGTACTTTACGTCTCCGTCTTTCTGCGTAGTACAGTAAAATGAGAAACTGTAAGGAATTGACGCTATGCCCTTACCTGACGGTGCTGAAGAA
This sequence comes from Butyricicoccaceae bacterium, assembly GCA_963654225.1. Lineage (GTDB taxonomy): Bacteria > Bacteroidota > Bacteroidia > Bacteroidales > UBA932 > Cryptobacteroides. Next base: position 6,474 of record CAVKAQ010000066.1, on the reverse strand, counting down.
GGCTTGTCGCCGAAAGAGCCCATATTGTAGAGATGAGACTTCTTGACGCTTATTGACTTGCCTGTTCTCTTGCTGGCTATCACATCTGTAGATACAACTGTATTGGCACTTCCGCCTGCGGAATTTCTATACTCTATCAGCAAGCCTTTGCTGAGCTCGACATTGCGTATTGCCGCATAGTAAGTTCCGGCAGAGAATGTCGCACCTGAAACCGTATAACGGTTACTCGTATTATAATCCGGGAAGAGATATACTGCTGAATATTTTGAGCCTGTGCCGTTGTCTTTCCAGGCATATCTTCCTACTACGTCCTCGACAGTGCCGTCGTCGCTGAGCGTAACTTCCGTATCACCTGCGATATATTCACCTCCCAGCGGGATTATGGCTATATGGGTAACCTTTCCGTCAAGAAATTCCGGGACAGTAATTTTCAACTGTGCAACCGTATTCTTGAATGAAAGAGGTTTGTTCGCAGGATCAGTCGTCATAGCGACCGAATAGTTAGTATGACGTCCCTCTATGCTTCTGTTGTCAGAGAAACCGTCTTTATTACCTTTCTGACAGTCAATCAGCCAGAAGTCGAAAACACCGTTCTCGACATCGCAGGATGCGCCGGAATCTCTCGGGCAAAGAGCATAATATTTTGCCGCGCCTTCGACTGCGACATCAGTTTCGCTGTTCGGCTTGAATACGGCAGTCGCTCCTGATTCCAATGTATTCTTGTATTTTTTGTCTTTGGTGTATCCGTCTGCCCAACCGGCAGCTCCGGCTCCGTCAAAGACCGAGATGCAGTCTGCTGAAGACCAGGTAACTTTTCCGCCTTCATCGACAAGCGTCTTCGTGTCAAGTTCATCGAAAACAGCGCTAAAGGTTACGCCTTCCGCCGTCTCCCCGCCCTGTTGCTCATTTCCTGACTCTTTATTTTCTTTCTGACAGGAAATTACTGCTCCAGCCATCATCAGGGCTGAAATCATCATATATATCTTTTTCATCGTCATTCTGTTTTTCAGTGTCATTCTATGCAAAAAAATCTTCGAAGATCAAGTCCTCATTCTCGGAGCCTTCATATCTTTTCTCTCCTGAATCCGCGAATGATGCTTCTGTACTGATCGGAATCAACTCTGCACAGGGAGGTGTATACACCTCATTTTCATACCCCCCCCGTTTAAAATTCTTAATTTTCGTATTCATAATTTGTGGTTATTGTGTGCAATTGAATATTCCGGGAGACTTCACCAATCTATTTCATCTGAGATGAAATCATCGTGTCCACCGGCGTCAATCTTGTCTTTAGAAATGACAGTTATTGTGCAGTCAGCCTTAAGGTCTGCCGCATTTGTCTTTACATTAATGACAGCGACTCCGTCACCGACGGCAGAAACGACTCCGTCTTTGACAGTTGCGACTTTCTCATCAGATGAACGCCACGTCACCGACAGGTCATCTGCATTAGCCGGAAGCACTGTCGCAACCAAAGTCACACTTCCGTCAACCAACAGTTCATACTCGCTGTAGTTGAGAGAGATATTGGTCGGAAGTACAGGAACTGGAGCGATGTCATCTTTCACTGTAACCTTGCAGACAGCCTTGTATCCGCCATCATTCGTAGTTACGGTCACATCGGCAGTCCCGGCGGCCAGAGCCATCAGTTCGCCGTCTTTCACATAAACAACGGACGGGCTGTTGCTCAACCAGGACAATGTCTTGTCCGAAGCATCGGAAGGAGTCACTTCCGCTGTCAACGTCGCGGTACCTCCCAACGAAAGTTCTATGCTTTCAGGAGTAACTGCAACGCCAGTCACAGCAACCTTCGTATCCTGTTTCGAGCAGGCGCCCAGCAACAGGATAAAAGAAACCGCTGAAATCAGTCTTATTGTTCGCATAATAGTGTTATTAATTTATTACTTATTGTTCACCAACGTTTTATAAACCATTCTCTCAATCAAACACAAGCGTTGCCACAATCGGATAATGGTCCGAAACATAAGTGATGTTGCGATAAACATCAGTCACCGTGCGATAGGATTTCGCCTCTGCGAATCCGCTGTACCAGATGTGGTCTATAATTCCGCTGCCCTCTCCCCAACCGTTGAAGGTGTCGTGATTATCCGTCACCGGTGCGGTCTCTCTGGCATTCTTCATCAGAAGTCGGATAGGAGCGAAATTCGAATTGTCAGCCTCAATATTGAAATCCGCGGTAAGCATAGCCGGATAGCCGTCTGGGTTGAGTTCCTTCAGTTTCTGGGCGATAAGCTTCATCGCGTTGGCGTTGGCCGTACCGTTGAGAGGTCCGTGGGTATTCATATAAAAGAATTTCTCAGAATTCCTCAAATTGGTGAATATGGCCCACGTGGCGATTCTGCGGTAGCTTTCACCCCAGCCGTATGACGGTTCGTTAGGGGTCTCGGACAACCAGAAATAGCCCCAATCCTCAAGCTTCGTACGCTTGGTATTGTAGAATATATTCATATGCTCACCTGCAGAACGTCCATCATCTCGTCCGACGCCTATATCCTTATATTCAGGACATTGCTCCCTGAGATATACAAGTTGGACCGTTAGAGCCTCCTGCACGCCGAAAACAGTGGGATTCTCTTTGTAGATAAGGGATGGAATCGCATATTTGCGGACATCCCAGTCGCGGTCTCCGCTGTCGCAGGCAAGTCTTACGTTGAACGACATTACTTTCATCTCGTTTTCCGCAATGTTGTCCTGCACTATATCATCATCGACGTCAGAGCCTTTTTCCTGCTCGGTCGAATCGCCTTTATCCTGGCCGTATGCCGGAATATACATCGAGTTGTCATACTTCTTGCAACCGCCTAATAACGACACGGCGAGAATAAATACAAGTATCTTTCTCATAGCAAATTATTTAACAAGGATTTCGTCAATGAACCAACGGGAGAACTGTCCTTCCTCAGGTTCACTGGTAAATGTAAGTGTTGTCGATGCCGTAGCACCTTTGATGCTGAAGCTGTATTCTTTCCAGGTATATCCTGTAGGAAGTGAACTTATGGCGACTTTGGTTTCTCCGTTAATGGTACCTCCTCCGTTTACGATAAGCACAGCATCAGTTATGTCAGGTGACGCCACATCAGGGGTGGATTTTGAAGCATTCGTACGGATTGCAGGCGTTCTGTAAGCTCCGGCCTTGAATGACAGAGTGAAGTCTCCTGATTTTCCGAGCGGAGCCGTTGTCAGGCTTCCCTTGCTGCCGATATACTTATTTCGGTAACCTGAGGTTTCGTCATTGACATATCCTATTTGAGCATAACCCGGACGCTCATAAACACTTGTTCCCTCCATTCCCCTCTTCTGCGCTGAAGTCCAGGCCGAAATCTCAGAACCGCAGTAGTTTGCAAAACCGGCATTGCGGTCTCCGTAGAAATAGTCGGCTCCCTGGGTGAGATTGTCGAAAGGTTCGAAAAGCACAGCACCGTCAGGAACAGCTGTCGTCCCTGTTGTAGCATCCTGAATCACAATTGCCGAATGCAGACGGATGAAGCAGGAAGAACCGTGCCCGTCCGCATTGAGATTCTCCGGCTTGCAGGCGTCAGTGCCGTACGGAGTAATCTTGAGATACAGAGTATTGTCCGCCTCAAACGGAGTATCAGGTGTAACTGTGACGCAGAAACGGTAATAGTAACTTCCGTTTGTACAAGCATTTCCGATTGTGACATCACCGGCCTCAATCCAGTCAATCTTATCGTGCGAGTAGGACAGTTTCCAGGTGCTGATGCTCCATTCACCTCCTGCAAGTCCGAACAATACATTGAACTTTGACGGGAGATCTGTCTGAAGAGGAACGGTCAGCCACCATCCGCACTCTGAAGTCGGCGTTGTCTTGCCGTCCGGAGATACGAAACCGGAAGAATTGATATTGTCGTTCGCTCCGCCCTCTGCCCAGAAGTTTGTTTTTCCTGCAGAAGAAATGGTCTTGCTTATATCGGAAGCATAAGCCGTCATTTCCAGATATGCTCCGATATTTATATCCTTGTCTTCCGCAACTGTACCGGACAACAATTTGGTTGATGCCATCCAGGTAAGAGGCGTATAGTTGACATATTTTGCATCTTCGTTTGTCTGGCTGTCGCAGTACAAAGAGAATGCGTAAGGAAGCTCCTTGATGCCAGGAAGCGATCCTATTCTGAAATGGCCGAACGCGACGGCATCCTTGCTCTGAGGACGTATTGACGGTCTGCCGTCAACAAGACCGCCTAGGATACCTGTAACCGTACCGCTTCCCTGTCCATAAGTCGCCTCAGCAAACAGAGCATCAGGTTTCACGGTCATTCTGATCATCTGCCCGGCTCTGTTTTCAACCATAGGATTCGCGCCGAATTCTTCACCGACATATTCTTCGGTAGGCTGGAACTTGCTGATTTGCACCAGCATCGACTCGTAATTGCAAGTTGCGACGTCTTCAAATTCAAGACTGACCGGAGATATTTCCAATGTGCTGCATTCTCCTGCCGCAGGGACTTCTGTCGGATATACCGTAAGCACTCCGTCATCAGAACGCTTGAGTGTCGCGCCGGCAAGTTTCACTTCAACCTGCGAACCTTGGTCAAATGCGGGCATCTTGTCACAGCAAACTGCTATTCCGCTTAACTTCTCGGTGAAACTGTCCTGAATGAAGACTGTATTTTCAGGAAAATTGCCGTTTTCTCTGTTTATGGAGACAAATCCTGCAATAGTTCCCATCGGGAACACGTAAGAATCGCCCAACTTTTCCAGAGTTCTCACGGATGCAATAGGAATCGGCCCGTCACCGTTGCCAGGCAACTGTGAAAGACTTATGTTCTTGATTACCGTTCCGTCAACACTTCGCACTACAATCTCCGCGTTTCGTCTTGCGCTCTCGTTGGCATAAACCTTAAGTGTAAAACTTGAGTTTCCGACAGTACTCTCGAAGTCGGAAGCCACCCAGTCCTCCTCAATCGGGCTAAGTTCCCAAGAAGTGTTTGATTCCACAGTTATCTGATAATCAGCACCGAAAGAGGGCGCGACTATGTTATCAGTATTCAGATTAATAACCTGCACCGGCAACGAAACCTCTTTACAGGAGGCCGCCACAAGCAGAACCAATATCAATGTATGTATCAGTTTTCTCATATTCATTACCAATTAGGGTTTTGTTTAATTTTACCGTATGTCAGGGTTATCTCATCCGTAGGAATCGGATAGAGGTAGTCCCTGTCTTCGTTCCAATTGCGCTCTATGTCAGCGTGTATGGTGAGATTTCCGGAGTTCTTTTCGGAAAGATTAGCCTCGTCAACTGACATATAGACTACGCCTTCGACCTCTTCAGGCTTTGTTCCCGAGTAGATTACGAAATCGACATTTCCATCGGAATCAAGGTCATAAGAGCCTACGGATGGGAAATACATCCCGAGGAAAGGTCTCTCGAAACGTTTGCCAGCTTTCCACCTCATTATGTCCCAGTATCTGAACCCTTCGCAGAGCAGTTCCACAGTCCTTTCACGACGAATCTCGAGGATGACGCCGGTATTAGGTCCGGTGACTCCGGTATATCCAGTGACTGAGTCCTGCAGATAAGGATCCGGATCAGCATTGGCTGCATCCATATTCAAGGATGGCATTCCGACACGCGCTCTTATCTTGTTGACAGTCAAATCAAGCTCTGACTGTGTGAGAGTTCCGAGTTCTGCCATTGATTCCGCGTGGTTGAGATAGACTTCAGCAGTCCTGAAAAGCGGAAAATCATTCTCTGAAGTATTGTAGGAGTCGTATTTGGTAGAGCACACATATTTGGTTATCTGATAACCGGTTATGCAGGCTGCAAGATTCGGGGCGACCTTGGCGTTGGAGCCGATTCTCGTATAGCCAGGCGTCCTTATCGACTGGGCCAAACGCGGGTCACGTGCTTTTGTCTCCTCCTCGAAAGTCATCTTGTCGTAGCCCTCGATATCCGTGAAACGGCTGCCGTCAGCCATCAGGTACATATTGACCACATCTTTAGCAAGACCGCTGCGTCCCATTGTCGGAGAAGTGAACCAGCCGTTGGCGTCGTGTGTCAGTCCAAGATTGGATGAATATGCACGTGCCAGAATCACTTCGCTTGAATTTGAATTCTGGAAAGTGAAAAGGTCTCTATATGGAGCCGAGCCGCCGGTATATATGGCATATCCGGATGACTTGATGAATTTCTTCGATGCATCAACTCCTTCTGTAAGAACTTCTTCCCAACCTTCAATTCCGTGATATTTTCTGAAAGTTCCTTCGAAAAGACACATTCGGCTCTTCAAAGCCAGTGCAGTCCATTTCGTGACTGTATATACAGACTTTGTAGTCGTGAGATGTTCTATGGCATAGTCTATATCTTCAAGCATTTTTTCGAAGACATATTTTCGGTCATCACGTCCCTGATAGAGTCCTTCATCCTGAGCTGTGAAAGTCCTGTCAATCCAAGGGACATCACCATAGTATTTTATATTGTCAAAGTAAAAA
>CAVKAQ010000065.1:0-13549 GCA_963654225.1 Butyricicoccaceae bacterium | reverse complement strand
CCCACAAATAATACAGTGACACAAAGAACGGAATGAAACTTAATATCTGTCTTATACCAAATTGGAGTCCATCGTCCGTGATATATTTCTCCCCATAAAAAGCCACAGCCTCAATTGCCATTAACTGTTCTAAGATTGGAGCGACATACTTTGACGAAACCCATACTAGACAAAATGCAATAAACATGACAATTGACACAACCTTTCCCTTTCGCATAGGCACAAAAGCGATTAAAGAAACTGGTATCAATACCATCGAACTTTGATGAATAAAGACAATGATGGCTAAAAACAATGACAGCTTAATAATGGGTCGAGTAATGCTCAATCTCTTTCTTTGTTGCAAAACATTACCTGAAACATCCGGATACAATATTAGATTTATTTCCTTTATATAACGAAACGCCCAAATAAAAAGAGCCATCGCAAAGGCTTGGCGCATCATAGACTGTTGTAGTACAAACAAATCGAAATTTAAGAGATAAATCGCAATCGCAAGCCAATAGTCTTCCTTTTGAACATTTTCTTTAATGAATTTATAATAGATACAACTTGTAATAATAGCCAAAAACGCAAAGAACACATACACCCCAAAAGGCTCGAAAAGTTTCATCAACAAAAACCAACCTTGCTCCCTAATATTCTCATCAAAACTAAAATAATCTACAAAACTATATCTTACTGCTTCATTATAATCATCAATATATCCCAAATAATCACACCCATAATTATACCTCAAGGCCGAGACTATTGTTATAATTATAAAACCGATTTTTAAGCCATTACATAATGTCCCCCTTGACTCGAGCCATGCAAATAATACTGCTGTCAAACAACATGTAAATACGAAATACATGAATTTTTCAATTGTTTTTTAGGGAAGGCTACAACTTTGTGTCAAATATGGACAAATAAACCTTATTTAGCATTTCCATATTATTTTTAGCGCTAAACATTTCAACAATGTCTTTCGATCCATTCTCTATACGTTTCATCAATTCTGTATATTGCTCATCCATTGCATTGACAGCCTCGACAAGCGCATTTTTATTACCCAATTCGAAAAGGATAGCCAACTGCCCATTCTTAGAATATTCCAACGATTCAGATGTTTCAGCTGCAATACAAGGTAACCTCATTATGATGCCTTCTGCCAATGTAAGATTTGCATGGGGAATGGTAAAGGAACTTAATAGGCAATATGCCTGCTGCATAAGGTGGGTAATCTTATAAGTGCTTGGAATACATTTAATTCTTGAATCTGATTTTATAAGTTTCTGTAATTCTATATCTGACTCTTTAGTGCTGAAAAAAGCCTTTATCTTTTGCGTTATGGTATAATCTCCTACACTCTTCGTTTTCAATCCCAAAATAAGCAAACGTTTATCATCTCCTTCCATATGATTTACAAATAAATCAACGACCATTTTAGCACCTTTAATCCAAGATGCTCCCCCTGTGAACAGATATACCTTTTTTTTAGAAACATCCTCTCCAAATATGTCATTAAACGGCATTTCCTTATATCTGCTCGGCATATCGACCCAGTCATAAACAATGTCCATCTTGTCAGAACAATCGGGGAAGATAGATGCACTATAATGATTTATTGCAACGACCCTTGTAGCATATTGCTTCACCCACCGTTGAGCTTTAACTAATTGCCCCTTATGTTCATTAAGGGGCCAATGCTCTCGTATATGGATAATCGATGCACAATATTTTATTTCTTTTAAGTAAGGATATAGCATCATATTGTTCAAATAGATTAAATCAAAATGATGTTCTTCTAAAAACATGGCAAACTTTTGTCTAGCTAAATATACGTGCCAATAACCTAACCAGGTTCCCAAATTAAAGAGGCTTTTGTTATATGGTATGGCGCATAAAGAGGGGAGGAAAAACACTTTTACGTTAAGCTTACGAAATTCTTCGGCCAACGGACCGTCTTCTTTTAACAAAACAGATGGTGAGTATTTTTGTTTATCTAGCCCTCTGATTATGTTCAGTAGACAGAAACTTGCTCCCCCAATGATAGAGACATGATGCACATAGAGTATCTTTTTCATTCTTCAATAGTCCGTTAATTTTATAAAAGTTACGCCACAGCGCAAACGCCGTAGTCCCCTGTGAGCCTCCCCCAGCGAGTGCTAAAAAAATAATATCCTATAAGGGTCATAATTAAGCTTCGGCCAATTTGCATCTAAACATAGAAGCGTCCTTATTCTTTCCACGTCTTCCTTATAGACTAACCTTTCCAACATCCCAACGCTCCTCAATAGCGTATAAAATCTGTCATTCATCCCAACATTGCCAGCTAACTCTGTCACGACAGCGAACGGTCGATGTAGCTTCAGACACATCACCACGCAGTGAAACGAATCCGTCACGATGAAATTCGCGTCACGAATCTTTACAAGCCACCCCTCCATAGTGAAATCGCCATCATCGTTGTTCCACACAACCATCGAGCCGTCCAATACTCTTCCGATACTCTCCTTCCGCGTAGCGATGTTCCTAATGAAAAAACAGTACACATACTCTTCCTTACGTGCTTGCTTCCCCTCAGCCATCTTCCTGTAAAACTCCGAGCCCATCAATAGCGTCGGATCTGGCACCACTATAGCATCATCTCGCCCCATAGACTTCACGATATCCACTCCAGAAGACTCTCGGACAGTTATAACATCAAAATCCTCAATATATCTAGAAGCTACCCCTCGCTCCTTTTCCGGATACTTAACACAGCCAAAACTAAGCGCATATCCGAGTCTTTTTCCTTCGAATGGAAATCCCAGGAAATACGATGGGGTTATGACACCTTTCCTATCCCCATTGAGAAGGAAACTCGGGTTCATTACCTGATCGCTGCCAGACACGATGGCATCATACTTCCCGGCGATTTCTCCTATTTCCGCACAAGTATAAACCCTACGACTCAGCTTAAGATGCTGTGACCGGAATGCCGCAATGGCCGCCTCTTTTTTCCTTTCGCTCAAGTATTCCTTTAGGTGCAGGAACTTCCGGTAGCGCAAAAACATCCATAATGAATCATCGTATTGACGAGGCTTGTAGTTAATAATCTCCACCTCATGTCCTTTGCATTCCAAATAAGTCTGAAGTGCAAAGCACTGAAGTACTGCTCCATAATTGGTCGCCCAATGAAATGTCAAAATTCCGATTTTCATATCAGCACTCAATCCCAATGTCTTTCAACACTCGCCGAGTAAAGAGTTTGCACCCCTTTGAGTTTAGCAAAAAACTATCACTGAATAATGTTCTGTCATAAGAGAAACTCTTGTCATCCATATAATTTAGAAACGTTACAGAATTGTCATCCAACTTATCAATCATACTATAAATGAGATTATTGCGGGCCTCCTTATCGAATTTATCCGCGAGGGTATGATACATCGGAGGCAATACTAATGTAGGGGTGATATTTCGCTCGGTGCAGAAGGAAATCATTCTGTTAAGAATTGAACTAGCGTCTTCCACGGCATCTTTATTCAGCAATGAGAGCGGCGCGGAGCAGCTTTTTAACGAGAATTCATGCATCCAGCCATTCATCCATTTTTCAGCATCCTTTTGCATTTCATCTTCCGTCATTGGACAAGCGTCCTTTTTCGGAAAGAAACGCCTGAATTCCCCGAAGGAAGCGAATATCGGATAATTCCTGAATGGTTTAGCAGCGAACTGTTTAACTTTCTGTTGACGTCTATAGGAGAAATGAGGAATTGAATTTGGATACAATAAGAGATAATACCTGTCATCATCAATATCATAACTTCCGGCCAATGAAGAAAAAATGCAAAGGGGAATAATAACGTGACTTTCATTAGGGGCAAGATAGCCAAAATAATTTTTTAGTATTGCCTCATCGCCCAGAAGAGGATTACACGGCAAGGCAAAATTGGCACCTTTGACGGGAAGCCCGGAGTAATCGAAAGCATAATAGCTGGAGGTAGATCCCAGATTGATAACCTTTGTATTGAAAGTGTTGTATCTCAAAAATTTGTTACATCCCGGAAAAATCTCTTCATTGAACCAACGACTCCTCCTTACCAGTGCATTTAAGGCTCTGTATATTTTTCTTGTAATACTCATAGACCGGGACAGATTTTGGACTCAACTAAACATTGATTATCATAATTCAAAGACGAGATAAGCCCAACTTCGTCTGCTGTCAAGCTGAAATCAAACACATCGAAATTTTCCTGCAGCCGATTAGGATTTTTGGTTTTCGGCAAAGGAACACACCCTCGTTCAATATTCCATCTCAATATAATCTGAGCTAGAGTTTTACTGTATTTTTGCATAATGGGTTTTAATGAGTCCTCTGTAAGCTTTCCTAATTGAATATCCATCAGAGGAGAATAAGACATTGGCAAAATATTGTGCGTGTCACAATAATCAACCACTTCTTTTTTAATCCCGATCGGGCTAATGTATATTTCATTAATATCCGGTACTACACCTGTTTCTTTAATTAACCGTTCTATGTGGCGTTCGTGAAAATTAGAAACTCCTATATATCTCACAATCCCCCCATCTTTCAATCTAACCATCGTTTTCCAAATATCTACCAGATAATCAGGGAACGGATAGTGAATCAGTAACGAATCAATATATGTCGTTCTCATCTCTGAAAGTGAATTCGCAACCTTTTCTCTAACTATTTCATCTACCGAGTGGCGATGCATGAACTTACTATTCGGGTTAAAATAAATACCTTTTAGAGGTTCATCTTCGTGAGCATTATTGTCAGATATTTTTGTTTGCAGAAATAAGTCTTCACGCCGAAAACCATCCGCGCATAATTCACTCACGGCAATCCCAATACCGGACTCGCCACGGTAATCATCTGCCGTGTCAAAGAGACGATATCCTACCTTGACGGCATCCTTAACCATATCTGCCATAACACGCCCCTCAAAAGGAAATGTCCCTAAACCTATTGCCGGTATCGCATTGCCGGACTTACTCCTCAGTTGTATCATACCTTGCCGTTAAATTTCCCTTTTATCGTTAATCGGAGTTTCTTTCGCATCTCTCTATCCAATGCTATATAATACATTGCGGATAACAATATTATCTCTGTTACAAATACCAAAACAAAGAATCTGCACCATCCGTCAGGCATAAGCGAAGATATTACTATCGGGGCAATGATAGATATTATGGTTATGCTAAATGTCGGAGCATACACCTTTTTTATTAGTTCTAGATAGGAGAATTTTTCATATCTATGAATTATCATCCATCCCCAGAACATTTGCGTAAGATTCACGACAAAAATAACGATGAATACGGAGAAAGCTGGCGCGCCAAGCTTAAGTGCTACATAACTTAGGGGCAATGCCATTATCATCAATGTGCCGCCAACCACATTGCCCAATTTAATCTTTCCGACTGCGTGGTACGCCATAAGGGAAGATTGATGAAAGGTTTCCATTAAATATGTAATCAAAACAATTTCAGTAAAAATGGGTGTCTGCGGAGGCATATTATCTCCAAGCCATATACCAAGAATAAATTTCAATTCGAAACAGACCGGCAGAAGCAAAGCTAGCATTAACAGATATGCAAATTTCGCAGCATTAAATGTAAGACTGAACATCGCATTACAATTTCCTTCTGCATAGCTTTTTACTACTTGTGGTCTTGTGGCAGTCAAGAAATTGTTTACGAATAGACTTACTGCGCTCTGAACCTGACTGGCAATCGCTCTTGCTGCATTTACAACAGGGCCAAAGAACATATTCAACAAGATATTTATTCCCTGTCCTTGACATACTGTAGCCAATCCGCCGAATAAATCCCAACCGCTATAACTCAACAATGTCTTGTATAATGACGAATCTTTAATTATCCTAAAATGGCACTCATCATACCTCTTCGCGGTATAAAAGCGATAGAAGATTTGGATACCTACAGAATTAATCATTAATAGCAAGCCATAAAAAATCAGTTTGTCAATTGGCGATATCATCAAAAGATAAACTATCAGCAGCTTCGATATAGCCTCATAGAGTCCTACATATGCATAGATACTCATATTTTCGTGAGCTATAAGTGAAGCATTATACGGCACTTGAGTAAAACTAACCATCGTTGTAATGATAGAAAACTGGTACACCCAAAATGCCGCAGTCATTCTATCATCTGGAATCACAAGTTTTTCATAGAAGAGCCAGAGTCCTAAAGTCTCCCCAAGAAATAAAACCAATAATGCTACACATATATGAAGATTGAGAGAAACAGAAAACGTCTGTTTGAGTTTTTCATAATCGCCTCGCCCCAACTCATATGTCAAGAATCGGCTTGATGATGCACCTAATGCACCATTAAGGAAACTCATCATCGTTACGATGCCCCCCACGACATTATAAATACCATAATCTGATGATCCTAATACATCAAGAATCACTCTTGACGTATATATCGAGACAAGCATAATTATCAACTGTCTCGCATACAAGTATATGGTATTCTTGGCTATCCGCCTGCTATCGGACATTATTAATCTCTCTCGATTTTCGCACACAGCGTATTTATTTTCCGTGGACCAAGAAGATGTGATGATAACATCAGAGCTGCATATCAGCGAGTTTCCTCGGCAAGCATCTTTTTACCATTTTTATGATTCGGTCAGCCAAAGGCATTCTAACCATTTCTATGATATACGCTGCTATAAAGAAAAATATGAACCATATTGCTGCTGTAGATAAAAAGCTCAGCCATCCATCAACAAGACATTCCTTCAAGCTTCTTATCATTGTTTCGCGTAATACGACATCTTGAATTAGCAATACTGCCACAACTGTCCTTGCTATTTTGTTTATCGCATTGGATTGTATCTTCATGTTTTTGAATGTCAGGAATACCAATACTGAATTTACGATAATCAATGGATTATTGTAGTCGAATAATTTCATTCCATTAATATCGCTGTGTTTTATCATCAACCAACAAATGCCTGCATTTGCCAAAGAAATCAGCCCGTACCAGCAAAGGCAAGACTGTGATGATAAAGATATATTTTCCCGTCTCAAATAGCCACCGATAATGTATATCAACATAAGGTGTATGACAGTATACCCATTCCCATTTGCTCGGTAATTAAGGACGAAACCTGAAAACACATTCAGAACCAGCAATAATGCCATCAACACTCTCAGTTTGCTTAATTCAGTCACTCTCAAATAATTATTACATATTGGGGCAAAGAACATTAGCCAAAAGTACGCAGGGAAAAACCAATTGTCTGTCCTTGTTATCAAGAAACATTTAACTATTGACTTTAGCCCAATTTCGCTAAAAGGAGTGTTGATCAGCAGGGCCGCAAGGCTGTAGAACGTGCAGAGCAACCACAAACGGAGCATTGATTTCGATGAAAGTTTAATCCCCCAATAACCTGATATGAGCACAAAAAGGTTAACAGCCACACATAAGAGGCTACATAATAATATTATTACCCCCCCCCCTACAAATCCATAATTATCAAATACTTGCATAGAGACACACGCTCCTCCCGGGACATCTATCAAGCACCTCACGATGAAATGCCACACAATAACCATCCCCATGGAGACAATCCGTAGCAGTTCAAAATTGGACTCGCGCATTGTAATCAATCTTATTTCAATTTTTCTGATATGCTGTCTATGCAATCGCGAACATCTTCCCAGTTCAAGATTTCCTTGGCTGTAAACTTAATACCCCAAGCCTTCTCTATTGCGACCATTAACTGAATATGAGACAAAGAATCCCACTCATCAATATCATCAGCCGTCATATCTTCGCTGAGTTTGAAATCTGGATCCAAATCCATTACCTCAATGAAAATTTCGTTTAGTTGTTTTAGAATGTCTGATCGTTCCATGCGTTATTGAGCGGAATTAATTTCTGTTTCTATATAGCATTCTCGAAAAACATAATCTGCGAGTAAAAGAGACCACTGCTGTTGATTAGTATTATTCGTTTTTGTAAAGCCAAGAGATGTATAGAACTCTGCCACCATCGCATTCTTTGGTGTCGGAATGTATTCACCAATTATTTTTTCATATCCCTTTTCTTTCGCCCACCTTACAATAGTATTTAGCGTGAAATACTCCATCCCTCTTTTCAACACCCGGCAACTCATAAACCAAGTATCTATAAACAAAGTATCAGGAGTTAATTCATCCAATATTACGACAGCGATAAGTCCATTATCACCGAATTTATCTTTAAGGCTGAATGCAAAACCTTTCTGTTTAGGGTTGTTTTGAATCGAGGAGATCTGTTCTTCCGTATAACGGATAGTGCGAAGATTGAACTGGTTGCTGCGTTGTGATAACTGAGCCACTCGTGGAGTATTGAATTTTGTAAATTCCTCCACAAGAGATGACATATTCAAGGCTTCAAGGAAATCAGCCTCATTAGTAAAAGTTTTACTAAGAGACACACGCTTCGCCTCCACCTGATACTGCTTGGTGCGGTCCTTATCCAGGTTGCTGTAGGACGTTGTTTCAAACAGATTAAGAGAATATAGATATTCAAGGTACTCAGAAGGGTCCTCCGGCAATTCAGGAACTGTGATGTCCGGGATATTCTCTCGCACAATGTTTCGTTCAAACGGATTATCATCCAGGAATACTATACTGTCAAATCCGATGTTCAAGATGCTCTGAATGGCACGAATATTATCAACTTTTGTTTCCCAATTGGCCTGAAAAACTGCGATATCATCAAGTTTAAGGACCATATCAGGATGCTTCTCGAAAGGCTCTTTTGCAGTATCCTCATTGTTCTTAGATGCTACGCAGATGATGATTCCACGCTGCTTGAGTTTCTTAATCCACATCTGAAATTCAGTAAAAGCCTTTCCGATACCGAGACCGTGACCAAGCTGAATCCCCTCCAGACCATCGTCACCGATTACACCGCCCCAAACCGTATTGTCAAGATCAAGAATAATACACTTCTTGAACTTGCCTTGAATAGCTGCGATAATATCTACTATTCGAGCAGAGACATAAGGAATCGCGTCAATGGAAAAAATCATTTCTGTAGTTGTGTACACCATAGGGTCGAACATAAAGTCCCGCCCTAACTTGTTCTGTAAACCCGCGATATCACATACGAACAGATTCTTTTGAATCTCAGCAAGTTGCATCAGTTCATAGTTAAACTTACGAACTTGGTAAGTAAAAGACGATTCTACCTTATTGGCATAACTTCCAAATACGCAATCTTCTATTTCTGCATAGTTTAAATAAATAACATTAGAGCTTAACAATGCACAGAAGTCCTTGACTAATGACAGCCTATCGTCTGCAAGCGAAGCTTGCTGCTCTATTGGAAGAAGACTATACCGCTCATTCCATTTATGAGACGACTGAAATATGATAATATACTGGGCATCAAACTGGTATAATTCACTTGACTTATCCAGAATCTGACGTTCGACCTGATTATATTCAGCTTCGAACAAATCAATGTTATATCCTATTTCAAAACCCCATCCTCGAATAGCCATCGCGAGGAACTGGGTGGCCGTATCTCCCAGTAATGCAACTTTAATAGTAGGCAACGAGGATGCATCTTTCTTGTTGTTTCTTTTCAGCTCATTAAACGGCAGTATCTTTCTCATTGCCCTTTACATTTTAAAATACACTTCCTCATCAACGACCTGTGCCGGATTGCCCATAGCCATACAGAAGGACGGCATCGAAGAATTGACCAGAGATTTTGCACTGATTATAACCCCTGTGCCTAATTTAACCCCAGACATAATAGTGGAGCCTTCACATATCCAGCTATGTTGCCCTATTATGACAGGATGAGAATTCTTGAACCCTGGCCTTGCAATATAATGCCCTCCATTGTTGTCTCTTATCGTGCAATCCCGCCCCAATGAAACATTGTCTCCTATCTCTATCTTTTCAGCACAGATACACGTAAAATTAATATTTGCCGCTAAGTGATTTCCAATAATTATTTCAGAGTCATGAAACGCCTCAATATCTGCTCCGTACATGATTCCAGCACCACCCTTAAATATAAGTTTTGCTGCCCTCTCAACAAGTATGCGTGTCTCTAAATGGGAGCCTCTTATGCGTTTTTTTCCAATATGCACCCTTCCTCCAACAATTATTTCCGCTGTTCTATCAATATCTATGACAGTATTATTGTAAAGAATAATATATTGACCACTACAAACATCAGCATGTATATTCTTCTTAAAGAAATTATAATAAAGATTCTTAAAATACAGCGCAATATTTAATCCACAAGCCTTTTTAAGTCCATATAAAAATAATGCGATATTCTTTAGCCTACGCTTGAGGGTTGGTGTCGCATCTATCTGACGTTTTATATATTGCTTTGCAACAATGTCGAAATCATTTTTATCTAAATCGCTATAAAATCGTTCTCTATCAACTTTGGGAGGGGGTAAAGGAGACACGAGAGCCGGATTGCCTTTAACAACGACTTCAAATGGAACAACCTTATCGATAAGTTTCGACCCTAAGGATAAATAATACCCTCTTCCTTTCTCACTATTCAAGAGAACTACTGATGTTCCAAGGTCACCATCCATTTCATTGGTTATCGTATTTCCTGCGCCCCAATAATCCCCAATGGTTATGTCCGCGATGCGAGGGAAACCTTTAAATTTACATTCATAACACGAAGGGCGACAGTAGACTCCTGTCGACAAATAACCTATTGTAAAGTAATTTGTGTCTGATGTGTCATATAACACTTTCCCATTTTCGAATTCAATCTTAGTAGTGAGTTTACGCCAGCCCAGTTCTTTGTTCTTTACCCGGAAACGAACTGCTTTAGCTCCGAATTCTCCTTCTAAATAATCTAACCATTTACGGAATACTTTAGGGGAATTTATGCCGCGGCATATTAAATCCACCAAAATGAGATTATCATACTCTTTTCTTAAAAAGGATTTTAATGCCGCAATCTGACAAGGCAAACCACAGACAAGAACTTTCTCGTTGGCATCGAGTAACGTCTTTACCTTGGAGTAAAAACCGACAGCATTACTCTGATGGAGTTTAGAGCCTCGCAATCTATCCAAATCCGCCTTATCATTCGAAATATGCTGACTCACCATCCATCCTTCACCAAAAATAGCTCCTCCTACATATCCACCAGACCTATACATTTTTGAAGCCAGGACTGAGAACATTCCACCAGAAGTACTGGCAAAACGAGTCATAATATTCTTGCTGACGGCCGCTCGACATTCCGGCAACTCTATGTTACCGCTCCTGAGCTCTTCAGATTTGTGCATTGGACACACCTTTTCACAAAGATGACAATCAATGCAAGAGTCTATGTCGACTTCGGGATACAAAAAACCCTCCATGTCCGCCTTGTATGATATGCAACCTTTAGGACACACATCCCCACAGGCATTGCATCCGCAACATTTTGTTTTGTCGGTTAGATTAATCATCGATTTCTTTGTTTTTTAGGACTTCTTCCCAAGCAATTTACCAGTAATCCCCGGTTTCTTGTTTGAAGACGAGAACTTTGTAATCAGTTTCTGGATTTGAGGCTTTATGTCATCTGATATAGTCTCGCTGTTCTTTAGAAGCTCTAAGTCGCTGACTATAGAATTTACATAAGTGCTGTTTTCTATGGCTAGTTCATTGAGGACACGAATAACATTCTCCAAATCTGCCTCACGGTTCATTTTCTCTTTCAAGATGCGTATAACCTCTTTCTTTTGAGTAGCCTTGCCTTGTTGCAAAGCAAGTATCAAAAAATCCGGATTATCTGCGTAAGAATTTGAATTATCTTTACTGAATGTGGACACAGCATATTTTGAGATGGAAATCGGCAAGGCATTAATCGCTTCACTCTCCAAAGAAGCAACATGCTCCGTCACCATTTCCAATATCTGGTTATCCGAGACCAGTTTCTTGAGCAACTGCTCAACTCCGTCAATATTGGCGTTATCAACTAAGTTACTAACCTTCCGTTTAATTACCTCTTTCTCAAGTTTGAGGGTTCCATCTTCTGCTGGAGAAAGGATTAACTCAAGCAATTTTAGTTCTTTGGAAGACTCATAATTATTTAAATCTACAAGAGAAGATGATAATGAATCTACGGAGATATTCCTAGAGTATATTCCTAAAGCCATCCCTACGACAGCATCTTTATTCTTCTTTATAAGTATACTTATGGCCTTGTTCTCGTCAATTTCTCCACCAGATATTCGCATTATTTCATAACAGAAATCTATTACTTTGCTTGCCTCATCTGCGTCTATTTCGTCGAGAATTGATATTTGACTATCGTACTGTGGCGAATTCCTATATGATGGGTTAGGAACATTTCTCGGTCCTATAATTAATGTATAAAGATTCAATGGTTCACTCTCAAGACAAGAAGTTTCAATCACGGCAAGAACCGGCTTGAGAGACTCGACTAGATTTATAAAGTCATCTTTGATTTTGCCCCGTGTGTTACCGAATAATTCGATGAATTTGTCAAACAATACAGCAAAAACGCCTCTTGACAAGTTTTGATTATTCTTAATACACCAAATTATAGTCTCAAGTCGGTTTCCATCATCTAAGGAGGTAAGATTTTCAATCTGATTTGAAACAAAATCATCTCCAAAAAGGAGCTTCCTTTGTGTTTCAGAATAATCTATATCCTGATTGATAAAATGCACGACATAGTAATCTTGAACAATCGCGGCAATATCATTACAATCTTGCTAAGTATATGACAAAAATTAGTTGATCAAGTCCCGTTATCGAAGATTCTCCGGTTTTGATATAACTCGATACCTGAGTCCATTTCTTCTGAATCCAATTCTTGTTTGATAAGCATTTGCTCATCATTTCTTTGAAGCATTCTTCAAACTGCTCTGGAGCAAATAGGGCCGGCTTGCTAAAAGATATCTTCAAATCGTAGAAGCAACCACTTAGTAAAGCGAAGAGGAGAGAGCCCAATGTCAGAATCGAAGAGACTGTTATCTTCCATTCTATAGTCTCTGATGGAATAAGACATATGACCACTGCGACAATCATCACTATTCCCACAACCAAAGAAACACCCTTTACGCTAACCTTGGTTTTAGGTGTTGCCTCTGCTGTCTCCGATTGATAAAAGCGACTCATGTTTTCGGTCTGCTGCATCTTCAATTCTTCTTGAATCTTCAGCAGAAACATCCTACGAAAGGAGTCATTGGCATACTTCCAAGCATCGTAAGTGATAAACCTAACTTGCTTGTGATTCTTCTCTATATTTTCTTGAGCGGTACGTATAATTGATGACTTTCCTGTGCCCCAGCCCCCAAAAACACCAATCGTAAAAACCTTGTTCTTAGGCGCATTTTCTATTATATCTACAAGATTCTCCGCGTAGATGCCTGTCTTTAGCAAATCGTTTGTGGAGTCCAGGACTCGTTCTTTATCTTGTATGAAAGCTTTCATTGTCGGTTCAATTATTAGTTTTATGCGTGGTATTTAACCTACATTCCCGCGTCAACACATAACGAGGTGACGTTTGTCGGGACGGGGACATC
>CAVKAQ010000064.1:0-13657 GCA_963654225.1 Butyricicoccaceae bacterium | reverse complement strand
GTATATCTGATGTTATATACAGACTTTCAGAAGGTGTCAGATATGATCTGATATTCTCAGATATAATGTTGCAAGGCCAAGAAGTTTTTGAGGCTTTCAAGGAGGTAACTCCTGAATGCCCTGTTGTATTTACAACAGCCTATGACGAGTATGCGCTTGAAGCTTTCAGAAATAACGCAGTAGAATATCTTCTTAAGCCTATTGTCAAAGATAGTTTGGCGGCTACTCTTAAGAAAATTGATAAACTTGTCGGAATTCATTCTATAGATAAATCTGACAGTGCGGAATCGGTTAACGAAATCTGCACATATAAGGAACGCATATTGATTTGGCAAGGTGAGAACCTTCTGACCGTGAAGGTTAAGGATATAATGTTTTTTTATTTTTCTCAGCGTAGAGTTTATGCCACGACTGCTGATGGTAATGAGAATGTTGTTCGTCTAACGATGAATGAATTAGAAAACGTACTTAATCCAAAAATGTTCTTTCGACTTAATAGACAGTATCTTGCTAATATTGAGGCTATAAATCATATAAGCCAATTCTATAACTCTCGACTTTCTGTACAGTTGGTCGGTTGTGACGTTCCTTTGATTTTGAGCAAGGAGAGGTCTGCGGAACTCCTTAAATGGCTTGATAGGTGAAGCGCGGATTCGTTAAACCTATGAAATCAGCCGTTGCTCTCTGACTTCTACTGCAAAAAAAAGAGGATGACCTTGTCAGTCACCCTCTTTTTTTAATTCTAAGACGCCTTACAGCGTTCTCTTGATTTCGACAATCTGGAATGCCTCGATGATGTCACCTGGCTTGAGGTCGTTGTATTTGTCGATACCGATACCGCACTCCATTCCGTTCATCACTTCCTTGGCGTCGTCCTTGCCCCTCTTGAGCGAAGAAAGTTCACCTGTGTAAACCACGATGCCGTCACGGATCAGGCGGACTTTGCTCTTGGCTGTCATCTTGCCGTCCTTGATAAGACATCCTGCGATTGTTCCCACTTTGGAAATATGGAATGTCTGCTTGATCTCTGCTGTAGCCGTAACCTCTTCCTTCTTCTCAGGCTCGAGCATACCCTCGATACCGTCCTTGACTTCATTTATCGCGTCATAGATGATAGAGTAAAGCCTGATTTCGATACCTTCCTTCTCGGCAAGAGAACGTGCGTCTGCGGACGGACGTACCTGGAATCCGATGATGATGGCGTCAGATGCAGTTGCCAGCATAATATCTGATTCTGAAATGGCTCCGACAGCTTTGTGGATGACATTTACGTGAATTTCCTCTGTCGAGAGCTTGATCAATGAATCAGAAAGTGCCTCTACTGAACCGTCAACGTCACCTTTGACAATGACATTAAGCTCTTTGAAGTTGCCTATCGCGATTCGGCGTCCGATTTCTTCGAGAGTCATATGCTTCTGGGTCTTGATGCCTTGGATACGTATGAGCTGCTCGCGTCTGTTGGCAATTGACTTGGCCTCCTTTTCATCGCTCATAATGTTGAACTTGTCACCTGCGCTAGGCGCTCCGTTCAGACCGAGTACTGAGACCGGAGTTGACGGACCTGCTTCGTTGACTCTCTGGCCACGCTCGTTGAACATCGCCTTGATACGTCCGTAGTAACAGCCGCTCAACATCATATCTCCGTTGTGTACAGTTCCGTCCTGAACGAGGATTGTCGCAAGATATCCGCGACCCTTGTCCAATGAAGACTCGATCACAGTGCCGACTCCAAGTTTCTTTGGATTGGCCTTCAAATCCATCAGGTCAGTCTCAAGAAGGACCTTTTCAAGAAGTTTGTCCACGTTGAGACCTTTCTTGGCCGAAATCTCCTGACACTGATACTTTCCGCCCCAGTCTTCGACCAGAATATTCATCTGAGCCAACTGCTGGCGTATCTTCTCAGGCTGTGCGCCCGGCTTGTCTATCTTGTTGATCGCAAATACCATAGGGACGCCGGCTGCCTGAGCGTGGTTGATTGCCTCGATTGTCTGTGGCATCACTGCGTCGTCAGCGGCGATGATGATGATTGCAAGGTCCGTCAACTGAGCTCCACGGGCACGCATAGCGGTGAAAGCCTCGTGTCCAGGAGTATCCAGGAATGTGATTCTTCTTCCGTCCTGCAGGACAACGTTGTATGCGCCGATGTGCTGAGTGATACCTCCGGCCTCGCCTGCAATCACATTGGTTTTGCGGATATAGTCGAGCAGGGAAGTCTTACCGTGATCGACGTGTCCCATCACCGTGATGATAGGAGGTCTTGTCTCAAGGTCAGCCTCGTTCTCCGGCTCATCTGTTTCCTGATTGATTTCTTCGGTAAGGTCAGCTGTGACGAACTCTACCTTGTATCCGAATTCTTCAGCCACAAGCACCAATGCCTCGGCGTCGAGTCTCTGGTTGATGGAAACCATAAGACCGAGATTCAGGCAGGCTTCGATGACCTTGTTGACAGGGGTGTTGCCCATAAGGGTGGCGAGGTCGTTGACCGTAACGAACTCGGTTACCTTGAGGATTTTCTTGTCTGCAGCCTCCTGAGCCATCTCCTCCTGGAGCTTCTGGGAAGCAAGCTCCCTCTTCTCCTTTCTGTGTTTTGCTCCGAAGTTGTTCTTGGATTTATTGTCGTTCATCCTTGCGTAGGTCTCTTTGACCTGCTTCTGGATTTCCTTCTGCATCTCCTCCTGCTCGGCTTCTGTCATAGCAGGCTTGAACCTGTCATTTCCACGGTCTTTGCGGCGGTTCTTGCCTGAACCCTGCTGCTGTCCGTTTCCACCCTGACGGAAATCTTTCTTTCCGTTATTGTTGTTCTGTCCGTTGCTGTTGTTAGGACGGTTGTTGTTCTTGTTGTTGCCGTTCTTGCGGTCGCCCTTGTCTTCGCTGTCAATCTTGTTGACATCAACCCTCTGGCTGCCACCTTTTGTTATGCGCTCTCTCTTCTTGTTCTTCTTAGGCTCGAACTGTGAGAGATCGACTTTGCCGACAATCTTGAGGCCGCCTGTTGCTGATGTATCTTCATCTGCCGGGCTGGACGCCGCCTTCTGGAGTTTGTGCTCAGCCTTCAATTTGGCTTTGTCCACAGGATGATTGAAGTTGTCGTCATCATTTCTGCGGTCGCTTTTCTTGAGGTCTGATTTCTTTACTTGAGGTGTGACAACGTTATCCGAAGGGGTCTGGACGGATGGCTTTACATTGTCAGCAGCCTCATTTGCTACAACTGTAGCGGCAACTGTTTCTGCAACCTCAACTGCAGTCTGCTGAACTTCAACGTTCGGCTTTTCTGCCGGTGCTGGCTCGACAGTTTCTTTCTTGTCTTCCTGTACTGTCTCTGCAGGTTTTGCAGGTTCCGGTTCAGAGACGTTGGCGACAGGCTTTTCTTCCTGAACGGGCTTCTGTTCCTCCACCTTGGCAACCGGCACTTCTTCTTTTGCCGGTTCGGTTTCAGCCTTGGGTTCATCCTGGACAGAGACAGGAACTTCAGGCTCCGTCTTTACTTCAGGTTTGCTCTCAGGCTCGGTTTTCTGATAGCCGTTGGCTGCACCGCGAATTATAACCGTGCTGCTTCCGGTCTGTTCGTCCTCGTCTTCATCATTCTTCTTCTTTGCGCCTTTTTCGATGATCTCCTTGATCTTGATTTGGGCCTGCTCAGATTCATTTTTGGCCTTTAAATCGCCACCGAATGCTTTTTCAAGTTCAGGAACGACATCCTCGGAAACTTTGGCGTTCGGATTCATTTCCACTTCAACGCCTTTGCCGCTAAGAAAGTCGACCAGTGTTTGAAGGCCGATATTGAATTGCTTTGTCAGTTTGTTTAGTCTGATTTCTCCCATATATACCCCTTTAGAATTTTTTAATCGTTTGTCGGAAATGCCCGCCGCTATATTTCCATCGTACAGGCATTGTTCCGGTTTTGAATGAATCTGCCGGCTGTCGAGACCAATTAGTCTTCGAACTCGGCACGAAGAATCTGCATTACTTCGTCCACTGTCTCGTCCTCAAGGTCTGCTCTCTTCGCAATGTCGGCAGGGTCAAGTGCGAGAACGCTCTTGGCTGTGTCGCATCCGATAGCCTGAAGCCTTTCGATAACCCACGGATCGATCTCGTTGCTGAATTCGCTGAGGAGTACATCCTCTTCGTCATCACTTCCTTCACCGTTCTCGTTAGGAACTTCTCTCCAGACTTCAATCTCCCTTCCTACGAGAAGGCTTGCGAGCTTGATGTTACATCCGCCCTTACCGATACCTTTCTTGACCTCGTCAGGCAGCATGAATACTTTGATCTTGTCGTTTTCGCCCTCGCCCATATCGATAGACGAGATTTTTGCCGGATTCAAGGCTCTTTGGATGAGAAGCTGAGTGTTGCTTGTCCACTGGAGAACGTCAATATTCTCGTTGCGGAGCTCCCTTACGATGCCGATGATACGAGAACCCTTGACGCCGATGCAGGCTCCGATAGGATCGATACGGTCGTCGTATGATTCAACTGCGACCTTGGCCCTCTCTCCAGGTATTCTGACAACTTTCTTGATGGTGATGAGACCGTCGAAGATTTCAGGAACTTCCTGCTCGAACAGTTTCTTGAGGAATTCGTCTGAAGTCCTGGACAACACGATGTATGGAGTTGTGTTGTTCTTCATCTCCACGCTCTTGATGATTGCGCGCACTGTGTCGTTCTTCTTGAAATGCTCGCCCGGAATCTGCTCTGACTTAGGGAGTCTGAGCTCGTTTCCGTCTTCATCGAGAATGAGCACTTCCTTTGCCCAAGTCTGATAAATCTCGCCGGTGAAAATCTCGCCGATCTTGTCGGTGTATTTGTTGTAGAGATTGGCCTTCTCGATGTCCATAATCCTTCCCTGAAGGTTCTGGCGGATATTCAATATGCCTCGTCTGCCGAAGTCCTTGAGCTCCACTTTTCTTGTGAAGGTCTCTCCGAGCTCGTAATCGTCTCCGTTCTTGTTCACCTCTTTAATCGAAATCTGTGTGTTCGGATTCTCGACCGTCTCGACAACTTCAAGGTTCTGGTAAATCTCGCAGTCACCCTTGTCGACGTTGATGATGACGTCAAAATTGTCGGCTGAACCGAAAGTCTTGGTCAGCTGAGTCATAAATACATCCTTGAGCACACCCATCATAATCGGGCGATCGATGTGTTTTTCATCTTTGAAAAGCGCGAACGCTGTTTTCAGATCGATCTTCTCTGTTTCCATCTTGTATATCTTTTATATTTTATTATTCGAAATCAATGTGCGGCGTGACCGAGTTTATATCGGAATATGCAAATGTGTCGGTGTGTTTCACCAATTCCTTCTTCTTTTTGCCTTCGACCGCTTCCTTTACCTCGTATGACAATGTGAAAGCGTTTTCGTCGGCGCTCTCTAGAATCCCTGTCAGTTTCCTTCCGTCGCGTGTCTTGACGACTACTTTGGAACCGACGGCCTTGATATATTGCCTGAGAATCTTGAACGGCTGGTCAAGCCCTGCGGATGTTACGGTCAGAGAGTAATCCTCCTTGTCCTGGTCAAATGCCGCAAGAAACGCATCGTTCACGGCCACGCAATCATCCATATCGACAGTGCCGTTTTCTGATTCGATGGCTATCGTGACATCGTTGTCGGCGCTTACGGTCACATCGGTGATGAAACATCCGATTGCTTCAACCGGACCGGTCATTGCATTGTATATGAGTTCTTTGTTCATTTGTTGTGCTTTAGATTCTCTTCGGAATTCCGAACTTTTTCCTTGAAACTCCATTGTGAATTCCGTCGGAGGCGATTCGGTGCGATTCCTCAAAAAAAGATAGGAGACGCGCCCGTCCCCTATCTCATCTCACTTTGCAAAGGTAATCAAAAATTATTGAAATAGAAAATTATATGGATTATGGACAACGTTTTTTGCTATGGTAATGTAAAAATGCTTACTTTTGCAAAATTCAGGGAGGCTTGGATGCTGAAAATGAACAAGAAATATGGATTCAGGCAGTTCTCTGGATACGGACCGGCTACGATAAATGCCGCGTTTCGAAATGATGGAATCGAATTAAAAATCAATAGATTATGGAATTTACAGCCAAACAGCTGGCAAAAGTTCTGAGAGGAACGGTTGATGGAGATCCTGAAGCAAAGGCAACCTCGTTCGCCAAGATTGAACACGGCAAACAGGGGCAGTTGTGCTTCTTCGCAAATCCAAAATATGAGCACTATGTCTATACTTGCAATGCAAGCATATTGCTGGTGAACAATACATTCGAGCCTAAACAGAAGGTATCCTGCACGATGATCCGTGTTGAGAATGCCTACACCGCAGTCGCTGAACTGCTCAAGTATGTGGCGACGCAGAAAAGGACAGACAGGCGCCATCGCGGATTCCGCTCTTCCTGGTTCCTGACGACAAAGTTCGGCAAGAAGGTCTATCTCGGCAGCCATTCTTATGTGGGCCATCACGCTGTGATAGGGGATTATACCAAGATTTATGAGAATGTCTATATCGGGGACAATACTGTAATCGGTTCCCACTGCATTATATATCCGGGCGTCAGCATATATCCGGGTATGAAGATCGGTGACAATGTGATTATCCATTCAAACGCTGTCATCGGCTCTGACGGATTCGGAAACGCACCTCAGCCTGACGGTACTTGGGAGAAAATCGAGCACCTCGGCAACGTCATCATAGGTGACAATGTCGAAATCGGTGCCGGAACTACCATCGACAAGTCTGAAATGGAGTCAACCATCATCGGTAACGGAGTGAAAATCGACAATTTGTGCCAGATTGCGCATAATGTGCAGATTGGTGACAATACTGTGATGGCCGCGCAGTGCGGAATCGCAGGCTCTGCCAAGATAGGCAAGAACTGCATATTGGCAGGGCAGGTGGGAATTGCCGGACATATTGAAATCGCGGACAATACCACGATAGGAGCCCAGGCAGGCGTCATCGGCAGTATCAAGAAGCCGGGACAGGTTGTTCTCGGTTCTCCTGCCATTCCTATAAAGAACTATATGCGCAGTTACGCAGTGTTCCGTTCTCAGGGAAAAGAGTAAGAGTTATGACAGAATTAGATTAACGATTGTCTTTTAAGTCGTTATTATTGTTCGAAAGTGTTTGAAATCCGCTGGCATTTGGTTGTTAGCGGATTTTTTACATATATTTGCAAGTTGTATAAGAATTTGGAATAGAATTATTGATGAAACAGCATACTCTTAAAAATTATTGCAGTTTCAGTGGAAAGGGACTTCATACCGGAAAGGTAGCCGAGATGGTGGTAAAGCCGGCGCCGGAGAACACTGGAATAGTATTCTTAAGGAAAGATTTGGGCGACGACGCCCGTGTTGAGGCTTTGGCCGAGAATGTGTCGAGCACTGCACGCAGTACCACGATCTCCAGCGGAGAAGTGTCAGTTTCCACAATCGAACATCTTATGTCGGCATTGACAGGAATGGGTATTGACAATGCCATTGTGGAACTGAACAATGTGGAAGTGCCTATTCTGGACGGAAGTGCTCTACCTTATGTCAAAGCTTTTTCTGAAGTCGGCATTGTGGAGCAGAATGCGGAAAGAGTCTATATCGACATTCCTGAAGAAGTTGAAATCAAAGACGAAAAATCGGGTGCGTGGGTGAAGATTACGCCTGCGGATTCGCCATCTTACGATATAACGGTCGATTTTAATTCCCACGTGCTTGGAGTACAGAGCGCGGAATGGGACTTGAGCAAGAACTATGCGGAAGAGATTGCGCCTTGCCGTACTTTCGTATTTTTCCACGAGGTGGAATATCTCTTCGCCAATAATCTTGTGAAAGGTGGCGATGTTGACAATGCAATCGTCATAGTGGAGCATCCTGTTACGGACGAACAGCTGGACAAGATGGCAGCTCTGTTCAATCAGCCGAGGCTCGGCGTAAGCGAAAATGGATACCTGAGCAATCTTAAGCTCCATTTCCCTAACGAATGCGGACGCCATAAACTCCTGGATATGATAGGAGATATGAGATTGGCCGGAGGCTACCTGAATGCAAAGATTACAGCATTCAAGCCAGGTCATACGATTAATACCAATACAGCCAAGGCGCTTAGAGCCTTGCTGAACAAAGCAAAATAAGAATATTATGAATAAAATTCATCCTTTGGCAACAGTCAGCCCCAAGGCTATTCTCGGTGACAATATCGAGGTCGGTCCTTACGCATTCATTGATGAGAATGTGCAGATCGGTGACGGTTGCAAGATTTATCCTCACGCTGTAATCTTCCCGTATGTCAAGATCGGCAAGAATTGTGAGATTTTCCCTAGCGCTGTCGTAGGCGCTGTTCCTCAGGACTTGAAGTTCGACGGTGAGGTGACCTACGTTGAAATCGGTGACAATACCACAATCCGTGAGTGTGTCACTATCAACCGTGGAACAAAAGCCAGCGGTAAAGGCGTGACCAAGGTAGGCAGCAATACTCTTGTGATGTCTTATGCTCACATAGCACACGACTGCCAGGTCGGAAATCACTGCATTCTCGTAAGTTATGTGGGAATCGCAGGCGAGACTCAGGTTGATGACTGGGCTATTCTCGGCGGCGGTGCCAAAGCACATCAGTTTACGAAGATCGGTGCGCACGCAATGGTCGGCGGTATGTCCAAAATCAACAAGGATATCCCTCCTTATGCGCTCTGCGGACGTGACCCGATCTGCTATGCAGGTGTAAATATCGTAGGACTCAGGAGGAGAGGCTTCTCTGCTGATGTCGTGAGAAATATCAAGGATATGTATGACACAATCTATTTCCAGGGATACAACATCACTGACGGTTGTGCAAAGGTTGAGGCAGGTTTCCCTGATTCTGAGGAGAAGTCTACAATCCTGAACTTTATCCGCTCATCCAAGCGCGGTATCGTTAGAGCGAATACTCCGGGTGAGAAAGGCGATATAGATTAATTTGAAATAAAAACCGCGTCTGATGCTGCTGGAAGTTGCATTCTTTCCGCCCGTGTCATACTTTGCGGCAATAGCTGAAGAGTTCACCTTGTCACCTGGCAGGGTGAACTCTTTTGTTCCTGCCAAGGTCTATATCGAAGCTTGCGAAAATTATCAGAAGCAGTCTTATCGGAACCGTTGTCATATCTATGCGGCAGGTGGCAAAGAGGCTCTGTCTGTGCCGATTGTGCACGAGAATGGAACATATTCACTGCCTATAAGACAACTTAGGATTGATTGGACCAAGCCGTGGCTTACCGGGTTCGAGCGCTCGATTATGTCGGCATACGAGTCTTCGCCGTGGTATGACTATTATAAGGATGAACTGTTTTCAATTCTAGAATCAAGACATACATATCTTTTTGACTTGAATCTGGATATCTTGAAGTTCTTCCTTAAAAAGACTGGAATAGAGGCGGAGATAGGCCTTACTGAAGAATACACAAGCCGCAACGACGGGCGTTACGGCTTGGATTACAGAGGGTTGATTCATCCCAAGCGTCCTAACCATATATTGGAAAACCTCGGACTGGATAAACCTTATTGGCAGGTCTTTTCGGAGAAACACGGTTTTCTGCCGGACCTGTCGATTATGGATCTCCTGTTCAACGAAGGCCCTGATGCTATCGCCTACCTAAAAAAATGATGGAGATATAAAAAGCGAGGAACCGAGTATGCGCCTGCTGTCCCGAGGGACAATTTCGCACCTCCGGTGCGGTAGAAGTTTTAACGGGGAAAGTATTCCCCGATACCCCTTCGGTTGCTACGCTCCGAATATCTTTCCTTAGCGGTTGTGAGGATTTGGGCAAGGAGAACAACGCAGTAGACCGCTTTTTATACACGCACAATTAGAATCTCCAGCCGAAAGTAAACAACACATCCCACAATGTCTTGCTTGAACGGATCTCAGGGGAGAGTACTGTGTTGTTGTTAGCGTCTGTACTGTAGCTGTCGTAAGGATACGAGAATGTCTTGGCGTAGTTCGTCGCCCTCAAAGCGAGATCGCAGAAGAACGAGCCTTTGGAACTGTATCCGAAACCGGCCGAGTAAGCATTTGTATTGGCCTTCGGAGTCTTCTTGTTGTCCGCGTCATCGAAATAGCGCTCACCCGATGTTGTCAGATTGTATCCGACTCTGACTGCAAACTGAGGCAACAGTTTGTACTCTGCACCGAGCCTCAAAGAGTGCGATGCTCCGGAGAAATCTTTAATGTCTTGATTGACACCGGAGAATGCGCTGTTGTCATTTGTGTCTGTCTCCTTGAACTTCATCGTGCTGTAATCGCAAAGCTCATAGTCGGCACTGACAAGACCGTGCTGACCGAAAGTTATGGCCGCACCGATGTTCGCGATGAACGGGGTCACCATCTTGTATTTGTATTCACCTTTCGGAGAAGTAGCGCTTGCGTTGAAATAGCTGTTCTCGAAATATGTCTCTCCGGCGTGCTGCCAATGCTCTGTTACATAGTTCGCGGTAGGTGTCTGGATGGCCGCTCCGATTCTCAGCCAGCGTGTAGGAACTGCGATGATACCGAACTTGGCATATATGCCTGCGCTCTGCATATCATAAGCATATCTGTAGCGCAAGGAATTGAAATATGTAGTGCTGAGATTGCCGCTTGCGTCTTCGAAAGTCAGGTCGAACTTGGACGGATCCACAGCGTACTCCTTGAAGTATTCGTTCATATTATAGGATATGGATGTCACGCCCACATTTACTCCTGCATATACTACATCCGAAAAGTTCATTCCGAAATTGAATGCGAAGTCATACTTCGAACCGCTTGCCTGTCTGCCGTAAACTTGGTCGATGGCGTCTGCAAGTGACACTACAGTTGAGCCGGTCCCGTCGTCATAATTCTTCTCTGTCGTTCCGATATAATCCTTGTCGGAATTGTTGAAAGTGGAGATTATTCCGGATTGATAACCGGTAATGTAATTCCACGCGGCTGCCCCGTTGTATGCGTTGTCTCCGCTCAGAGCTGAAGATGAGAACCCGGCATTAGAAACTTGTGCCGCCAGACTTCCTGCATAAGTGGTCGCTGTGTTGCGTCCTCCTGCGGACATATTGTCAAGGTAATTGGACGTTCCGTTGGCTACGATTCCGAATGTGACATTCTTGAGCCCGGTTTTTCTTCCCGTCTTGCAGTTTATCGTGAATCCCACGTTCGGCATCGTGAATCTACTCTTGCTGTTATGAGTCTTTGAGTCGAATGTGAGCGCGCCTGAAGTCGGTGTCGCATTGTATTCGCCGTTTGTGGAGACTATGCTTACGCCCGGAGTTATCGTGAACTGTGAATAATTGTTCACTGCCGATCCTGCTGGGTTTATCCCGATTGAGCCGAGGTCTCCTCCCAATGCCGTGAAAGCATTTCCCATTGAAACTGTCCTGGCTGTTCCGTAATATCTGTTTTCGCCGAATCTGAGCGCATCCTGTACAGTCTGCCCCGACATTCCGGTCGAAATTGCCGCGAGAAGCAGCATTGTCATTGTTTTCTTCATACCATCAAAAATTTTCATATTCGGTTTGTTTTCGGTTATGTGAATTATCTTCTGCGGACGCTTCCACCGCCATAATTGCCACCACCGGAGTATCCGCCGCCTGAACTGCGGACTGAACTGCCTCCGCCATAATTGCCGCCACCGAATGAGCTGCTCCTGGTCGTGTTGCCGGTAGTGCTTCTGTAAGTGTTGCTGTCAGTTGCCGATGAACTTCTGTAGGAAGAACTGTTCCCTGAGTTGTAAGAACTGCTGCGGTATGAGTTTCCGCTGGAAGAACTGCGGTAGCTGTTTCCTGTTGAAGTACTGCCGGTGGAACTTCTATAGACAGTGCCCGAGCCGGTTGATGACGTCCTGTTTGTGGATGTCCCGGCAGTCTGTGATGTGACAGGTCTGCGGTAAACTGTCGTGCTGGCTGTCCTGCTTGAAGTCTGGGTTGTCTGTCCTGCGGATCTCGATACTGTTCCTCCGTTATAGCCGGCAGTCGTTCCTGTTGTGCTTCTGTATGTTGTTCCGGTCGTTCCTCTGTAGGTGTTTCCCGTAGCGGTCCTGATGCCGGAAGTCGTGCTCCTAGTCGAGGTAGGAGATGTCGCCTGCCTGATGCCTGAAGATGTGGAGACTCTTCTTACGGATGTCATGCCGTCATTGCCGCTCCTGCTTGTGGAAGCGATAGTGCCGGATGAACGTCTCACGCCGGATGTGCCGGATGAAGATGTCCTGCTTACGCCTCCGTTGGTGGAGATGCCGCTGTCGCGTCTGACATTGCCTGAAGCTATGCCCATACCGTCCGACCTGCGGTATCCGTTGGTCCCGCCTCTGTCACCCCAATGGAAATCGTGTCTGTCAGGTCCGCCCCAGCCATAATCGTGCGGGTGATGAGGTCCGAATCCAGGACCGTAATACCACGGATCATAACCCCAATAGTATCCGGGTCTGCCCCAATACCACGGGTCGTCCCACCAGAACGACCTCCAATACCAAGAGTCATAGTAAGCCCATCTGTTCCAGTAGATGCCGGAATAGAATCCCGGTCCGTATCCCCAGTACCAATATGGGCGATACCAGTTCCAGCCATAAGCGCCAGTCCAATATGAAGAAGTCCAGCCGGCAGCGAATCCTGCCGCATAACCGTCAGGATATAGAGAATACGCCGGAGTATTGGTTACCGTCACTTCTGTGCTGTTGTCCTGTTTATTGAATTTCAAAGTCGTGGTCGTCCCTTCCGGCACATAAAGCGTGTCGGTCTGTCCGGCTGTCAAGAAAAGTTGCGAACTCTCAGTCTCTTTGACGAGGTCCGCCACTTCATTTTTTGAAGCCAGAGTCTCGGCTCTGGTTTCGCTGTTGGCAGGTCTGCTGTAGAATCCGTCCTGGAATTGCTGCGAAGATGCATACTGTGACGCAGAACCGCAGGCAGATATGATAATCATTGCCCCAGCCAATGTCAAGATGTCCTTTTTCATAATACCGACCTCCTATTTTAATATAAAGTTTGTATCTTTGTCGTCTGCAATGCAGTAAAGGTACAATTAGCAATATTCATACCTCTGAATATTAAATGCAAAGATATGAATGTTACTGCATACTGAAACCGATTTTCAACTAAAAAAGTAAAAATATTGAACTATGGCAGATCAGATAACCAAAAGATCAGTCAATTACTCGCAGTGGTACAATGACTTGGTGGTCAAAGCAGACCTCGCTGAACAGTCTCCTGTAAGAGGATGTATGGTCATCAAGCCTTACGGGTATGCGATATGGGAAAAAATGCAACAGATATTGGACAAGAAATTCAAGGAAACGGGTGCGGTGAACGCATATTTCCCTCTGTTCATTCCGAAGTCTTTCTTCAGCCGCGAGGCGGAGCACGTTGCCGGATTTGCCAAAGAATGCGCTGTCGTCACTCATCACAGACTGATGAACGATCCTGACGGCAACGGAGTGGTGGTCGATCCTTCTTCAAAACTGGAAGAGGAACTTATCGTGCGTCCTACTTCGGAGACAATTATCTGGAGTACATACAAGAACTGGATTACTTCGTGGAGAGATCTTCCTATAATGTGCAATCAGTGGGCGAATGTAGTACGTTGGGAAATGCGTACGAGACTGTTCCTCAGAACTGCCGAATTCCTTTGGCAGGAAGGCCATACAGCTCACGCCACAGCTCAGGAAGCACAGGAAGAGGCTGTGAAGATGGTGAATGTTTATGCAG
>CAVKAQ010000063.1:0-14253 GCA_963654225.1 Butyricicoccaceae bacterium | reverse complement strand
GCGAACACCGTATCCACACCCGCCGCCTCGCAGTCCTTGATGACGGAAGCCACGCTGGGCTCTGTGTATTCCATCATTGCGACCCGCACATAGTCGAACGAATCAACGCCTCGCTCAACCAACCTTGCCTTCACAGTCTCTTCTAAAGCCAGAACCGGCTTACGCCAGCTTTCAAGCACGTGACCGTGAGCAATAACAACAAGACCTGATTTTGCCTGCAGAGACATTGACGCAAGCAATACTGACGTAAGAGCGAGTAAAAACTTTTTCATTCTTTCTGAAATTTTCATACATAAAAGTCTGCTCAAGTTTTATGTAGAAAATCCTGAACATCCTCCAAAACCGGACGCGAATTTAGACGAAAGACGATTATCAGCCAATACCAATATATTGGTATTAGACGTGACCGAGTACGCGACTTAGAACGCGATTACAGATGTGGACGACATACAAAAAACACGAAATTCACATCTTAAGCCGAAAATTCAGCAGAAAACTGTTGGAATTCATCTCAAGACATACTAACTTGGTGGAGAAATCGGAACAATATGTTCAAATCAAGCACATACTCTTGGTGGTGGCGCTCTTACTGCTTCAAAAAGTCGTAGGAGGCTACAGCCGTTGTATTGATTTGACATATGACAATACCTTAGGCCCTGCCGCATCTGCGACAGGGCTTTTTCCATTTTTACACCACCAATCATTCATATCAGCCGTCATTACAACTTGAATATCAATACATCAGACAATGTTTAACAATCAAAATCATATCATTATGGAGACGAAAATTCCTTACAAGATTTATCTGGCAGAAAACGAGATTCCCGAGGCTTGGTACAACGTGAGAGCCGACATGAAAAACAAGCCTGCGCCGCTCCTTAACCCGGCCACGCTGCAACCGATGAGCGTTGACGATTTGAAGGGAGTTTTCTGCGAAGAATTATGCAGGCAGGAACTGGACAACGAGACGGCATACTTCCCTATTCCGGACGAAGTCCGAGATTTCTACAAAATGTATAGACCGTCACCTGTCATCAGAGCCTATTTTCTGGAGAAAGCGCTGGGGACTCCCGCAAAAATCTACTATAAATTCGAAGGCAACAACACATCCGGAAGCCACAAACTGAATTCCGCTATCGCTCAGGCATATTATGCCAAAAAGCAGGGGCTCAAAGGCGTGACCACTGAAACAGGTGCAGGCCAATGGGGCACGGCGCTGAGTATGGCGTGCGCTTATTTCGGCCTTGCCTGCCACGTGTTTATGGTCAAATGTTCTTACGAGCAGAAGCCTTTCAGGCGTGAAGTGATGCGTACTTACGGAGCCGACGTGACACCGTCACCGAGCACAAAAACAGAGGTCGGCCGCAAGATATTGTCGGAACATCCCGGCACGACCGGGAGTTTGGGATGTGCCATATCTGAGGCGGTAGAGGCCGCGACAACTCACGAGGGGTACAGATATGTGTTGGGGTCCGTGCTCAACCAAGTACTTCTACATCAATCAATTATCGGCCTGGAAGCCAAAACTGCGCTGGACAAGTACGGCATAACACCAGACATAATAATAGGATGCGCAGGCGGAGGCTCAAATCTAGGCGGACTTATCAGCCCGTTTGTCGGAGAGATGTTGAGAGGAGAGAAGAATTATAGGATTATCGCTGTCGAGCCGGCTTCCTGCCCAAGTTTCACTCGAGGGAAATACGCTTATGACTTCTGCGACACCGGGGCTATATGTCCTCTCGCCAAAATGTACACTCTTGGAAGTCAATTCATTCCGTCAGCCAATCACGCCGGAGGACTGCGTTATCACGGAATGAGCAGCATACTGTCGCAACTCTACGCGGACGGATATATGGAGGCGAGAGCAGTAGAACAGACATCCGTATTCCAGGCAGCTGAATTGTTTGCAAGGACTGAAGGCACGCTTCCAGCACCTGAAAGCAGCCACGCCATCAGAGCTGCAATCGACGAAGCCCTCAAATGCAAGGAATCAGGCGAAGAAAAGACCATATTGTTCGGATTGACCGGTACAGGATATTTTGACCTGAAGGCATACGAGCAATTCAATGACGGTACGATGACAGACGTCATCCCTACTGATGAGCAAATTGCAGAAAGCCTCAGCCATCTGCCAACAGTCTAAGTGATGACGCATCTCATAACGAAGGAGATAATTAAGAAATAATTACTCTTCAATAATATTTGCAAAAGCGGCAGATGCCCGTAACGAATTTTTTTTCTGAGCGTAGGGCACTGCCGCTTTTGCTATTGATATTCACTAACCCAATATCAAAACATCATTTCGCGAAATGGCTCAAGAGGTTTGAGCAATACGGTTTCAGTGGGGCTAATGAACCGAGAATGCGACATTTCCATAAGAATGGCAGTATCAATTTTAAAAATTTTAGTAACTTGCGCGTTTCACGGAGCGGTCAGATAAAGATGAGACATA
The DNA here is from genome assembly GCA_963654225.1 of Butyricicoccaceae bacterium. Classification (GTDB taxonomy): domain Bacteria; phylum Bacteroidota; class Bacteroidia; order Bacteroidales; family UBA932; genus Cryptobacteroides. Next base: position 11,801 of record CAVKAQ010000063.1, on the reverse strand, counting down.
AGACTCCCGATGCGACAAATATCAGGAGCAACATTGCGGTTGTGAGAATTTGAACCACGAGAACAATGTAGCAGACCGCTTATTAGTCAGCCTCAAAAAAAAACGAACTTAAGATATCGAATGAAGAAAGCGTCAATGAAACGGATAGGCATCTCGCTGATACCTACCATTGTACTGATTATCCTGCTGGCATTGAACATTAGCATATTCGGAAGCGATGCAATACTTGGCGCAAGCCAGGTTTCCCTGCTTGTCGCCTCCGGAATTTGTGTCTGGCTCTCTATGTGGCTATTCAAAAAGCCGTGGCAGGACTTTGAGGACGCCATCCGCAGCAACATAGGCGACGTCACCACCGCCATTGTTATTCTATTTCTCATCGGAGGCATTTCCGGCACCTGGACTATGAGCGGCACCGTGCCGTCTCTCATCTGCTACGGTGTAAAAATCATCTCGCCTAAAATTTTCCTGCTCACAGCCTGCGCCATTTGCGCGTTCATCTCAGTGATGATCGGCAGCTCGTGGACAACAATCGCAACCATAGGTGTAGCGCTTATGGGTATCGGAAAGGCTCAGGGTTTCAACGAGGGAATGATAGCAGGAGCAATCATCTCCGGCGCATATTTCGGAGACAAGATTTCACCGCTTTCAGACACGACGGTAATGGCATCGTCCATATCAGGCACACCGCTGTTCAAGCACATCAAGTATCTGATGATCACCACAGTACCGTCATTCATATTGACCTTGGTCATCTTCCTCGTACTGGGATTTCTCCATTCCGGAAATGACTCCTCGCAGATTTCGGTATATACGGAGACATTGTCTTCCAAATTCAACATCTCGCCGTGGACGCTCGTGGTGCCGGTCGTGACAGGCATAATGATTGCCAAGAAGATGCCAGCTCTCATTGTTCTCGGCTTGTCAACCTTGCTTGCAGCCGTATCAGCAATCATCCTGCAGCCGCATATCATCTGCGAAATCGGGAATGAAACGCTATCCGGATTCGGGAATCCCGCTGACACCAACACCGCAAGGGTTATGTTCACCGGAATCGTAAAGACGGTTTATGACTCGGTCGCCGTTGACACGGGCATCGATGAAGTGAACAAACTGGTTTCCTCAAGAGGAATGCTGGGAATGCTCAATACCGTGTACCTGATTATATGCGCGATGTGTTTCGGCGGATGTATGAAGGCAAGCGGAATGTTGCATCACCTGGCATCATTGATACTGCCTGCGACAAAGACAAGGACCGGTCTCGTGACATCGACTGTTACTACAGGAGTTGTCCTCAACGGTGTCATCTCCGACCAATATCTTTCAATTATCCTAACGTCAGACATTTACAAGGACATTTATGCGAAACGCGGATACGAAAGCCGACTGCTCGGACGGTCGGTGGAGGATTCTTCCACAGTTACATCCCCACTGTTTCCGTGGAGCAGTTGCGGAATGACCCAGGCGACAATTCTCAGCGTGCCGACAATAACGTATCTGCCGTTCTGCTTTTTCAACATCATCAGCCCGCTTATGAGCATCCTGATGGCCATCATCGGCTTCAAGATTTTCAGAGTCGGACAAGAGCCGCAAGATAGTCTACAATAGCATTCCCGACCGCAACGTCTGTCCAGTCTCCACTACGACTGAATTTCAAGTCATAGAAAGATACTGAACTATTGTCGCCGCAGTTAATCCAGAACATCAACTGACTGCAGCGGTCAGTTCAATCTCCTGCAGAAAACGCTTATAATAATTTTTATTACTTTTGCAGTTGGCACTGATGCAGTTTTGAGATATTTTCCGCTTTTTATCAAGCGAAGGTTTCAGGACTGTTTCTGTCTTAAAATAAAGAGTGCAGAGGAAACGGTGTACTGCTAACAAGAAAGAAGAGGCCGGAAAAGGCCGCGGAAGTAAACGAAAAACATTTATAATGGACGTAAAAGAATTCGCATATTGTTCTGACAAGTACCAATACACAATGGGAAAGTCATTTATGGAATGTGGGAAGGGAGAACAGACTGCCATATTCAATCTTTTTTACAGGAAAGCCCCCGAAAACAACAACTGGGCTGTGGTCAGCGGAACAGAAGAAGTAGTCGAGATGATTGCCAACCTGGGCTCAATGCCTGAAGATTTCTACGAAAAATTCATACCGGGAGACGAGTACGCAGAATTCAGACACTATCTGGCGAATATGAAATTCACCGGAAATGTGTACGCAATGAAAGAGGGCGAAATCGCGTTCCCGAACGAACCTATAATAATAGTGGAAGCGCCACTTATCCAGGCACAGGTGCTTGAAACGCCGATGCTCTGCATAATGAACCACCAGATGGCTGTGGCGACCAAAGCCTCCAGAGTTTGCAGGTCCACATCGCATCCGGTAAGCGAATTCGGCTCCAGAAGAGCTCACGGACCGTGGGCTGCAGTCTATGGCGCAAAAGCCGCAATCATCGCCGGCTGCGCAAGTTCATCCAACATTCTTACGGGCGTATTCAACGGAGTCCCGTCCACAGGAACAATGGCCCACAGCTTTGTCACGGCTTACGGCAGTTCAGTGGAAGGTGAGCACAAGGCTTTCTGCGACTATATCAACACACACCGCGGTGAAAACCTTATTCTGCTGATTGACACTTACGACACGCTGTGCTGCGGAGTATTGAACGCAATCCGCGCATTCAAGGAAAACGGCATTGACAACAATTATCCTTACGGATACGGCATCAGGCTCGACAGCGGAGACCTTGCATATCTCTCAGCTGAAGTCAGGAAAATACTCGACGCTCACGGGCTTACAGAGTGCAAGATATTCGCCACCAATTCATTGGACGAATACCTCATTTCAGACCTTGAGAGACAGGGAGCAAAAATAGACAGCTACGGAGTCGGTGACGCAATAGCCACAAGCAAAGCCGCGCCGTGCTTCGGAAATGTATATAAACTGGTCCAGATTGACGGAGAGCCCGTGCTCAAGAAATCCGAAGACAGGATCAAGCTCATCAATCCGGGATTCCAGATCACCTACAGGCTGATGAAACACGACCAGGAGTTCGGCGACATCTATAAGGCCGACGTGACCTGCCTGAGGGCGGACACTCTCAGCCAGGACATCGAGCACGGCAAGACGTTCAACATCAAAGACGAGTACGACAGGTACAAGTTCAAGACATTTGACGAAGGAACATATCAGTGGAGAGCGCTTCAAGTTCCAGTCATTGAGAATGGCATAAGGTGCGCCCCGGTCAGGACATTGATGGAGAAAAAGGCATTCTACAACGATACGCTCAAGCATTTCAGCCCTTCAGAGAGGCGTCTCATCAATCCTCACTACTACAAGGTGGACATCTCTGACGACCTTTACAACCTCAAGAATGACATCCTCACGAAACTCGTGAACGAGATCAACAACTTTTCAATCGAATAGTGACAGCCCCTCGGGACGGCAGGCGTCAGCCTACAGAGATTTAGGGAAATTAGAGAAATAAACTTACACAGTAAAGCAGTAATTTGACTACTATGATTAATGATTCTGTTTTAATAGTCGTGGATATGCTCAATGACTTCATTGACGGAAGCCTCGCTTGCGTCAATGCCGAAAGTGCCGTTGCCAACACATTGGAATTCATTGAGAAAACGAGAAATGAAGATCTCCCGGTGCTGTTCATCCGTGACCACCATCCTGCAGACCACTCCTCTTTCAAGGAATTCGGAGGGTCCTGGCCTGCCCACTGTGTCGCTGGGACGAGAGGAGGCGAGATTCACGATAAATTGAAGCCTTTTGCCGATGAAGACCTGGTGTTCGACAAGGGATGTGACACCACCACTGAGCAATACTCCGGATTCGAGGCGGAAAACGCAGCAGGACAGCCATTGAACGAGATTGTCTCGATGCTGGAGCCTGAGAATGTCTTTGTCTGCGGAATAGCCACCGAGTTCTGCGTGCGCAACACCTGCGAGGATTTGAAGAACGCAGGATTCAAGGTGTTGCTGCTGGAGAATTGCCTCGCCTATGTCAGCGAAGACGGACACAGGAAGGCGCTTGAGGAAATGAAAGCGGAAGGCATCAAGGTTCGATAAAACACCGAACTATATAATTCAGAGGTCGTTTCATATACTTATTGTCGGATATAAGCGCTACAGGATATGAAAAAATTAGCTTATTGTCTCATTTTCACGCTTATCCACATCACAGGATGGGGACAGGGGATACGGTTCACAGGACAGGTCGTGGACAATGACGGCGCACCTGTCATCGGAGCGGGACTTGTCTGCGCCGAGAAAATTTCCGTGGGCACGACCGCCGATTTGGACGGAAATTTCAGCATAACGCTTCCGTCAACCGCCAAGACAGTGATTTTCTCCTCTGTAGGAATGAAAGAACTTCGCTATCAGCTAGTTCCAGGCAAAACGGAAAATGTGAAAATCCTGATGGAATGGGAAAACAACCAGCTTGATCAGGTTGTTATCACAGGTTACGCACAGACTTCAGTCAAAAGGATTACAGGATCCGTGGCGGTACTTGATGCGGACAAGTTCGAGTCCAAGGCAATCTCATCCGTCGATGCCCTTATGCAGGGAGAAGTGGCCGGAGTCAGCATCAAATCTTTGTCAGGCCAGCCCGGAACTCAAGCCAAGATTACCATCAGAGGCTCCAACAACCTGACAGGCACCAGCAACCCTCTCTGGGTTGTGGACGGCGTCCCTATGCAAAGCGACTCCCCTTCCCTCAGCAAAGAACAGCTCGCTACCGGCGGTTTCGATGATATTTTCGTAAACGGCATAGGAAACATCAATCCTAACGATATTGAGAGCATTACAATCCTCAAGGATGCCGCAGCCGCAGCCATATACGGCTCCAGAGCGGCCAACGGAGTCATAGTCGTAACTACCAAGAATGGCGAAGCCGGCAAGATGAAAATCAACTACAACAACACTTTCACGTGGTCATTCAAGCCGGAACGCAGCCTCAACCTGATGAATTCATCGGAGAAACTGGCTTGGGAAGACGAATTGTGGACTGAATTCTCAGCCGACAGATACACCCAGTCGCTTACCGACAACACAGTAATCTATCCTGTAATCGGAATTGTTGGGCAGATTCGTGCCGGAGTCGGAGATTTCGCGACGATGAAAGGCAACAAGTCAGCGCAGGATGCCTATATCGCTTCTCTGCGCAATGTGAATACCAACTGGTACAACCTGCTGTTCCGCAACGCATTCTCCCAGGGTCATCACCTTTCGCTCAGCGGGGGTTCAGGAAAAAGCACATATTATGTCGCTCTCGGATTGAACGACGAGGACGGTATGCTTATCCACAACAATTACCGCCGCTACAATGTCAATGCGAAGATGACACTTACACCTGTAGATTGGGCAAAAATTGACATCGGAATGGAAGCTGCCAGACAGGAATCAAAAATGCCGTATTCTACTGTCGATCCGTTCTACTACGCATATTTCTCCAACCCTTACGAGAGAGCATACAACGATGACGGTTCATACGCCGCAGACCAGACCTGGTTCACGCTTGGCTACTACAACGGACGCGGTGCAGAACAGGTTATGCCGAAAAACGGATTCAACATCCTGAGGGAACTCGATTCCAACTATACCAAGACTACCAATACCAACGGAACATTCAGGGCGCAGACGGACTTCCGAATCATAGAACCGCTGCACTTCGTCGGCTTGGTATCCTACTCATTCGCGAACAACTCCACCGACAAAGTTATCGACAAGGAGACCTACACGGCGTTCCGCGACAGGCTCGGCAACGATGACAAATCCCAGACAAACCTTTACGGCAGCATATCCCAGAACAGAACCAACAGGAATAGTTACGTTGCCAGAGGTCATTTCGCTTTCAACAAGACATTCGCCGAAATCCACACCGTGAACGTTCTTGCCGGCGCAGAGTTGAGAGGCTCCGACTCGAACACAATCTTCACAAAGAGATATAATTACGACCCCAAAACCGGCACAACCTCAATGCCGCAGATAAGCGGTCCTACTGACCAGTGGCTCACAGAAGTGGAGAAACTCAACGGTGAATATTTCAGCAAGACAAGATACGCATCATTCTATGCTTCTGCGGATTACTATCTCGGAAAAGACATTGTGCTCAATGCTTCATTCAGGACTGACGGGAGCTCCAATTTCGGAAGCAACAGACAGTTCAATCCTACCTGGAGCGCAGGAGCGGCCTGGCATCTCGGAGAAGAAAAATGGATGAAGAAGGCATTGCCAGCCGTTTCCCACGCGACACTCAGGGCCGCATACGGATTCACGGGCGACGTCAACACAAGCACCTCACATCTGCTTGTCATCCAATATCTCCAGCAACAATACCGATATTACAACGACGAGACATTCAATCTCGGAACAATCCCTTCTGCTCCGAATCCAAACCTCGGCTGGGAGAAGACACAGGACGCGAAGGTAGGGCTTGATTTCGGGCTGTGGAAAGACAGGTTAAGCGTCAATGCTGAATACTATTACAGGCTCAGCACCGATGTAGTCACGTCGTCTCCGGTACAGAGCACGACAGGATTCACGTCCGTATATTTCAATGCCGCCGACATTATGAACAGCGGTATCGAGGTTACGCTCAACGGAAAATTTCTTCAGAAAAAGGACTGGTCGGCAGGCGCATCGGTCAATTTCGCCTACAACTACAATAAGGTCTTGAAATACAATCCGGTATCAAAGAGCGGAATCACGTCCAAGGACAGATATGTGGAAGGCTACCCTACCGGTGCAATATTCAGCGGAAAACTCATTGGAATCTCAAGAGAAACAGGGCTTTACGAATTTCAGTTAAGGAAAGATGCCACGATAACGACATCAACGGACCTCAACAAGCCTGACAACTACAGATATTACCTCGGGACCAGCATCGCCCCATATACAGGAGGCTTCAATCTGTACGCTTCCTGGAAACAGCTAAGGCTCAGCATAAGCGGAGTATATTCCTTCGGGTCAAAGACTTACGAGAAGATGAGTTATCCTGCAAGCTACAGCAACGCTTCACATAGCGGTGTCAGCACGGAAACAGTCCAGTCGCATTACAGCGACCTCTACGGCAATCATCTGAACGTGGAGAAAGACAGGACAAACCGCTGGACAGTGAACAACACTTCAGGAGTGAAATACCCGCGCATCTACGACTATTACGGCACGAGATACAATTTCTCCAACACCAATCCGATGGATTACAGCATAGTCGATGCCATCTACTTGAAAGACAATTCATACCTGAGAATCAAATCCATAATTCTCACTTATTCGCTTCCGCAGAACGCGGTGAAGAAAATGAAGATGAGAGGTCTGAGCTTCAATGTCTCGCTGAACAATTTCTTCACATTCACAAGTTACGACGGCATGGACCCGGAAATTCCGGGAGCGACATACCCGACTACCAGAAGCGTGTCTGCAGGAATGAACATAGAATTTTAACGGAGGAGGAATATGAAACATATATCATATATACAACGGTTCGGGCTGAAATCAATGTTTCTTCTGATTGGCGTTGGATTTCTGGCAGGTTGCGGCAATTATCTTAATGTACAGCCTCAGGGCGAGGTGATTCCTGAAACTGATGATGAATTCGCATCATTGATTCACAACAGATTACGCGAGATAGAAGGCGGCGGCGACGAATACGTCATCGGCAATATGGACGTACTGGTGCATCTGGAAGGCTGCGCCGACGACCTGGACGCTAATATCACAACAAGTTCGAACCTCACTTTCTATGCTGGCGAGGAAATCAACAAGAGGCAGACTTTCTATGAAAACTGCTGGGAGACGGTGAGGGACTGCAACATCATTATCGAGAATATGAAAGGCCGGGATACCGACATTGCAAAAGGCTGTGTTTCAGCCGCGTATGCGATAAAAGGAATCATCTACTACAATCTTCTGCGCGAATTCTGCCAGCCGTGGAATGAATCGTCAGCGAACGAACTGCCAGGCATACCTGAAGTGGACAATTTCGACATATCATCGAAGCCACTGCGCGGAACTCTCAGACAGACATACGAATACACAGAAAAGTTGTTCGATTCCGCACTTGCGTTGAATCCGACTGACGCCAAGTACATTTTCACGAACTGGATTATAAAGGCATACAAGGCAAAACTTGAATTCTGGTGCAAGAATTGGGACAAGACAATCTCCATCTGCAAAGACATAATGGACAACAGCGGCTACACGCTCACCCCTATTTCCGAGTACGATGCGATGATCAATTCTCAGTACGAGGCGAAAGGAGAAGTGCTTGTACGCTCACACATAAACAATTCCAGCGAACTGGACTGGTATTTCACCTACACTAAAGGTTACCTTGCCTCCAGGCCTGCCTGCGCAAAACTCATCAAACTGTTCGGAGACAGCCCTGCGGAGGATGTCCGATACACATCCAGTTTCGACAAGAAGCGTATGAATATCAAAGTGCCGGAGTGCCGTGTACGACTTTCGGAGATGGTGCTTATGCTGGCAGAAGCATACTATCACAAGAATGACAATGAAAATGCTCTCAAATGGATTAACGAACTGAGGCGCAACAGGATAAGCGGAGCCATAGACCTTACGGAAAGTACACTTCCGGCAGTCAGGGACAATGACAGGATTGTTACAGATTGTAACGGCAATGCTGTCACTCCTCTTCTGCAGGCGATATTTGACGAAAGGAGAAAGGAAATGTATATGGAGGGCGACCGCTGGTACGAGCTTAAACGTAATGGCTGCCCGGAATGGTGGGTAATCAGCAACGGTCTGAAATACACGACAAAAGCCTATCTCTACACATCTCCGATAGCGAAATCGGACATTGACCTGAATCCTGATCTGGTACAGAATCCCGGGTATGTTTACTAGTCGCAGACACCCGTTTATCTTTGTCTTCTTAAAATTTTTAAGCAAAATGAGAACAAAAAGGAACATAATTGCTATATTCGCAGTGATAGCTATGGGGTTAATCGCCACCGGATGCAAGTACAACGAACTTCCGCCTAAAACAAGTGATGCCTCAAAAACATATATCAAACCGAAAGGAGAAATTCCGACACAGGCTGAGCGCGATGAAGTAAAGGCGATAAAAGCCGAATACGAAGACGCCATAAAGTGACGGATTATTACGGACAAATAGACAATATCATATTCATTAAACTAACTTATTTATGGCTAGAAAGATCTTAACATTTATGGCAACCGTTGCCATAGCGGTCATTTCGTTGGTTTCCTGCAACAAGGACAACAATCCGGTTCTTCAATTTGACAAGACATTGTACACCGTATATGAGAAAGGCGAAGTCACTATCGGCATTTGCGTAAGCGAACCTTCCGATGCAGACATCGTAGTGCCTCTCCGATTCAATGACGGTCCTGTAAAGGATGTAGATTACTCAATGTCTTCAGAATCAGTGATCATCGAGGCCGGCCAGAGTGTCGGATATGTAACTCTGACAAATATCTCAATGACAGCGGACAAGCCGCTTGCAATGAGTTTCGATGTACCTACCGGATATAGCTATGGACTCAGACTGCTCGCAATCGTAAATCCTGATTCACAGGAAGCGCTTGTATATCAGTTCACTACAGACAAGACCTACGCAAATGAGAGCGTCGTTGCCACCATCGAGGTGACTGGAAGTGTATCCGGCAAGGATATAGTGACAGCGGAGGACATTTATATTCCGCTTGTTCTTGAAGGAGAAGGCTCGTCAGAACTGACTTTTGTACCTGAAAATTCCGCATCAGACGCTCAGCCGGAGTCTGAGGTTTATGCTCTGCTCCGTGCAGGCGAGACCAAAGCAACCGTAAAATTCACTGTCGCTGACGGTTTTTCAGGCAACCTCAACGCCGTTCTCAGTGTCGACAACGAAGACAACAGCAGATTCATCGCAGGAGACAACAGCACGCTTACCATCAATGTGCGCGGTCTTCAGACTCCGGACAAACTTGTAGGAACTTGGAAATTCAGCAAGGTCTATTGCTTGGAAGAAATTGAATACTTCTTTGAGGAAGGCGAAGATGATCCGGCTCTGCTTCCTACCCACAACGATGGATTCACACTTACATTCGCGAAGAGCGACAATGGTGATGTTACCGTAACCCCTGGAGGAACAGGCGATTTCCAGAATTTCTTCAGAACAGCGACAGTCTCATTGACTGAGCTGAAGAATACAACCTCCGGTTCCGTTTCACTCGGCAAATATACGGTCTATGACTGCAATATGTATGTTGGCGCGGAGAGCTCAACATACCAGACAAACACATACTACAAACTTTCATCCGCAAACAGGGCTTTCAGTTCATCTGAAGAAAGTCTAGGAGAGGCAGTGGTCGTCTTCAGCATTACCGATGACGGACTCAATGTCGAGTTCCGCGACTATGACACTCCTCCATTCGGAGAAATGTGGTGGGAAGACAGCAAATTCGATCCTGAAATGTTCGGATTCGCATCACTGTTTGTGAAGAAGTAGTTTCAGAAATACATAAAGGCTGAATAAAACCAGCCTGTCGCTAATAAATGAGGCCGACTCCAAGAGGGGTTGGTCTCTCTGTTTTTGTAGGGTGAGGTCGAGTTGTCGGAAGACTCTGGCAGATTTCCGCTCCGCTTCATCTACCCTTTATAGCCACATTCCTCAAGGAGCCCTTCACGGGACCACAGACTACCACTGAAGAGCCTTGTTTTCAACACCTCTCATTTTCAAGATGAAGAAGAAATAAAATTCATCTCCAGTCTCTATGGCGTCAAATTTTATCAGATGTTGCGATTTTGTAAAATATATTTTATAAATTTGTAAAGTACATTTTACAAAATTGCAACTGTTTGAAAGTCAGCTTTTATCGTGGGTCCTGAGGGGCCTTCATCAGCAACCAACCTACAAGATATGCGACAGCGCAGATGCAGAAAACTATGAAGTACCCGGCCGGTTTTCCTTCGAATCCGAGAAACTGCAGGTTTGTCCGGTCTGAAAAGACGAATAATTCGCCTGCAAATTTCTGCATTATCATAGAACTTACTCCACCAGCCATTCTGCCAAAAAGCGAGATTGATTTCATACACCGGATGGTGAAGGGAATCTGTTATGAAAACGCACAAATTTTTTCCGCTTTTAGTCAAAAATCGGACACAAAAATCGTATTTTTGTCTTGAAAACGATAGTCGTAGAAGAAAAGCGACCGAAAACTGCAATTCGTCGCGACTTGGAGCACATATCTATATAATAGCATTGAATATGATCAGAATGACGGAGAGCGGATATTTGAGAGACAGCTATTACAGATACTGAAATTGCAGACAACTGAATTTCAATAACGACTAAACAATATACACAACAAACTATGGCAAAAGTAGTTACTTTTGGTGAAATCATGCTCCGCCTTGCTACGCCGGGGCATTTAAGGTATTCTCAGGCTCACGAATTCGAAGCCACTTTCGGAGGCGGAGAGGCGAATGTCGCAGTCTCACTGGCTAATTTCGGTGAAGATGCCAAATTCGTTACAGTTCTTCCGGACAATGATATTGCAAAATCCTGCCTTGCAGAATTGAGGGGGTTGGGCGTAGATGTAAGTTACTGCGCCAAGGCCGGAGACAGAATTGGCATTTACTTTATCGAGAAAGGTGCCGTTGCAAGACCCAGCAAGGTGATATATGACCGCGCACATTCATCCATTGCAGAGATACGTCCAGGAACGATAGACTGGAAAAAGGTCCTTGAGGGCGCGGACTGGTTTCACTGGACTGGAATCACCCCTGCAATCAGCAAAGAGGCCGCAGATGCGTGCCTTGAAGC
>CAVKAQ010000062.1:0-14576 GCA_963654225.1 Butyricicoccaceae bacterium | reverse complement strand
GATGGAACTTCAGCGTGGCATATCGTTTGCTTTCAACGAGAGCCGCGTCGGCAGTGAGTGCAAGGTTATCATCGATGACTACAATGACGGTGTCTTTGTATGCAGAAGCGAGTTCGAAAGCCCTGAAGTGGACGGTGAAATTCTTGTCAAATATGATGCTGACAAGATGAAACTTTCTCCGGACAAAATGGTCGGCAATTTCATAAATGTCCGCATCACAGAGGCCGGAGAGTACGATTTGATAGCAGAATATATTTAGTGATATGATGAAAACAGTCCTTAAAATTTCTGTCGCTTCGGCGATGGCTTTGGCGGCGCTGGGGTTGACCTCCTGCGATCCGCAGGCTTTCAGTATGAATATAGAGATGAGTTATCCGTCTAAGTCCGGACTGTCTCTGACAGGAAAGTCCATTGCGGTTTTTTGTCTGGACAGCGGGGAATCAAAGGACTCTGTTTTCACCGATTATCTGCTGAACGGGTTTGCAAGCACTATCGAGAAGAATTACTTCGCAGGTCAGCAGTCAGTCAATTTGTATAAAGTCAAAAAGCAACCAGGCGACAATTACTCGTCAGTGGATTCATTGTCCGCCCTCGTGATGAAGAGCGGGGATGATGTCGTTTTTCTGTTTGACGCTCCGGAATTCGGCAATGTCTCGATCTTGGATAAAGAAGTTTCAGCCTCGGATACGGCGTTGTTCTATACGGCGTCAGTTCCAATGATACTCAAGCTTTATGCTTATGATTCTATGGGAAAGGTGGATACCGTATATGCCTGGTCCGGAAGCAGAGAATTGAAGAGCACTGTTTCAGTTGACGTTTACACGCCGAGGACTGCTGTTCCCGATATGGTTTGGACGTCTCTCAATAAGCAGGCAGAATCGGCTGGCGCCTTGTCTGCAAAGATTTTTGCTCCTGTTTGGAAGAGCGAACAGTTTACGCTTCTGTATTACGAGTCACCTTCCGATTGGGACAATGCTTCCCAATTGGCTTATGACTTCAAGTGGAAGGAGGCAATCTCCGTGTGGATGAAGTTGGTCAATACAAATAATCTGATGCGCCGCTCTTGCGCCGAGTATGACATAGCGCTGGGATGCTTTATGCTTGGCGACAATGATTTGGCCCTCAAGTGGCTCAATCAGTCCGACAAGGATTATCCGATTTCCCTGTCTTCCGGCCTGCGGAAACGGATTAACTCTAGAAAATAATCGTTTACTAAACATATTTAAGATTATATCGCATCTTGATAATGCGGTGGATGACTATAGTACTTGCCTATTGATATTCAGGTTGTTATAGTATTTAAACTCTTTCTGGAATATAGATAATCATCTTGGTACTTTGGTAAAATCACCGGTTGGTGTAAATTTGAGGAGTCGTACGGAATCTTCCCGTCCGACTCCTGATTTTTACTCGTGACTGATACTCGCTAATAACCATAATGATGCAATCTTTTATAAAAATGTCGGCGCTTCTCCTGGCTTGTATGCTTAACGTGAATTGTGCGAAAAATGAATCGGTTGAGAAGATTTCAGTTTCAGCCGCTTCTCTGAAGTTTGCAGGTAACGGCCAGTCCAAAACGATAAGCATTCTTACTGATGCCGTCTGGTCAGCTGAATTCCCGGATTGGATTACCTTGTCTCCTGAAAGTGGGGATGCGAGCGATTCTGCTCAGGAAATAACTGTTACAGCGTCAAAAAACACATCGAGTGAGCGCAGAGGTGAACTGAAAATTTCATTGAAAGGAGGAAAGACCTGTGCCTTGTCTCTTGTTCAGGATGCCGCTGCTGAAGAAGAAACGTTGAACGGTAAGAATTTCATTGTGTGTGCCAACTCTATGGTCTATTATGGCGGACTAGTGGAATATGGTTCGCAAAGCAAGGAAGATTATGGTATGTTCTATAAAATGTTGCAGGATAATGGCTTCTCTGATTTTAAGGTCATTGACTGCACTTATGGAAACCACAGTCTGTCCGACTACACTGAAGCAGGTTGCAACACTGCCCACAAGGATTGCCCGGGAGTCGGAGTCGATTTGCTTAAAGGGCTCGACCTTGCGTCGTTCGATTATGTGATCATCTCGGAGGCCGGCAACAATAATTCCAATTTCTACACTGACGCGATGACTCTCTTCAACCGCTTCAAGTCAGTGAATCCTAATGTCAAGCTATTATATATCAACCATATATACAGCGTTTACAAGGACCACAAGAATATTCTGTCCCAGTTGAAGAAACTTCACGACGCGGGTGTTACTATTGTCAACTGCGGTCAGTTGGCATACGACATCTACACAGGTGCGGTTGCCGTACCGGGAGGTATCGTGACGTACAAGGACCGCTATACGTTCTGCAATCACTCCGGTTCGGACACTCATCATCCGAATCCGCTTATGGGATATATGATGACGCAGATGCTCTATTGTGCGGTAAGCGGAGATATGGAGCCTGACGCAGACTGGAACAATCTGATACATAGTTGCAAATACAGCAGCAGCCCGATTCCGTATGACGATTATTACTCCACTTATTACACTACGCCTGCGGAAGTGCCGTTTATGACGGTCATCGACAATGCGGAAGAAATGAAAGGCATTCAGAAACTGATTCCTGATTATATTGACAAATTCTGATGAGGCGGTTATCCTGCATATTTCTGCTGACGACGATTTTTTTGACCGGGTGCACATCTGAACTCAATCATAAACTCGGCGAACTTGATCGTGCGATATCAGAACGCGGAAAGTATTGCGTGCAGTTGGAGCGCAGGGCTGACAGTCTGCACACTATAATGAGCGTATCTTTTTCTGATTCAGCCAAGTGGGAATGCTCGGAAGCATTGTTCAGATTGTTCAAATATTGGCAGGCGGATTCAGCTTTGACATATCTGAATTTGATGGACAGATATGCGCAGGGGGACTCGTCAAAAATTCTGCATTCCGTGCTCGAGCGGTCAGTGGTGAAAGTTCTGATGCGACAATATCCTGAGGCAGAGGCGATGCTGGAAAAAATTGATACGGCGCGCCTAACGCAGTCGGAGATGGCGGCATACTACAAGGCGGATCTTTATCTGGACGGTATCAAGGCTGTGGACGAGATGATTGACGAGGAAGAACGGAAGCAGATAATCGAAAGCCGTCATATCAAGCGCCTTGCCTACATAAACAATCCGAAAATCGAACCTTTTGAACTGATTCGCAGAAACGGGATGCAGCTCTACGAGAGCGGGAGGGCGAAAGACGCAATTGTCATCTTGCGGGATCTGGTTGACAAAAGCGGGAGCATTGAGGAAAAGTCCGAGGCCGCATACAGCCTGGCGTTCGCCTACGCTTATGCCGGCAATAAGGAAAAACGCGAATATTGGCTGGCGCAAAGCGCAATATACGGCATTATGGTCCCGGTAAGGACATCGTTGTCTCTATTTGAGTTGTCCAATATGCTATTCGAAGACAACCAGTTGGGTACTGCGTCAAGATATTGTCAGATTGCACTGGAAGACGCGCTTGCGAGCAAATATAATTCGCATATACTCAATTCCGCAAATTCGATGCTGTACATCGTGCAGGCGATAGGACGGAAGACACGTCAGGACAGGAATGCCTACATAGGTATCATTATAGTTCTGGCATTGCTGTTCATCGCCACTATGGCGCTTCTGGTACTTTCTTTCCGGCAGCATACAACGATAAAACGCAAAAATATGCTTCTCGAAGACGCCAACGAGGCAAAAATGGAATATATAACCAGGCATATCACGATGTCTTCATATTATATGGAGGATATAGAGAGGTACAGGCACGAGTTGCGGTCAGTTTTGAAAGAAGGTGGTGTTGAGGCGGTCAAGGAGATGCTGAGAAAGCCTACGGAGGAGGTCGTGGACTATAAGACATTCTTCAAGATATTCGACGACACGTTCCTGGGCCTTTATCCGGATTTTCCTGATAAAGTGAACGCCTTGTTGAAACCTGACGCGAGAATGCTTCAGAGGAATCCGGGAGAACTGACGACGGGGCTGCGGATTCTGGCAGCGATAAAAATCGGAATTACGGACAGCGGAAAGATCGCCAAATTCCTTCACTGCGCCCCGAGTTCCGTATATACCCACAGATGCAAGATTAAAAAGCGGGCTTTATGCCCTCCGGAGGAGTTCGAAGACAGAATATCAAAAATCTGACCCGACTCTTTCAGATGACACTCCGCTACAACCACAAAGAAACTATAACACTAACTGTATTTATGAAAAAAGTCTTTATTGCACTGGTGATGTTGCTTATGGCAGGCATATCAGTCACGGCGCAGACTGAATCCGGATTTTCCGGGAAAGTCGTGGACTCGTCCGGAGAACCGCTTGTCGGGGCTGGCGTGTTCATTAAAGGAACAACCAACGGGGCTGCAACCGACTATGACGGAAATTACTCGTTGACAGGAGTTTCATTTCCTGTGACGATAGTGGCTTCCTGCATCGGATATGAGGATTTTGAGGCCGTTCTCACCGGCAAGGAACGTCAGCCGTATGTGATCACGTTGAAAGATTCCAAAAACGTGTTGGACGAAATCGTTGTCGTGGGATACGGTACGCAGAAGAAATCAAGTCTTTCAGGCGCAGTCGGCATAGTCGATGGCTCGACATTGGCCAAAAGGCCTGCCGTTTCCGCGGCAAACGCTTTGCAGGGCGCCGATCCTTCGCTTTACATCAAGATGGGCAACGGCGGCCCGAACAGTTCGCCTACAATCAATGTCAGGGGCAGCATTTCAGTCAACGGCGGTACCCCGCTTGTGCTTGCGGATGGCGTGGAAGTGTCTCTGCAGCAGATAAATCCTAATGACATCGAGTCCGTGTCGGTCCTTAAGGATGCTTCAACGTGTGCGATTTATGGCGCCAAGGCCTCTGCCGGCGTTGTGCTCATCACCACAAAGCAAGGCAAGACCGGGAAGAGCTCGATAAGTTACAATTTCCGTCAGGCCTGGATTCAGCCTACAACCAATACTGATTACATAACAACAGGTTACGAACACGTCAGTATCGTGAATATGTTCTGCAACCAGTCTTTCCATTCATCCCAGCGCAGAGTTTTCGACTATACCGCTGAAAATGGACGCCTCCTTAAATTGTACGAGAGAAGAAACGACAAGACTGAGAATCCGGAGCGTCCCTGGGTCGTGCTTGAAGATGACGGACTCTACCATTACTACGGAAATTATGACTGGTATCACAGTTTGCTGAACACCAACAGACCGACGAGTGAACACAACGTGTCCATATCCGGAGGCAACGACAAGGTGAAATATTATGTGAGCGGACGTTACTATACAGAAGACGGCATATTCAAGGAGCCGGCCAAGGATACATATAAGAATTATTCCGTGAGGTCCAAGATAACAGCCAACGTGACGAAGTGGATAAAATATACCAACAACATTTCCTACAATGTCCGCGATTACAAGTGGGGCGGCAATGAGGATACGAACCTGCTTTTCCAGAGAATGTGGTTCGTATGTTCTCCGGCGTTCTCTCCTGTCAATCCTGACGGTTCGCTGGTCGTATATCCTTCCGAAATCGTTGGCTCGCAGACAGACCTTATGCGAAGCAATGCGGCGCAGATTCTTTCCGGGAAAAATCATTTCTCCAAGAATGTCAGCAACTTGGATATGACTCACCGCATAGACTTCACTGTTGCGAAGCATCTCGTGCTTACGGGAGAATATGATTTCAGACGTTCCGACACGTACAACACCTCCAGAACGAACAACTATTATTACGGCACGAAGCCGGGCGAGCAGATAATGGTCACCGGAACCACTAAGTCGTACAAAGAAGTGCGCTCGTTCAGGAACAGTCACGTGTTCAATGCTTTCGGCACTTATGAGAACGATTGGAACGGCCATTATTTCAAGGCGACGGCCGGAATGCAATATGAAGATTACAGAAGCAACCAGCTCTCCATAAAGGCCTGGCCTATCCTCAATGACGCATTCGACTCGTTCGCGCAACTTTCAAGAGGTGACGACACGACTTATGACGGGCCTAACCAGTCCATTTCAACCTATGCGACACTCGGCATATTCGGGCGATTGAATTATGACTGGAAGGGCAGATATATAGTTGAGGCCAGCGCCAGATATGACGGCACATCAAGATTTGCCGCAGGAAGCCGCTGGGGATTCTTCCCGTCAGCATCTGCGGCGTGGAGATTCTCCGAGGAACCGTTCTTCAAACCTGTCCAGGATATAATTTCCAACGGAAAGGTCAGATTCTCAGCAGGTTCTCTCGGAAATCAGCAGGTAAGCAATTACTACTATCTTACTAAAGTGTCATCTGACAATACGATGACTTATACGTTCGACAAGAGCAGCAAAGCCTCTTATTCGTCCGTGAGTGCGCCTGTATCGTCTGGCCTGACCTGGGAAACTGTTACCACTTATGATTGGGGCCTTGACCTGAACTTTCTCGGCAACAGGCTTTCATTTGTAGGAGACTACTTCATAAGAGACACGAAAGATATGCTTACGGCATCTGTGGAACTCCCTGCTACGTACGGAGCGACAGCGCCAAAAGAGAATTGCGCCGATTTGAGGACAAGAGGATGGGAAATCTCCATTGACTGGAAAGATTCTTTCAAACTTCTCGACAAGACGGCATCATATTCTGTAACAGTCGGCGTAGGTGACAATAAGACCGTGATAACCAAGTATTACAACCCGACCGGAACATTGTCAAGCAATTACAAGGGCAAGACGCTGGGCGACATCTGGGGCTATCGCATTGACGGCCTTTTCAAATCTGACGAAGAGGCGGCTGAGTATATGTCACGCATTGACAGCCACGAGATACAGCCAGGACCATATCAGGCTCTGAGTTCAAGTCTAGGAACAGGCCTGAAAGCAGGTGACCCTAAATTCCGAGATCTCAACGGTGACGGAAAGATTACCTCCGGTGCAGGTACGCTGGATGACCCGGGTGACCGCGAGATTATCGGAAACAGCCGTCCGAGATTCCCTTACTCGTTCAGACTTGGATTCAACTGGGCCGGAATCGACATATCCGCATTCTTCCAGGGAATCGCGCATCAGGACTGGTATCCGACAGGAGCTTATGGCGGCAGCGCGTTCTGGGGCCCGTATTCTTATTCCGAGGTCAGCTTCATTGCTAAAGACTTTATGGGAAGAGTGTATGACCCGGATACGAACCCGAATGGATATTTCCCGAGGCCGAGGGCGTTCGCTTCATATTCAAGCGGAAACTACAATCTCGGATTGGGACAGAAGAACGACAGGTATCTGCAGAATATAGGGTATTTGCGTTTCAAGAACTTGACTGTCGGCTACACTCTGCCTGAGCATATTACCAAGAAGTTCTATGTCAGCAAGTTGAGGGTGTACTTCACGGGTGAGAATCTGTACTACTGGTCTCCTCTCAAGAGACATTGTACTACAATTGATCCGGAGCTTGCAAATGCGAGCAGCCTGAATACCGACAATTCCGGAATCGGATATCTATATCCGAGGACATTGTCGTTCGGTGTTGATGTGACATTTTAATTAGTGCTTGATTATGAAAAAAATACTGAATATCATACTGATGCTTGCTGCATTGTCATTCACGGCCTGCGACCTCACAAGGCTTTCCGAGGATGACGTGGCTCCTGAAAATTATTTTACATCAGGCGATGAGTGCAAGCTGTGGCTGGACAAGTGTTATGACGACCTTCTCGTGGCTCCGAATACTGTCGTGACCTGGGCGGCCGATGATTATGTGATGGCGAATCCTGCGGATCTCGTGCTTGGGAATAGACTGGTAACTGATTCTTATTCAGGAGCTACCGCCTGGGGATGGGGGATCGTACGACGTATAAATATGTTCTTTGAATATTGCGACAACTGCAAGGACGAGTCCGCTAAAGAGTACTACAAAGGCGTGGCATATTTCTTTCGCGCTCTCTGTTACTACGAAAAGGTGAAGCGTTTCGGGGATGTTCCTTATTATGATTTTGTAGTCGGCTCATCGGACAATGCGGCTCTGACCAAGCCCCGCGACCCGAGAGGCCTCGTGATGCTTCACGTGATGGATGACCTGGACAAGGCGATTGAACGCCTTGATGAGAAACATAATGTGGCGAGAGTCAACAAATGGACAGCGTTGGCGCTGAAGAGCAGGGCCGCTTTGTGGGAAGGCACCTGGCGCGTATATCACGCTGATGACGTATTCGCTCCAAAAAATGACCCTAAGGAATTCAACGGCGCGTCAGTGGAACTTTCCGCGGAATATTTCTTGAAACTTGCTGCAGAAGCTGCGGAGAAAGTCATCGACGACAGCGGATATTCCCTCTATAACGGCAGTGGCAAAGATATGAATTACAGGATGTTGTTCGCGACCGAAGATGCACGGGAGGATGAAGTTATGCTCGCGATACTGTACAACTACAATGTGCTGAAATTCGGTCACGCGTTCCAGTCCAAATACTACGAGCAGAGCATCGGCTTTACCAGACGCTTTATGAATCATTATCTTATGGCGGACGGTACACGTTTTACCGACAAATCCGGAGCTGACAAAATGTGGTATTTGGACGAGGTGAAAGACCGTGACCCGAGAATGGCGCAGACTGTCCTTTGCCCCGGATATGTGCAACTGGATCAGGACAAGCCGACCATAAATAATCTGGATCACAGTTATACAGGTTACAAGCCGATAAAATACATATATAACCAGGATTGTCTTTCACAGGGCAAGGCCAACAATGACTTCCCGGTATTCAGGCTAGGCGAGGTTATGCTTAATTTCGCTGAAGCCAGAGCAGAGCTCGGGACTCTTGACCAGGACGCATTGGACAAGTCTGTGAACAAGATTCGTTCTCGCGTCGGAATGCCGGCTCTAAAGACAGATGTCAGCATTGACCCGTATATGGAGAAATGTTATCCTAACTATGTCAGGACTAAGAGTTCTCAGAAGGCTCTGGTGTTGGAGGTGCGTAGAGAGAGGACTGTAGAACTTGTGCTTGAAGGATTCAGAATGTTCGATATGATCCGTTGGGGAGAAGGTGCAAAACTTGTGAACGGCGGCGCGGCCGGCAGTGAAGGGACGGAGTCGCCATATTATGGAATTTACCTTCCTGGCCCCGGAATTTATGATATGGACGGTGACGGCAAGAATGATTTTGAGGTTTATGACGGAACTGCGACAGTGGCAGGACTTGCGAATATTTCAATAGCAACTCTGTCGGAGAGGCTGTATGACCCTGACGACCCTGAAAATCCGTCTCCGAAGAAAGGATGGCTTACCGGATTCCGTGACCACAAAGTCACTTGGAATGAAGGCAGGGATTATCTCTATCCTGTTCCGAAGAAACAGATAACATTGACTTCAGGTGCACTTGTTCAGAATCCCGGTTGGGATGAGGAATAATCTCATATTCTCATAAGACTGTTTGAAGAAACACAAATATTAGACAGAATGAAACCGACTATTAAGAATATAATAAACATTGGGCTCTCTGCGGTTATGGTCTTTCTGGGGGCGTGCTCAAGAGAGGAAACGCCGTGGGAACAGCGCAAGAGAAATTCCGGAACGGAGACTCTTGAAGTCAATGCCGATGAACTGGCATTTCTGCCGCGCGGCGGCAAGTTGAATTTCACGGTTAACGCCACTTATGACGGCTCGGTGACCGCCGATGACTGGATTACTTTGAGCGCTAAGGAATTCCCGGGCGACGGCACTACTTATACCATAATCATTACTGCGGAATCCAATAAGACGGAGTCAGAGCGCAACGGAAGGATCGTGATTAAGACTCCTTCTCTGACGCATACCATAACTGTCAGTCAGCCAATCTATTCGCGTCCGGATACTCCGGAGAGCATCACTTCTGCGGAAGATCTGGTATATTGGCTGGAGACGTGCGCTCCATATTACGAGCAGGACGAGACCATAACGGTGTCCAAAGATATAGATATGTCTGATGTCGACAATCTGGTTTCTGCGGAAACTTTTGCGGGAACATTTGACGGACAGGGACATAAGATTATGAACTGGAATTCGAAAGGACAGTCTCTGTTCGTGAAGAACAACGGAAAGATTACAGACTTGACCATTGACGCTTCCTGTTCGTTCACGCTGCAGAGTTCAACGGAGGATTTGAATTTCGGGCCGTTTGCAATGCACAATTACGGTCAGATAACCAATTGCCGTAACAACGCGGACATTTCTGTGCCTGAAGATGCCTCAGTGAATAAGGTTTATATCGGAGGAATCGCCGCATACAATTATGAGGAAGGCTCTGTCTCAAGCTGCATAAATACGGGAGCGATAACTTTCCGGCCTGTAAAGTCAGACGGCAACATCTTCATAGGCGGCCTCACTGCCTATGGCTCCGGCACAATCCGCGACAGCGACAACTACGGCAAAATTATGCTCGAACCTCAGCCTGAAAGCGTGCCGACCTATTATGTCGGCGGCATAAGCGCAAGGCAGGGGCAAGGAGCAATAAGCGGCTGTACCAATCATCAGGACGCATCCATAACTGCAAATGCTTCAAAACCTTCCAACGGATATATCGGCGGTCTGGTCGGTTATCACGACGGTTCGTCCGACATCAATACGAGTAAGAATTATGCCGACATCTACTGCGGATATGAAAAGGCAAGTTATGTCGGAGGACTTATGGGCTGGCAGACAAAAGTGTCAGACCAGGATTTCACGATGTTCGAGGATTGCGCAGTGAATTGCCATATCTCCGCATACACTAAGGGTAAAGGCACAAACGGAAACAATCCTTGCCTTTCGGCCGGACTGGTCGTAGGTCGATTTGCCGGACAGGCGAATGCCAAAGTCTGCACGCTCGGTACGGCTGACAAGCCGATATGTGTGGCCGGTTCAGTGACAAGTCTTCAGACCGGCGATAAAGTGGTTGCTTCAGAAAAGGATTTCGGGGTCCTCGCAAGCGGAGACGGCAGCGGTACAAGCGCTAACGGAGCGGCTTCCATCTGGCAGATAATCAATGGTATATACAAAGTTACCGGTGACGGCCAGACTGGCGATCCGGAAGAAATATATATCCGTCTGGACAGTTACAAACTCAATGTGCCTGCTGAAGGAGGAAGTGTATCGTTCAGTGTTAAAGTCAATTACAATTCTACCATAGTGGCGGATGCGGACTGGCTGGAAATTGAGGAGGGTACTGTCGAGGCCGGTTCTATGCAGGAAATCACGGTGACTGCCGCTATGAATGACCGTTCTGCGGATAGGGAAGGAAACGTTATCATTTCAATGCCGCTGGGTACTCAGGAGGTCATAACTGTCTGTCAGGCAGGCAATACAAAACTGGAAGAAAGCATCGTGCTCGGCCCTGAGACGGAGAATGTGATTCTGCTGGATCCTGCCGGTGTAGAGCAGTCAAGTTTCACGGTGACGGTCAATTACGACGCGGAGATAACGTCTTCCGAGTCTTGGCTGAGTTTCAGCCCTTCGACCGTACCGGGAGATGAGGAGCTTCATACCGTGTCAATCAGCGCATCTATGAACGATACTGGAGTTTTGCGTACAGCCGTTGTCACCGTGACTTTGCCGAAAGGATTGTCCAAGTCTTTTGAAGTCAGTCAGGACAAGTCTTCGTTGAAGGCGATTACAGAGATTTCTACGGCGGAGCAGTTCGTTTCATTCTTGGAGAACGCTTCCAATGCGGAACTGTATGTCGACGGACTGGTTACCAAACTGACCAATGATATAGACTTGAACGGCGTTTCACTTGCGCCTGTTGAGGATTATATCGGCATTCTGGACGGTGACGGACACAAAATTATGAACCTTGCGAGCGGTGCTCCTCTGTTTGTGAAAACATCAGGAAATGCCGCTGTGAAGAACCTTGTTATCGATAATTCTTGTAAATTTGATGTCGCTTCCGACTATTCTGCGAAATGGGGAATTTTGGTCGGCAATCTCGGACCTGCAGATGCCACTGACAAGTGTTCGATTGAGAACTGCGTGAATATGGCGGATATTACTATGTCCAAGGCAAATACTGCGCAGGCGTTTATTGCTTCAATGTGCGGCAGGGTAGGAACGGGTTCGACAGTGACAGGGTGCGAAAATCACGGCTCTCTGACAATCAGCCCCGAGGAGGCTGTTACGGGTGAACTCCGCTGCGCCGGAATTGCGGGAAGCGTGAACGGAGCGGTCAGCAACTGCAAGAACGATGCGCCTATAACAGTCACGCCTGCAGATATTACTAATAAATTTTATGTCGCGGGAGTAGTTGCCAATACTATGAGCGAGGATATGGAAAACTGCGTCAATACTGCGAAAGGAAAAGTGACTGTGCTTCCGGCTGCGTTTACATCTACCAAGGACGGATATGTAGGCGGAATTACATCCAACAATGGTGGCGCAAACATCAAGAATTGCAGGAATTTCGGCGATGTTGTCACGAATTGCAATTCAGACAAAGTGCGTGTCGGAGGTCTGCTCGGATTCCAGAGCGGTCAGAAGAAGTCATTCGTGACATTGGAAGGCTGCGCGGTAAACTGCAATGTGACAGGCATATATGCCAGCAAAGGAGGTAATGGTTCAACTACTCCGCTCAATTCCTGCGGATTGGTTGTGGGCCGTTTCGGTGGCCAGAGTGCAGGAAATATCTGTCAAATCGGTTCCGAAGACTCGCCTGTAAAGGTATCCGGTTCAGTGGCTGTTTATGGCGGTGATTCCGTCACGCTGACAGCGGATAACTATGTGAATTACCTGACCGGAGCCGGAAGCAAGACCAACCTTTGCGGCGATTCCGTGACTCAGATTCTCAACGTGAAGTTTGAAACGGTAACAAATGAATAAAACAAGGTATATGATTAACAGGACATTTATTGTTATATCTGCTGTGTCGCTGGCTTTTCTCAGTTCCTGCGGGGAGTGCGGACAGAATCAGTTCGAGAAATTGAATGAGCAGGCGGCAAAGGAGTATATGACTCCTATCAGACCGGCATCTGAAGGCAGGAATCCTTGCTGGAACGAGTTCTGCAGGAAGTTCACTTATGCGCCGGCTTTTGATGTGAAGCCGGTAGAGGGTGCGAAAACCTACAAGTTCATTGTCAGAGAGAAGGACGGAGCAGGGGAGTGGTCGTTCACTTCCGAAGATTCTTGCGCTGATCTTTCACCGATTTGGGCTTCAATACCTCCGTCCAAAGTCGATTTGACGGTGCTCGCTCTCGACAGAGAAGGAAATGTGAAAGATACGGCTTACAAGAGAAGTTTCCTGCGCGATTTTCCGTTCGAAGGCCCTTACAATCAGAACGTAAGGCCATATCGCGAGGCTGCAATTATGGCCGCGCTGTATATTCATAAGATGCCAGGCTCACAGAAATTTCTGGAGACGACGATACCTGATCTGGACTTGTATTCTCATTTTACATACCCGAACAAGGTTATCGGCGGGCTTATCAGTGTGGAATCCAAGATTGTCGAGTATGTGCCAGCTCTTAAGGAAGAGGCTTTGCAGATTGCACGGAATGCCGCTCAATTTCTTATAGACCAGAGCTGTCCGGAGGGTGATCCGCTTGAGTTTTTCCCGCCGACATTCTATGGCGACCGCGCTGCCTCTACTAAGGCGTGGAATATCGGAAAGACAATGACAATGGACGCCTGCTATTCCGGCAATGCGTTTCTGGACCTCTTCAATGCGACAGGCGACTCTCTTTATTATGACAGGGCTCTCAAGATTGCGGATACGTATATGAAAATCCAGAATGAGGACGGCTCTTTCCCTATAAAGGTGAATTTCGAGACGGGCGAGCCTGTGAATGAGGTGAAAGCTATGCTTCATCCCGTATTGAATTTTACTCGCCGTCTTGAAAGGGAATACGGCATCACGAAATATACGGATATGAGTGCGAAGGCGGCCAGGTGGATGAAGGAGGTCGCATTGGAAACATTTGACCTTACAGGTCAGTTCGAAGACGTTACTGTAGAGGGACTTAAGCCATATCAGAATCTTACTAACTGCACGGCGGCTCCGTATGCTTCATATATTCTGCGAGGAAAACCTTCGGCATCGGAGATAGAGGATGCGCGGGATCTTATCAGATTGAGCGAGGACCAGTTTGTACATTGGAATGCGCTTCCGGGAAAAGAAGGAGTACGGACAATGGCGAGTCCTTGCGTGTATGAACAACACAACTATCAGGTCCCTGTGGACAACAGTTCCTGCAATGTCGCAAACGCATATCTTGACTTGTATGAGGCTACAGGTGATAAGTTAGCGTTCGAGAAGGCCAAGGCTTTGATTGACAATCTTACTGTGGTACAGGATATTGATACGGGAATGATTCCTACGACATTCGATTTGCGCAGCCCAAAGCGCAACAAAGGGCGTTCGTTCTGGATCAACTGCAGCAATGCCTCCATCACAATCCTCATCAGAATGGCGCAATTGTCCGATGAAAAGTGATTAAAGTCAGATCTCAAAAAGTGGCAGTGCCCTTCGCTCAAAAGCGCAGGAGAAATTCGCTCCGGGCATCTGCCACTTTTTGATTTTCATCAGATAATTGTAGTAAGAAGGCGATTTGGAACGAAGTGACCGGAAGGGGTTTGGGGAATAC
>CAVKAQ010000061.1:0-14711 GCA_963654225.1 Butyricicoccaceae bacterium | reverse complement strand
GTCGTGGTCTTGCCGTTGCTTCCGGTGATGCAGATTTTCTTCGCAGTGTCATATCTTCCCGCAAATTCGATTTCCGAGATTATATGCGTTCCCTGCTCCGAGAGCTTCTTCACCATCGGGGCCGTAGTCGGAATGCCGGGGCTCTTGATGACCTCGTCCGCATTGAGTATAAGTTCCTCCGTATGCTGACCCTGCTCGAACGGGATGTCCCATTTCTTCAGCATATCAGCATACTCCTTGGCGATTTCTCCTTTATCGGAAAGGAAAACGTCGAAACCTTTCACTTTCGCGAGGACAGCGGCACCCGCACCGCTTTCACCTCCGCCCAGAACTACTATTCTCTTGTTCATATCTATATGACTTTCAAATTATCTTATTTTCAACAATGCCAATGTGGCTACGGCCAGTATCGCGCCGATGAGCCAGAATCTTGTGACTATCTTGGCTTCCGGTATAGGATGTGACGGCCACTGTATCTTCGCCGGAATGTTAACTTTCTGATAGTGATGGTGCAGTGGCGCCATCCTGAATATCCTCTGTCCCGTTCCGGTCTTCATTCTGGTGTATTTGAAATAAAAACGCTGAATCAGCACGGAGAGGCTCTCGACGAAGAAGATTCCGCATAGGATAGGCAGCAAGAGCTCTTTTCTTATGAGGATTGCGCTCACGCCGATGATTCCGCCGATCGCAAGGCTTCCGGTGTCGCCCATAAACACTTGTGCCGGGTAGGAATTGTACCACAGGAATCCCAGCAGAGCACCTACGAAAATCGACATGAATATCGCGATCTCACCGGTGCCGGGTATATACATTATATCCAGATATTCGGAGTTTATAAGGTTGCCGCTGAGCCAGGCTAGAATGCCCAGCACAATGCCGACCAATGCCGATGTCCCTGCCGCCAGTCCGTCCATTCCGTCGGTCAGATTGGTGCCGTTGGAGCAGGCTGTGATTACGAGTACTATCATCAGGACGTAAATGGCCCATTTGCAGTACCATCCCCACGCGCCCTTGAACGGAGACAGCCACTTGTAGTCGAATTCGTGTTTCTTGATGAACGGAAGCGTGGTCTTCGTGCTCTTGACGATGTTTTCCATCTTCCATCCGCTCTCCTTGACAATAGTTTCGCTGTCAACATCGAGATTGTCGCTTCCCTGCGGCAGATATGTGGTGCCGTTCTCTGAGGTCTCAATCTTGATTTTTTCTCTTACTACAACATCGTTGCTGAAGCATACGGTCAGGCCGACTGCGAATCCGAGCACTATCTGAAGGAAAAGTTTGCCCTTCTCGCTCATTCCTTCCTTGTTGTGCTTGAATACCTTGATGTAGTCGTCGGCGAATCCGATGCCTCCGCACCAGATCGTCGTGAACAGCAACAGCTGAGTGTATATGTTCGTAAGGTCGCAGAACAGCAGAGCCGAAACGATGATCGCCAGCAGAATGATGACTCCGCCCATTGTAGGAGTGCCTTTCTTCTGCATCTGCCCCTCGAGTCCGAGGTCTCGGATTGTCTCTCCGATCTGTTTCTTCTGAAGCCAGTGTATAATCTTCCTGCCCACGAAGAAAGATATGAGCATAGCGGTGACACAGCCGAGCATAGCCCTGAAAGACAGGTACTTCATAAGTCCCTGTCCGGGTATGTCCACACCTTCGAGCAGTTGGAAAAGATGGTATATCATAAGGCGCCCTCCATTGACTTGAATACGTCATTGACTATTTCCCTTTCGTCGAAATGTCTATGCTCGTTTCCGATTATCTGATATGTCTCGTGACCTTTCCCGGCAAGCAGGATGACTGCACCCTCCGGCGCCAATGTTATGGCGGTGCGGATTGCCTCCTTCCTGTCCGATATGAACAACGCTTTTGCAAGGCCCTCTCTCGAGAATCCTTTGCGGATGTCCTCCAGTATGTCCTCAGTGTTCTCCGTACGGCTGTTGTCGGATGTGACGAATATCCTGTCAGCATATTTTTCAGCAACTTTCGCCATCTCCGGACGCTTTGTCTTGTCTCTGTCTCCGCCGCAGCCGAACAGACAGATCAAGTGCTTTTTAGTGCCTATGTCGCTCAATGTCTTGAGTACATTTTCCAGTGCGTCAGGCGTATGAGCGTAGTCTATGATTACCGACAGTCCGCGAGGTCCTCTCAAAGTTTCGAGACGTCCTTTGGCGGATTCGAGCTTGCTCAACTGAATCAGAGCTTCTTCGGATTCCGCTCCGACCAGAATGGCGGCCGTATAGATCGCAAGCAGGTTGTATGCGTTATGCTGACCGATGAGTCTTGTCCATATATCCTTGCCGTCGATTCTGAGCTGCATTCCGTCGAAACTCTCCTCGATGATTCTGCAGGTGTGGTCGGCTATGCTTCTGCAAGAATATGTCACCACCTTGGCTTTAGTATTCTGGACCATTACCATTCCGTTCCTGTCATCGATGTTGGTGACTGCATAAGCGTCGGAAGGTAATGTGTCGAAGAAAAGCTTCTTGCATCTCAGATATTCCGCGAATGTCTTGTGGTAATCTAGATGGTCGTGGGTGAGGTTAGAGAATATTCCGACCTTGAATTTCAATCCTGTCACGCGCTCCTGCTCCATTCCTATGGAACTTACTTCCATAAAGCAGTAGTCGCATCCCTCGTCAACCATCTGCCTCATAAGAGAGTTGATTGTGATAGGGTCTGCGGTAGTGTTTGCAGTCTCGAGACGCTTGTCTCCCACATAGTTGGCAATTGTAGAAAGCAATCCGCACTGGTAGCCGAGCCCTTTGAACAAGTTGTACAGCAGGGTTACAGTGGTGGTCTTGCCGTTCGTGCCTGTGATTCCTACCAATGTAAGTTCGTGAGACGGGTTTCCGTAAAATTCTGCGGCTGCCATAGCCTCTGCGTGGCGAGAATTGGCCACCTTGACCAGGGCTATCTCGTCAACTCCTTCAGCTCCGTTGTTCTTTGCAGTCTCAAGTTGAGATTCGAGTGCCTCCTGGTCTTCATACATTATGGCTGTAGCTCCTGCGGCAATCGCTGATGCTATATATCCGTGCCCGTCGCTCGCATATCCTTTGACTGCAATGAACAATGCTCCGGGAACAACTTTCCTGGAGTCACTGCATATAGCGGCAATGTCACGCCCGAGATTCCCGGACGTACTTGCTGCCGCACAGTTCTTTATGATTTTCTCAAGTATCATTATTCTAGTCTGATCGTTATCGTCTGTCCTTCTCCCAATGTCGTTCCGGCTGCAGGACTTTGGCTTACAACGTGTCCTACGCCTGAATATGAACATTTGTATCCGTCGTTTTCAATCGCATAGATTGCATCCATAAGTCCCAGCCCTTTCAGTCCGGGGACTTTCCCGTTCCTGGACGTTGCCGGGGCTTCCGGTGACATATCCGGCATTCGCCCTCCGCTGCGTATCTCCTCACCGTATCCATTGTCAAGAGCATAAATCTTGTCCACAATCTCTCTGAGCACCATCGCAGGTGTCGTTCCTCCGAAAAATACCTCACGGCTGGGCTTTGAGTATGCCACCACGATGGCGGAGTATCGCGGCTGCTCTGCGGGGAAGAATCCCACGAACGTCGCCTGGTACTTGACCAATCCGCCGTTCCCGGTGTATGAAGATTTGCCCTTGCCGTTGCTGGAGGCGCTTACAGCGATACGTGCGGTTCCAGTCTTTCCGGCAACTTTGAGCTTGGCGTCCTTCAGTCTGCGGGCTGCCGTACCCTCGGAAGTAATCTGCATAAGGCCTTTCGTGAGGCTGTCGGCGGTCTGCTTCGAGCAGATCGAGCCGTTGAGGACGGACGGGCCGCGTTTTTCCTTTATTATTCCGTTCTGCTCAATGTCCTCTACGAGATACGGCTTCATCATCCTGCCTTTGTTCGCTATGGCATTGTAGAATGTTATGATGTGCAACGGTGTTACGCTCACGGAATATCCGATGGCTATTGAGCCAAGTGAAGTTCCGCTCCATTCGTATTTGTTCTTCGGCGACGGAATGTGCGGTGCTGCGAATCCGTTGAGGTCGAAGTCGTAAGTTTCTCCCAGTTTGTACAGATACAGGTTGTCAAGAAATTTCTGAGGCTTGCTGCCGTAATTGTCTATTGCGAGTTTCCTGAAAATGTAATTGGAAGAAATCTCGTAGCCGTGCATCACCGTCATAGTGTTCTTGTGAGTCTGACGCTCGTAGCTGACGATATGGTCGTCCGGCGTGAATTTGTCGATTTTTCCGTGGTTTGTAGGGATCTCGTCTGAAAGTCTTACCCTGTCATCCTCGATGAGGCTCATCAATGTCGCTGATTTGAATACGGAGCCCGGTTCCCCGGCACGTCCTATCGCCATATTGTAGCTTTCGCTCAATGTGTTGCTTGAACTGTCCCTGAGGAGATTGACCATTGCTCTGATTGCTCCTGTCTTGACGTCCATCACGATGACGCATCCTCCTTCAAGATTTTCCTGGTCTATGATATTGCGTCTCAGTGCGTCATCCGCAATGTCTTGAATGTCTATGTCGAGAGTCGTGCGGATATCCTTTCCGTCTTCAGCCTCGACCCACGTGCTGTCGCGGTTTTCCACCTGGCTTTTGTCGCTCTTTTTGGTCCAGCCGTATCCGTCCGTGCCGTGCAATATGTAGTCGAATTTGCCTTCCAGACCTATGGCGTTGTTGCCGTTGGACTTGCTGTTGTCTTTCACATATCCGATGACACGGCGAGCGAGAGAACCATAAGGATATTGCCTTGTGTCTGTGCGCTCTATGATTATTCCGCCCTTGTTCTGACCTTTTTCGAACAGCGGAAGGCTCTTTACCTTCTGAAGCGTCTCGTGGTCTATAGTCCCTCCGATTTTGAGGTATCTGTTGCCGTTGTCCCTGCCTTTGAGGATAAGCGAACTCCAATATGACGCGGTGTTTCCGTATATGGTTGAAAGTCCCTGAGCCAATGCTCTGGCTTGGTCTCTCCATTCTGCTTCCTTGTTCTTGCCGTCCTTTGTGTTTGCCTTGAATTCAGCCTTTCTCACTGTGCAGTCCATATGTATCTGATACATAGGAGTGGATATCGCCAGCAGTCTTCCGTCGGATGCCAGGATTGAGCCTCTTACAGGCGTCAGTTCTACTTTTCTGCTTCTGGCCTTGAAATACTTGAGATTCGGGTCGCTGTCCTTGAAGACGAGCTGGTAATACAGGATTTTGCCTACGACGAGAAGGCACGCCAGCGTGAATGCCACGTGCAGAACTTTCAGGATGTTGCTTTCCCTTTCTATGTTCCCCTTCTCCTTCATATTCATTTTTCCTTGACGTCGAGCCTGCTCGCCGGTTTCGTCGGGTAGGTGACAGTCGAATTGCGTTCCTTCAGCATTTTTTCGGTTGAGGTGATTCTGCCGAATCTTGCCAGTTCAACCATTTTCTCGGTATGGTATATCTGCAGTTCCGAGAGCGTCTGCTTGTTCTTCTGAAGCAGATAAAGCCTGTTTTCCACCACGATGTCGAACAGGATCATTCCCCAGAACAGTATGAATACGAATACGATGTGCATAAAGTATTTGCCGCAGCCGAGCTTCATCAGAAGTTCTCCGCGGAAATAATCCAGAACGAAAGTCCAGATGCTATGTCCGATTGCCTTTATGTTCATATCAGTCTTTCTTTGCCTTTTCGGCAATTCTCAATTTTGCGCTTCTTGCTCTCGTGTTTGAAGCGATTTCGCTCTCCTGCGGGAGAATCGGCTTGCGGTTCAATGCCTTGAGCGGTGCCAATGCGTTTCCGTAGAAGTCTTTTTCGATGTCGCCGTTGATGTTGCCGGACTTGATGAAATTCTTCACCATCCTGTCTTCCAGGGAGTGATAGGTGATTACCACCAGTCTTCCGCCGTCTTTCAGTGATGCTGAAGCTCCGGAAAGGAATTTCTCCAGAGACCTCATCTCGTGGTTGACCTCTATTCTCAATGCCTGGTAGATTTTCGCCAGGATTTTGTGGCTTGCGAAGCTTGGAATCGCCGGCTCTATTGCCTTGTCCAGTTCTCCTGTGGTGCTGATGGATTTGGATGACCGTGCAGAAACAATCAGCTGCGCGACTCTTCTGGCATTGTCCACTTCGCCATAGACCCTCAGGATTTTCTCCAGCTCCTCTGCGCTGTATGTGTTTACTACATCGGCCGCCGAAACGGACGCCTGAGTGTTCATCCTCATATCAAGGGGCGCGTCAAACCTGAAAGAAAAACCTCTGTCAGCAGTGTCGAACTGGTGTGAGGATACGCCGAGGTCCGCGAGAATGCCGTCCACTTTGGCGTCGGCTATTAATTCCTGAATGCTCTCGTGGGAGTTTGTTTTACGCGCCTCATCCATCACGAAATTGTGGATGTAGCGGAAGTCTGCGTGAATCAATGTCAGTCTGGGATCGTTGATTCTGTTGTTTATGGCATCGGTGTCACGGTCGAAGGCGATGACCCTTCCCGCAGGAGACAAGCGTGAAAGAATCTCAGCGGTGTGTCCACCGCCTCCGAATGTGGCATCAATATATATTCCTGACGGATTGGTAATCAGAGCGGTAATGCTCTCATCCAGAAGAACCGGCGTGTGATATTCTGACATAGCTTCCTTTGTCTCTACTTTGAGAGCGCTCCGGCAATAGCTATGTATTCGTCATTAGAGATTCTGCTTGCTTCGAATTTCTCCTTGGCCCAGATCTCAATCTTGTAGTCATTGCCTGAGAACACCACTTCTTTGGTTACACCTATAGCCTCCAGAAGTTTCTTGGGAATTGAAATCCTGCCGAGCTTGCCGTCGGGTTCCACCACTGCGCGGTCGCGCATATACTCTCTCCAGAAGGCAGCGTGCTCTCTATTGAAGAAATTCAGTTTGGATTTGACCTCTGAACTCTGCTGCTCCCATTCCTCGAAGGTGTACATCTCGAGGCAATCCTCGAAAATGTCTTTCTTCAGGACGAACCGCAGGTCTCCATCGGCAGGCATAGCAGATTTGAACGCCGAAGGGAAAACCAATCTCCCTTTGTCGTCTGCCTTGACTGTATATTCTCCGATGAATGTGGTCATCACAGTAAATTTTCAACTATAGTTCACGCTTGTGCGCAAATATAGCGAAACTTTTCCATAATCTTCCACTTTGTTACATTTTTTTCCACACTAGAAGAAAAGACATTACAAAAAGATGATGACTGAAATCTCTTCCAGTCATCATCGCTCTTTTCTTTGGACTGTTCAAGTGCGGAGTCACACCATAAGATCAATTTCCAAAATAGTATTTCCGTCTATCACAATTTCTCACACAGCGAACAATGTATTTTTCAGATTTTTCCTTTTTAACAAGTCCGATATTTCCTGATTTGTCAAATCTGAAAGCAACCGCCAAATTGTCTTCCAAATCCTCAGTGGACGTCCAGTACATACCAACATCCTGGTTGGATTCGGCCCAAGTGCCGTGTGGGTCAAAATGAACTGCCGGGACATCTGAGGAATACTCTTTTGAGCCTGAAAACCAAAATCCCACTTCAGTATTTTCCTCAAAATGGGAATTTGTCTCACCACGGCTGTCTCCCCACTGGGAATGATTTGCACTTAACAACGCAAATTCCTCTGCCGTAGGTGCTCTCCATCCTTGTGGACAAGACTTCATAGCATCGTCATAACTACAATAATGCAAATGTCCTTTCAGTTGCTCCACCTTCGTATCGTAATCAAATGGAGACCAGAGCAAGTTATCGATTGCTACACCTGTGCCATCATTTTGCGGGTCCTCATAATGTTCCCAATCCTTAAAGTAACGTTCTCCATTCTCTGATATCAGGATATTGTCTTTCTTATTCCTGTCTTCGCACACTACATCATAGTGTTCGTTTGTGAATGTAAACTCATAAACTGTATGATTCCTTTCATTTATCTCAGAGAGAATTTTATAGCTTGTAGGATACATTGGAATACCGTTATTCCATCCCCGGTCATAGAGTGTTCTTCTTTCCCGGGCAATGCAGCTGAAGAATGTAGCATCATCAAAAATTATCACATATTGGCTAAATATGGCGCGACTACCATCTACCGGATTATTTGTCGCAATTGTAACACTTTCTCCCGGTTCAAGATTGATTG
The DNA here is from genome assembly GCA_963654225.1 of Butyricicoccaceae bacterium. Taxonomy (GTDB): domain Bacteria; phylum Bacteroidota; class Bacteroidia; order Bacteroidales; family UBA932; genus Cryptobacteroides. The sequence continues at coordinate 6,630 of CAVKAQ010000061.1, read as the reverse complement.
TTGTCTTATTGTTCAACAACGTGTCATACGCATACGTTATATGATCAAGCAACAACGCATTTATTTTGTAGTCACTATTATTAATGTAGACAAAGTCTACCGGATTTTTGGAGGAATACTCTTCAGAATTATAGTTATCACACATCGTTGCTGATGAAGATGCCAGTATTAGAACAATAATTATATGAAAGTAGAATTTAAATTTTTTCATAACGGCAAAAATTATAATGATTTCTTGTATATAAACTTCAGAGTTCCTTCATAGATCTCATCTCCAGCACTGATGATAACAGGTAGAATTATGCTGTCCAATTCACCCCAAGGCTTCATACCGCTGAGCAGTTCTCTTACTTTTTCTGACTCTACCATCTTTTTGCAGAACTCAGCGGCAGTCGGGACGTGATCAAAAGAGAATTCATCCACATTACTTATCTTATATAAAATAACGCTTTCCGGAGTCTGTCCTTTAGTTTCCAAAGAGACGCCTTCACTAGACGCCAACAAACTTCCACTGCCCAATACGATAAACGGGTCCTCAATCGGCTTCTTGATAGGTACTTTTGAGCAATATATCATACTTACATCACCTACGAAAGTGTCATTATATGGTTTGAAATAGACATACGTTGCATTTTGACCAGTATTTACAGTCGTTGTATAACTGCACTTACGAATCTGAACTCCTAAGTCATCATCCTTCCAGACGATATCGTCACTTCCATATTTTACTCCCCATTTCACCTTGAAATTGGTACGAGTTATAAAATCCAGAATTTCCGAATCTTCACAATGCGCCTCTACTGTATATCCCTCCAAAGCGAGACTTCTCGTACTTGATAATGTAAATTTAGGGATACCGGTCATCACCCTTATAGTATCACGAATTCCTGAATAATTTGCTTCAATAGTAACAAACCCCGCTTTCTTTATATGTATTCTGCCATTTGCGTCTATTGTGGCTATGCTATTATCTGAGGTAGACCATTCCACTGTTTTCGTATAATTATATACGGCGTAGCGCTCGTTATCTTTAGGACATATTGCTCCCTCAAGTTTGCATTCCAAGTTTGTATAAATCCAATCGCACATCAAAGTATCCAATTCAATATGATGAGAACTTTTTCCATCATTGTCAACATAAACGTTGACGAATGGGGCATCGCGGTTTGCGCCACTTGTATACGTAGTACAGAAATCTTGCGCTGTTAATGATTGCGTATCCTTTCCTATGCAAAGAGCACTTGCTGTTGGAACAAACAATATTCTATTGACCATAGAAAAGGTTATTGCGCCAAAATTATTAGAATAATTTATTCCGTCCAACGATAAATTATCGGTTCCGTAGTAAGAGCCGTTGGCTATATCGTATCCAAAATTAGACGTCCAATTTGGAGCATACTTAGTCCTTGAATATAAAGTGTTGGAAACTTTCCAACTAAACCAGTCTAAAGTTTTCCTATACTTTATTGATGCTGTGTATACCTTACATCCAGTATTATTGTAAGGAAGAATTTTGATGTCTATCGTAATATTTGAGGATTTTCCCGGAAGTAGTGAATTGCAAAACGCACCGAAATTTCCCAAAAAAGCAGAAACGAGAAAATTTACGATACCATTAGTTGAATAACCATAGAGAGAAGCCAATACATCTGCTCTGAAATCATTCTGGCCGCCATTTGATATGGCTATATTTTTTATCGGAATATCTGTACCCCCCTTCGGGGAATCCTATCTTTTTTAATTTTAACTGCCAGCTTTGATGTGTCGAATTGTCAAGTTTCCCATTCTTATCGACATAAGCAAGAAGCATTTGTTTTGCAGCTGTAGAGTGTAAGTATTTCTCAGCCAGACTCACGTAGGAATCTGAGGTGCTTAAGTTCAATAATTCATTTATCCAAGGATGCCTGTTATATACATTTTTAATCAGATCCACCAAAGCATACTGTACGCCAACTGGAACATTAACTCCAAGGTATGGAACATCGTGACTTATAAAAGTCTTGATTTTGTGAGAGATACCGTTGCTTTCCATATCGCATAAAGCATAGCGCGTAATCAGGCCTCCCATACTTTGCCCCATAATTACATTATACTCATTAGACGTTTTTTGCGAGTTAATCCAATTGATAATCTTGACTAACAGTTTAGCATTATCTTCAATACCGGCCTCACAGTTATACCAATCAACATATACGATATCGTAGTTATCAGTAATATTAGGTGTTAATTTTTTTATGAAGTTATTAAGGTTGGTGCTCCCTCTACCATAATATGGATCATTCTTATCCGTAGGGCCAAATTCCACAGGATCGAATCCCTCCACCAAAATGAATGGGCGTACTAGCCTTGTATGACCGAGCGCATATTTGACAGATGCGGATGCTGATATGGCTCCATCCGACGTCGATTCTATAAAGTTTTTTGTAAAATCCGGAGTTATGGCATTTTCATCTTGCATTGTGACGTTTAACTCCTGCACCTCAATTTGAGTATGTGCATAAAGCACAAGGCCGCCTTCTAACGTCAATTTCAATTTAAAGATATGAGTCCCTTCAGATAGTGATACGGTTAATCCGGAGGACACAGAACGGTATCCCAAGCCGTCAGCGGCATCTATTTCAATATTCGATATGTTTAAGTTCGTAAATATGAAGTCTCCAACACTGAAGGTATAACTTCCGGCTTTGAAAACTTCGACGGATGGGGCAAAAGATACCACGTATGATTCCTGATAAGGATTTGCCCAATTCTGATTTTCATCATATACGTCATAAACCTTGTCTTCTGCCCTCTGGAAGAGTCCGTCTGTGATTGCATTGTCAACCACATAATTATACTTGTATGCAATGATGCTTATGGGAATCGAGGATGAAGTCGTAGCCTCATCCATTTCATCCAATATGTCCGACACTGATCCGAACGGATAGGTTGACGTAACGGCTGACGTTCTTACGCTTCTCAAAATATACTCATAGGTGTCAAGATCTGCGATGTTGGACTCATTCAACGTGCCGTCAAATACTGAATAATCAACAAGATCGGTGGCGTAATCGCGTAGCAGGCCTGTTCGAATCCGTGACTTATCTATATTTTCAAATATAGACTCTATCTGAGCTCTTACTTCCGCATTGTTTTCAATGTCAGTATCTTGGCCTCTGAGCGCTAATGGTGTTATTATGGATAGCAGCGCTACAAGAATATATCTTTTCATAGTCATTCAGTTTTGTTCAGGTTATCAATCATTGACTTGTAGTACAAGTACTTGGCCTCATCAGCACCAAGGGACAAAGCGTCATCTTGCGAAAGAGAAAAAGTGTAAACTCCATCAATGATGCTAATGTGGTTAAGCAGAATCACATCGATGTCTGACTGCAGAATGTCGCGAACCTTGAGGCTGTCCGAATCGGACTCATAACTCAAAACATCTAAAGCTTGTTCTTGGGTGTCAATATTATTGTTGTCGGCATTTTCTTCTTGAATATTGGCGCAGGAACATGCGAGGCAGATTGTCAAAATCGTCAAAACCGTGTTGCGCCGGCAAATCGCCACGTTGCGTAATTTTTGTTTTTCCCCAGTCATAATGCGGTAGAATTTGAGGTTAATAATAAAAGGTAAATCTATAGTCAGTTCTTATAATACAACGCAATGCCCATTAAATGCGATTTTGCAAAAAAACAATGGTTCAACACCTTGCAAGTTAGAAAAAATATTTTATAGCTCAATAGCTTTGAATGAAAAATTATACATCTATACATACGAGAATAGATGACTGAAATCTCTTCCAGTCATCCTCGCTCGTATATACCTGCGATGCCAAAGATGAGAATCGTCACCTCTGCACAAAAAATTGTGCACTTTTTCGCGAAATATGCACAAAAAATTGTGCAATCTCTGGACGTGCGGCAATATCCTGAGTTTATTTCTTTCGGCAATCCGGGCAGAGGCCTTTTATGAGATATTCGATTTCGTGCAGTTCATAGCCGTCGGGACAGGTTACCGGAGGGATATGGATTGCGTCCAGGCAGAAAGTTTTGTGACAGGATTCACAATAGAAATGGCAGTGCATTTCGTCAGGGCTGCAGTCGTGGACCTGTCTGTCCCCTCATTTCATCATCGTTCCCAGACACGAGATGGCGTAGAGCGGGCAAACTGTAACATGGCGTACGGCATTGTCCGACAATTTGTCAACATAGTCGAATTCTCCGAAATTTTCCAATGAACAGCGGACTGCGAAGAAAAGATTCTTCTCTCTCATAAATATCCAGAGGCTTTTCATTCCTCCCTGCGTCTCCGCCTTGACCTCTATCGGCAGGATATCGCTGATGTGACTTGTTACATAATCGATTTCCGCAATGGAATTTTTCGCCTGCCTTGTCCAATAAAACATTTTATGACGGATGTTCGGACTTTGGTATCTCAACAACTCCAACCCCGCTACCATCTCAGCCATGGGACCTTTATTCACTAAATCTGTTTCCGTGGCCGTCAGTATGTCTTTTGTCATTTGAGTCACGTTCCCGATTGACAAGTTCAGCAGCCGCAGCATCAGGCCTGTGTCCAGAAGCATCATTTTTCGATAGGTCTCATCCTCTTCGCTTCCGAGCGGCAGCCCGTTCGCATCAGTGTGCGTTACTGGAATCAGAATCCCGGCAAGGATGAGCATATCAACAGCCTGCTTGATTTCCTTTGTCTTGTAATTGTCGCCCACCTGTGAATATATAAACTTCTGCGTCGTTTGTACGGCCGCGCTTCTCATTACTTTTCGCAGCAGTTCGGGCGGGACTTTCTTTCTGTATTTCGGGAAATCATCCTCATAGCTTGTCACAAGGTCGTCCTGTGTTTCCTGACATTTGATGAAATCATTGGTACTTACCCATTTGGCGACGACTTCCGGCATTCCTCCGACAAGAATATAAACACGGAACATCTGAATCAGCCTTTCATGAAGCGGTTTCGGAAGAGGGGAGGCCGCAGAGCATCTGTTTCTTGCTTCCATGAGCAATGTCTCGCCGGTTGCCTCAAGAAATTCGTCGAATGTCATGGGATACATGAACATTGAGTGAATCCGTCCGACACCGAAGGTGGGAAGTTCTTCCAGGGCAAATTCAAGGAGCGAGCCTGCTGCGATGACGTGAAGTTCAGGGAGGTCTTCCTTGAAAAACCGAAGTGCCATTATCGCTTCCGGGCAGGCTTGGATCTCGTCAAGAAACAGTAAGGAGTCCCCGTTTTTTATCGACTTTCCGCACATCGCCTCCAGAAGCGGGACAATTCTTCTGACATCGAGATTGTCCTTAAAAAGCGCCTTGTATTCCGGCTGTTTCTCAAAATTTATCTCGACATAGCTCTTGAATTTTTCCCCGAGGTGTCGTACTGCCGTTGACTTCCCGACCTGTCTTGCGCCGCGCAGCAGAACAGGCTTGTGCACATCGTTTTCGGCCCATTCTTCAAGATACCTGTCTATGATTCTTCTATGATATGGCATAATTTGTTGATTATTATGTGACAAAATTAAGAAAAAAGAAAAAATACAAACAAATAAATCTTCGGAATCGGACAAAATCCAAACAAATAAATCGCCTGTTCTGAATAAAATCAAAAGGAATATGGTCAGTGCGGCAATATCCAGAGTTTATTTCTTCCGGCAATCCGGGCAGAGGCCTTTTATGAGATACTCGATTTCGTGCAGTTCATAGCCGTCGGGACAGGTTACCGGAGGGATATGGATTGCGTCCAGGCAGAAAGTCTTGTGACAGGATTCACAATAGAAATGGCAGTGCATTTCGTCAGGGCTACAGTCGTGGTCATTGTGACAGACGCAATACTTCTTTGCGCCACTACCGTCCTCCGTCTCGTGCACGAGGTGATTTGCGGTGAATGTCTCCAACGTTCTGAAAATCGTTGACTTGTCAACAGTCTCCAGCGATATTTCCAAATCCGCAAGACTGAAGGTGTCGTGAAACTCCTGCATAGCCTTGTAAATCAATATTCTTATAGCCGTAGGACGAACCCCGTGCTTCTCAAGAATTTCGACTGTGTCAGGATTGCTCATAACGAGAAGTCTTTTTACGTTTACTTGATGACCTTGAAATAGTTTTCTTTTCTCGGCAGCGCCTTCGGGTTCGGAATGGCAGGATATCCCAATGATAATGCGCCGATGCCTATATATCCTTCAGGGATGCCGAATTCCGTCATCATCTGCTTGCCCTCTGGAGTTGCGAACATCTCCATCTCCCTGTTTATCCAGCAGGATGCGAGACCCAATGAGTGGGCGGCCAGCATCATAGTGCCAAGAACAAGGGAGCCGTCCTGGACTGCATTGTGATTTGCTTCAGGAACCGGGACGAATACCAGAACAATTGTCGGAGCGCCGTAGTAAGGGTTTGAGTCCACGCCCATAATGGCGGCGTTCATTTTCACGAGTTTAGCTATCGTGTCAGGATTCTGTACGGCCACTATGAACGGGTCTTGCTGATTCTTCCCGGTAGGGGCGAACGTCCCTGCCTCAAGGACCTGTTTGAGCTCGACGTCAGATATTTGCTCATTTTTGTATTTTCTGATGCTTCGGCGAGTCCGAATCGCCTCCAAAACCGGGTTTTCCATAATTGTGCTTAATATTCAATACCTATAGAT
>CAVKAQ010000060.1:0-15077 GCA_963654225.1 Butyricicoccaceae bacterium | reverse complement strand
AAATAAGCATTCTTTTAGGGGAAATACGCAGTCATATCCGTAATATCGGAAACTGGACCAGGCCTCAGCGCCGTCATACACCGTTGAAATTATTTCCTTCGTCAAGCCGGATTGTCTGCGAACCGTTGGGCAATGCGCTTATAATTTCGCCGTGGAATTACCCTGTACAGTTGCTTCTGACACCTCTAGTAGGCGCAATATCGTCAGGATGCACAGCTGTCCTGAAACCTTCGCCATACGTCCCGAACGTGTCCACGGTGATTGAAGATATGATACACGAAACCTTTTCCGAAGATTATATAGCAGTGGTTCAGGGGCATAGGGAAGTGAACGCGTGGCTTCTGGAGCAGCGTTGGGATATGATATTCTTTACCGGCAGCCCGTCTCTAGGAAAAGTGGTCATGTCAAGCGCGGCGAAAACGCTTACTCCTGTGGTTCTTGAACTTGGAGGCAAGAGTCCCTGCATCGTGGATAAAGACGCCGATGTCAGTGTCGCGGCTAAACGTATCGCCTGGGGGAAGAGCCTGAACGCCGGGCAGACTTGCATTGCACCTGATTATCTTATGGTGCACACTTCGGTCAAGACGGAATTTCTGTCGGCGCTCCAATCCGAGTTCAAATCTTTGCTGGGAGATGATGCTTCGAAGTCTAATCATTTTGTCAGGATAGTGAATGACAATGCCTTCAACCGGCTGTCCGGCTATTTGAAAGACGGTGACGTCGTATTCGGAGGACATACGAACCCTGTTACCAGATATTTCGAGCCTACCGTTCTGGATAATGTCAATCCGGAATCGCCAGTGATGCAGGAAGAGATTTTCGGGCCGATCTTTCCGGTGCTGACTTTCAATGATATAGACGAAGTCCTAACCTTCGTGACTGCCCGCGAGAAGCCGCTGGCGCTGTATTATTTCGGGAATGAAGGAGACAAAGTTCTCAGACATACTTCGTCCGGCGGTGCTTGCATCAATGATACGATAATGCACATTGCCAATGAGAATGTCCCGTTCGGCGGTGTAGGAATGTCCGGAATGGGCAGTTATCACAATAAGCTCAGTTTCGATGCCTTCTCGCATAGGCGGGCGGTGATTTCAACACCTACGTTGTTTGATCTGCCCTTCCGTTATATGCCATATTCCTGGTTCAAGATTGTCAAAAAGATATTATAACCTTAGGGGCCGAAGCGAAGGAGTCGAGGTTAAGCAGGCCGGATTAGAGGCGTTGCAATAGTGGGTTACGAAAATTATTGAAGATGAAACAATTGTCAAATATAGTCAAGCCTGAGGAGATGGGGGCTGAAGAATGGCAACGTAAATTGCGCAGCCAATTCGCGGCCAAAGAGTTGTTGTCAATAACACCAAGTGAACAGGACGCGGTTTACGGATATTTCGATGTGCGGAATCCGAAGACGAAGAACAGTTACAAAGTGGTGTACAGGGGCTTGGACAGCCGATGGAACTACTGCTCTTGTATGGATTTCAAGACGAATCAGCTTGGAACTTGCAAACATTTGGAGGCTGTGAGGCAATGGCTGGATGCGCATCATAAGAAGGCTTCTGTCGTAAATCCTCCATATTCGTCGCTGTATGTGTCATATAGAGGAGACAGATGTATATGTCTCAGAATCGGAAGCAGCCATTGGACAGAAATGACGGAACTGGCAAAAGGCTATTTCAGCTCGGACGGTGTCGCTTTGCCGTCAACATTGACTCATCTGCCGGATTTCATCACCAAAGCAAAAGAGATTGATCCTGACTTCAGATGCTACTCGGATGTCATAGATTACCTTGCCGAAATAAAGGATGCGCAATACAGAGAGAGGTATTTGTCCAAAGTGACAGACGAGTCTCTGGATAAGTTGCTGAAAACCAAATTGTATGAATATCAGAAGGAAGGAGTGAGATTTGCATTCGCAAGAGGCAAGTCGGTCATTGCTGATGAGATGGGCCTTGGCAAGACAATCCAGGCTATAGCAACGGTGGAACTGATGCGGAAGGCGGGACTTATATCCTCGGCGCTTGTGCTTTGTCCGGCTTCTCTCAAGTTTCAATGGAAGAATGAAATCGAGAGATTTACGGATTCGCGTGCTGTTATTGTGGAGGGGGTGCAGAACAAGCGTAAGAACTTGTATGATTCAGACGAATTTTACAAGATTGTTTCATATCACACGGTCAGCAATGATATTAAGGATTCATTGAATCTCAGGGCGGAGTGCCTTGTAATGGATGAGGTGCAGCGCATAAAGAACTGGAATACGCAGATATCCAGGGCTGTCAGAAAGATTCAGTCGGATTACTCGATTGCGCTTTCGGGAACTCCTCTCGAGAACAAGCTGGAGGAACTCTATTCTGTGATGGAGTTTGTAGATCAGTATTGTCTCGGACCATATTACAAGTTCATAGAAATGACCACTGTGAAGGATGGCTCAGGTAAAGTTGTGGCATACAAGAATTTGAATTATGTGGGGGAACGTCTTTCCAATCGCCTCATAAGGCGGCGTAAATCGGATGTCGCATTGCAGTTACCTTCGCGTACAGATCAGAACCTGCTTGTCCCGATGACTCCTCAGCAGCAGTCTCTCCACGATGAATTCAAGACCGGAGTTGCCCAGCTGGTGTCTAAATGGAGCCGCAATCATTTTCTCTCAGACAAGGACAGAAAGCGTATGCTGTTGTTGCTCAGCCAGATGAGAATGGTGTGCGATTCTACATATATTCTTGACCAGGAAACGCGCTATGATACAAAAGTCGATGAGATTATGAATATCGTGCGCAATGTGGTCGAGAGCGGAAACGACAAGATTGTGATTTTCAGCCAGTGGGAGAGAATGACACGCCTGATTGCCGGAGAGTTGGATAAATCGGGCATAGGCTATTCTTCATTGAACGGCAGGATACCTTCGGAATCGAGAAGCAAAATTATCGGCAAGTTTCAGGATGACCCGGAATGCCGGGTGTTTCTTTCTACCGACACCGGAAGCACCGGACTTAATCTGCAGGTAGCCTCGCTTATCGTGAATGTCGATCTGCCGTGGAATCCTGCGGTGCTTGAGCAGCGTATCGGGCGTATATATCGCATAGGACAGGAACGTAATATCCAGGTTGTCAATATGATATCAAAGGACTCCTTTGAAGAGAGGATGCTTTCGCGGTTGAATGTGAAGTCCGCCCTGTTCGACGGTATTCTTGATGGGGGAGAGGATACGGTCGCATTGGACGACAGCAAGATGACCAAGATAATGGAGTCCGTAGCTGAGTATATAGCGTCTGACGGGTCGGATGATTACAAATTGTCAAAAAGTGGCGGAGCAAATGCTCAGGAATACTTCGACGGCGACAACACAAAACCCGGGCGTATCCCGGACGAGAACCGTGCGGCAGTGCGGACGGTAGATGGCCCGGAAAACTGTGTTAGTGTAGCTGGGGCGGAATCGGGAGAAGTCTCCGATAAACGGAATGCCAATGGCGTGGAATCGCGTCCGTCAGTTCAGATAAATGATAACGAACCGCAATCGGTTGAGCCGGAGGAACTTATCAAGCAGGGAGTCTCATTCTTGACAAATATCTCCGAAGTGCTGCAGTCTCCCGAAAAGACCAGCCGTCTTGTCAACAGTCTGGTACATACAGACCCGAAGACAGGAAAATCCGAATTGCGAATTCCTGTGCCTGGGGAAAATGCGGTTTCGTCGATTCTTGCTCTGATTGCAAGGTTTATGGCGAAGTGAGCGGAATTTTTCTAACTTTGTGCAAGGAAATCGGTGAATCCCGACGAAATACTGGAAATTTACGAGAGAAAAGAAATATATGGTGGGGTGTCAAAACAGAAGCGGTAAATATCATTCTTTGCGGTTGCTGACCGGCTTTTGTCTGTCAGCGCTTTTTTCGCTTGTTCTGTTGCAGGGATGTTCAAAGGATCCTATAGGACAGGAGCATATAAATGACGGAAAGGTCAGGCGGGACGAACCTATAAAGCGTAAAGTGCTTATTCTATATTCTGCCGGAAGAAATAATCTTCAGAGTAATCTGGATGCCAATCTGCAAGATGTGTTTGACGGTACTTTACCTGGCAAGTCGCCTTCTGCAAATGTGCTTCTGGTGTATTCCAGACGCCCTCTGAATTCCTCATATAGGACCGCAACGCCATCCTACCTTTTCCGTGTAAGCAGGAATGTTGACAATAAAGTTGAGCTCGATACCCTCAAGACCTGGCCGGAAGATACTTCATCCTGCTCTGTGAATACGGTAAAGTCAGTTATTTCGTTTGCGAAGAACAATTTTCCCGCAAGCAGTTACGGTATGCTGTTCTCTTCCCACGGAACGGGTTGGCTGCCGTCAAAAAAGAGTCTGGCGTCAACTTCCAATGTGAGTCCGTCCAGCTTGGGCGTTGACGATGTGGCGCCGAACGACACGTATGATATGGATATAGAGGACTTTGCATCGGCTATCCCGGGCAAGCTTGATTATCTTATCCTCGATGCCTGTCTGATGGGTGGAGTTGAGATGGCTTATGCCTTGCGCGACAAATGCCGTTATCTGATTTCTGCGCAGACGGAGACGATGGCGGATCCGGGTCTGTGTGATTACACTAAGCTTGTGTCAAGACTTTTTGTGGCTGGAGAACCTGATTTGGAGAGTGTTTGCGCTGATTCTTATGAGTGTTATTCCGCAAAGACAGGACTGAACAAGTCGTTGACAATCTCACTTGTGGATTGCTCCAAAATGGAGAATCTGGCATCTGTGTGCAGCGGGATTTTCTCGGATTACCGTGCCAGGATTGCATCTGTGGAACCGTCTGATGTTCAGGCATATTATCATACCTATTTCACCAGCAGCGCAAGGAATCATTATTACTATGATTTTGAGGATATTCTGAGCAAGAGCGGAGTTGCGGATTCCCGTATGTCAGAGGTCCGGACTGCGTTGGATGAATGTGTCCTGTACAAGGCCGCTACTCCATATTTCCTTGACAGGCGGATTGACGTGCACTCGGGATTGAGTATGTATCTTCCCGCCAACGGTACGGCAGATCTCGACGAATTCTATAAGACCCTGTCCTGGAACAAGGCCACGCACCTGCTGGAATAAGACGTGATTTTGATATTTCCCTGACATAAATGTCAGGCTAGTCATTATTATTCTCGGAAGCCAGCGCTTCATTGAAGCATTTTCTGCAGAGAGGCTCGTAGATGTCCTTTTCTCCCAGAACCACAAGTTTGTGGCTCTTTGTGAGCCTGTGCGAATGATTTGCGAGATTGCCGCATTTTACGCATATCGCGTGGACTTTCTGTACGTCCTCGGCAATCGCCATAAGACCCGGGATAGGGCCGAACGGCTTGCCCATATAATCGGTGTCGAGCCCTGCGAGTATGACTCTTTTCCCTCTGTCGGCAAGTTCCTGGGCTACTTTTACAAGACTTTCATCGAAAAACTGCGCTTCGTCCACGCCTACTACCTGAACATCGTCAGGAATGTCAAGCATAGCCTTGGCTTCTTTGATAGGGGAGCACGGTATGCTGTGGAGATCGTGAGAGACCACGTCCATATCAGAATACCTGACATCTACAGCCGGTTTGAAAATCCGGATTTTCTGGTTGGCGAACTGGGCTCTTTTGATTCTTCTGATAAGTTCTTCCGTCTTTCCTGAGAACATTGAGCCGCATATCACTTCGATGCAGCCGGTCTTTTTAGGGTTTTCCGAGTACATAGTCTTGCTAAATAGTTTTGCGAATTTACAGTATTTCGCGTTCCGATGCAATACGGAATCTGTTTGGATTTGCATCAAAAATTCAGTATAAGATTTTTCGGCATAGTTTTCCTGTCGTTCGTTTCCGTTTGTCGCATTTAAGATGTATTTTTGTATCTGACTTAGAACGGAAAGATATGGACGAGCGTCTGGAAACAATATTGGCGAAATACGAGCAGGAGATGAAAACCCTGCGTGAAAAAGTTGAGGCGCTCGAGAAGAGTGTGGAAACGTTGAAGCGTAGTGTGGATGTCACTCCTGCCGAATCTATAGAACTCATTCACGAAGACTTCCTTCCTGATATTACGGAAGTCAAGAGCGAAGAACTGGCAGATGCAGCGGTGGATTCTGCGGTAGAGAATGCTGCACAAAACCCGTCTGAAGTTGAAGCGCCGGAAGATTTGGCTGAGGAAAGCGATATGCCTGCGGAAGATACGGCAGAAGTTGTCCCTGAATCGGAAGAAGGCGGTGTAGTCTCCGATGAAGATTTTGAAATCGAGCCTGCAAAGAAGGATGATCAGAACGAGTCGGTATTTGCCTCAGGTGAGACTATATCGGAGAAATTATCTCATTCTGAATCTGCCCAAGAGGAGTCGGAATCCGCTTTGGACGATATGCCTGAAGGAGATGATGAGGTATCATTGTTCGGCGAGCTGATGGAAGAACCGGCCAAGAAAGCTGTGGAGAGGCCTAAGGCTGTGCGAACCCTGAACGATGTGAACGCGGCTAAAGTCCACAAATCTATAAGTGACGCAGCTTCTGCAAAACAGGCTTGGCGTACAGACATTCCGGGACCTGAGGTGAAAGATGTGAGGAGCGCAATATCGTTGAATGACAGAGTGATGTTCATCAGTACGCTGTTCCGTGACGATTCTATGCTGTTCCAGGATGTGGTAAGCCGGATAAATTCATTGAATAATCTTGAAAAGATAGTTCCCTATCTCGAGGAAACTTTCCCTGAATGGAATATGGATTCGGACCTTGTCTATAGATTTATGATGGCGGTCCGCAGAAAAGTAAGATGATGGAGCCGGGAAAACTGTTCATAGTTCCGACACCTGTCGGGAATCTGGAAGATATGACTTATAGGGCTGTCCGAGTGCTGCACGAGGCTGATTTGATTCTTGCTGAAGACACGAGGACCAGTTCGGTTCTGCTGAAGCACTATGCTATCCAGGGGAAACTCCAGTCTCATCATAAATTCAACGAACATCAGACAGCCGCAGTGATTAAGGACAGGATTCTGTCCGGACTGAATGTGGCATTGATAAGCGATGCCGGTACTCCCGGAATCTCAGATCCAGGTTTCCTGCTGGTGCGTACCTGCGCTGCTGAAGGGATTGAGGTGCAAACATTGCCGGGCGCTACTGCCTGCATTCCGGCTATAGTTTCGTCCGGACTGCCTTGCGACAGATTCTGCTTCGAGGGATTTCTGCCGGTGAAGAAAGGAAGGCAGACGATGCTGAAGACGCTGGCGACCGAGACTCGTACAATGATATTCTACGAATCTCCTTACCGCCTGGTCAAGACGCTGGAGCAGTTTGCCGAATATTTCGGACCTGAGCGTGAGTGCTCAGTAGCTAGAGAAATCTCGAAACTTCACGAGGAACACAGGAGAGGAAGCCTCTCCGAAGTAGCCGGTTGGTTCAAGGAGCACGAACCTAAGGGCGAGATTGTGATAATCGTGGCCGGTGCTCCAAGTCGTAAGCATAATGAGGATAGTGCTGACGAATAACCTTGATAACATCGTGGCAGGTGGCATTGAGGAATAATGTCCGACAACAATAAGGAACGGGGAGATCTTTCGCGTTCTTTCGTGACCGGGGCGATTGCCTTCGCGTTTCTTGCGATAGGCTATCAGACGGCTCTTTTCATTCACAGGGCTTCTGCCTTGAAAATCATATCTTCGGAGATGACTCCGGATACCGTGTTCGTTGAATATCAGCGTGGTGTCGATGGGCGTTCTGCGCCTTCCGGAGCGTCTGTCCGTGTTGGGGCTGAATCTGCAGGCGCGTACGAACGCGGTAAATCCGGCGGTGAGTCCGGGGAATCTTATCCGATGTCCGGAATCGGCGAGTCGGGACGTATCGTTGACAGACGTCAAGGACAATACGGCAAAGTCAAGATCCGGCTTAAGGAGACATTAGTCAAGAGCCCTTGCGAAACATTTGAATTCAATCCGAATACGGTTTCCGTGGAGGACCTTTGCCGGCTTGGATTTACGCTCAAGCAGGCGGAGTCGATAGACAATTACAGAGCCAAGGGCGGGAAATTCAGGAGGAAAGAAGATTTTGCAAAATCGTATGTTGTGGCGGATTCTGTGTTCCGTCGTCTTGAACCATATATCCGCATTCCGCTTCTTGATATAAATGCGGCGGATTCGGCTGCTTTTGACGCTCTTCCGGGCATAGGCGGATATTTCGCGTCCAAGATGGTGTCTTACCGGGAAAAACTGGGCGGTTACTCATACAAGGAACAGCTGATGGACATCTATCATCTGGATGAGGACAAATACCGGAAATTCAGTGATTTGATAACAGTGGGAGTAAAACCTCGTCCGTTCAGGTTATGGACTCTTCCGGCAGATTCGCTGAGACAGCATCCTTATATAGCCAACTGGCAGACAGCCAGGGCGATAGAACTTTATAGAAAAAATAATCCCCGCACCAAGTGGACCGTAAAAGGTCTCGAGGATGCAGGGATATTGGATAGTGCTTTCGCTGCCAAACTGGCCAAATGCCGGCTTGAGCAGACGGAGGGGGATTAGTCTTCAACGTGTTTCAACGCTTCTCTGATCTTGGTTTCGATTTCCTCGCTCAGTTCCACGTTGTCCGCGATAAGCTGCTTGGTGGCTTCTCTGCCCTGTGCAAGTTTCTGGTCTCCGTAGCTGAACCAGGAACCGCTCTTCGCGATGATGCCGTATTCAACGCCGAGGTCGATGATTTCTCCGCTGTGTGAGATTCCTTCGCCGTAAACTATGTCGAATTCAGCCTTTTTGAATGGAGGTGCCATCTTGTTCTTGACAACCTTCACTTTGGTGCGGTTTCCGAGAGCCTCTTCACCGTCCTTGATCTGCGTGGTCCTTCTGACATCAAGTCGAACGGAAGCATAGAACTTCAGCGCGTTACCGCCGGTGGTGGTCTCAGGGTTGCCGAACATTACGCCGATTTTTTCGCGGAGCTGGTTGATGAAGATGCAGCAAGTGTTTGTCTTGCTGATATTTGCCGTCAGTTTTCGCAATGCCTGGCTCATAAGCCTTGCCTGCAGTCCGACCTTGTTGTCTCCCATTTCGCCTTCAATCTCGGCTTTAGGTGTAAGCGCAGCCACAGAGTCGATGACGATGATGTCGATAGCACCGGAACGGATAAGATTGTCGGCAATCTCCAATGCCTGCTCACCATTGTCAGGCTGAGAGATAAGCAATGTCTCCAGATTGACTCCGAGAGCCTTGGCATAAGATCTGTCGAATGCGTGCTCCGCATCGATCATCGCCGCGATTCCGCCGAGTTTCTGTGCCTGCGCGATTGCGTGGATCGCCAGAGTTGTCTTACCGCTGGATTCAGGTCCGTAGATTTCAATGATTCTTCCTCTAGGATATCCTCCGATTCCGAGTGCGTGGTCAAGCGCGATGGAACCGCTAGGTATTACTTGATGTTCATCCCATTGTGGCTGATCTCCCAACTTCATAATCGTGCCTTTCCCATAGTCTTTCTCAATCTTGTCGATTGTCGCCTGCAGCGCTTTGAGCTTCCCGGTATCTACCTGCGCATTGGCATCTTGTACTGCTTCTTTAGCCATAATGTATTTATTTTTGTTCTATTGCACGGATTTGTCCGTGTGCCCTACAAAGATAGGAAAATTCGCGTCAATCGGCATTGAAAAAATGACTAAATTTGTAGTTCCCCGGTAAGGGCTGTTGAAAGGTCGAAACCGCAAACTTGCGCGAAGTACATAATGCCGCTTGCGCCACCTTTCAACGTGGCGGCTGACAGTAAACAACAAACGTGTGTGATTATATGAAACATAGACTTTTGGGAAAGACTCCGGAAGAGTTGAAATTGATTGCGTCTGAATGTGGTTTGCCGTCATTTGCCGGTAATCAGATTGCCCAGTGGCTGTATAAGAAAAAAGTCAGGACAATAGACGAGATGACCAATCTCTCCAAGGCCGGCCGCGAGAAGCTTTCTGAGAAATATGAGACGGGAGTGGTCGCTTATTCTGACTGCCAGGAGTCTATGGACGGCACGAAAAAATACCTTTTCCCGGTTCATTGCGCATTCGAGAACGGGCTGGATCAGATAGAGAAGAATGAACAGTGCAGGACGGAGGACAGTTCCGTGGAGTCGGTGATGATTCCTGACTTGGATAGAAAAACATTGTGCGTATCGTCCCAGGCCGGATGCAAGATGGGATGCAAGTTCTGTATGACAGGCCGTCAGGGCTTTCACGGCAATCTCTCGTCTGCGGATATTTTGTCACAATTCATATCAGTCGATGAATCCGAGCAACTTACCGGCACTGTGTTTATGGGAATGGGCGAACCGCTTGATAATTACGAGAATGTAAAGCGAGCGATAGATGTGTTGACTGCGGAATGGGGATTCGGATGGAGTCCGAAAAGGATTACACTTTCGTCGATAGGCGTTCTGCCGGATCTGAAGAAGTTCCTGGACGAGACAAGATGTCATCTTGCCATAAGTATGCACGATGCTTTTCCTGATGAGCGCGGAGAACTTATGCCTGTCCAGAAGGCTTATGACCTCAGGGATGTGGTGAATCTTATAAGGAAGTACGACTTCACCGGACAGCGCCGTGTAAGTTTCGAATACACAATGTTTTCCGGATTGAATGATGACAAGCGTCACGCGGATGCCATCATCAGACTGCTGTCGGGCCTCGAGTGTCGTGTGAACCTCATACGTTTCCATAAAATACCTGATTTTCCGTATGTGTCTTCAGCTGAAGGCGTTATGGAAGTGTTCAGGGACAGGCTCAACAAAGCCGGGATAACGTCAACGATACGGGCTTCGCGCGGAGAGGATATTTACGCCGCTTGCGGAATGCTTGCCGGAAAACATCGTGACAAGAATTTGAATCAATAATATGACTGATATGAAAACGGCTTGGAAATACATATTGCCGGCATTGCTTTTCGCTTTTTCCGCGTTGTCGTCCAGTGCGGCCGAGGATAAGGAACCTAATATGTATGGCATTGATCCTCAAAGAGATTCCATCTCAATGAATGAGTTGAGACATTATTTGGACGGCATCCGCAAGAAACGTCCGACTGTCGCTCTAGTCCTTGCCGGAGGCGGCGCGAAGGGAATGTCCCACATAGGCGTTATGGAATACCTCGATTCGCTGGAAATTCCTGTGGACGTAGTGCACATTATTTGGACGGCATCCGCAAGAAACGTCCGACTGTCGCCCTTGTCCTTGCCGGAGGTGGTGCGAAGGGAATGTCCCACATAGGCGTTATGGAATACCTCGATTCGTTGGAAATTCCTGTGGACGTGGTGCTTGGAACAAGTATGGGCGGTCTGATGGGGTCACTGTATGCGCTCGGATATACGCCTCATCAGATGGACTCCATTATGCACGCAATCGACTGGAGTGTCGCTCTTACCGACAAGGTGCCGAGGAATTATATTTCTTACAACAGGAACAAATATAAGGAGCAGATTCTGCTGTCTTTCCCGTTCTATTATGCGAAGAATGATTACAAGAAGCAGCTCAGTCAGGACAGTCTGTATTCAGATGTCGCGAGAAAGCACGGCAAGATTCATCTGGGAGCCGACAGGGGCGATGACCCTACGTCTTTAGTCCGTGACAATCTTCTTGGCAGCCTGCCCTCAGGATTCGCTTACGGCCAGAATGTGAACAATATAATCAGTTCATTGACTGTAGGTTATCAGGATGATATAGATTTTATGGATCTTCCGGTGCCGTTTGTATGCGTGGCGACCGAAATGGTTACATCCAAGCCTAAAATCTGGTTCGGAGGAAAACTTAACACTGCGCTGCGCTCCACAATGTCCATTCCGGGGGTGTTCGCTCCTGTTAAAGTCGGAGGAATGGTTCTCGTGGACGGCGGAATGCGTGACAACTATCCGGCTGACTTGGCCCGTCAGATGGGCGCGGACATTATCATCGGCGTGGATTTGTCCTCCGGATTCAGGGACTATACCAATCTCAACAATATCGGCGACATCATAATGCAGGGCGTCGATATGCTCGGTCGCGCGACTTATGAAAATAATGTGGGAATCCCGGATGTCACTCTCAAGCCTAAACTTGACGAATTCACGATGATGAGTTTCGATGACAAGAGTGCGGGAATCATCATTGAACGTGGACGTCAGGCGGCGCAGGAGCAGATTCAAGCGCTGGACAGTCTGAAGAAAATCATAGGCCCGTACAAGTCGGAACGCAAGCATAAAAACGCTATTGACATCAACACGGAGCCCGTCAGGATATCCAACGTGGAGATTAACGGTGTCTCGGACAAAGAAGCGAAATTTCTTTGCGGAAAGATAGGAATAGAACCTGACACCAAAATCAGCAAGGGTGCGATAGAAAATGCCGTTGCCGAAATCTTCGGAACAAACGCTTTTGACTATGTGACGTATGAACTTCTGGGGAGTCAGGAGCCTTTTGATTTGGTGATCAACTGCAAGCGCGGTCCGATCCACCAGTTCGGCATAGGCGGACGCTTTGATACAGAGGAGATTGTCTCCGTGCTGCTCAACTTCGGATTGAATGTGCACAAGATTCAGGGGCCTGCACTGGATTTTACCGGCAAAGTGGGTACGAACCCTTATGCGAAGGCTCATTTCTATCTGCTGGCGCCGAAAGGTCCGACATTCAATGCTACAGCTTCATTCAAATGGACAGACCGCAATCAGTTCAAATTGGGAATAGGGGACTATCAGATTGCCTATTACAATATTCAGCAGGAGATATATCTGTCGAATATCCGGTTGCGCAAGTTTGATTTCAAGACCGGAATCCGCAACAACTTCTTCAAACTCAATTCCGCGATGACCAACAATGTCAGCGGAGATTATGATTTGGGATATCTTACCAATGACTTTCTCTCGCTGTTCGGAAATGTGCGTGCAGAGACATTGAATGACGGATATTTCCCGACAAAGGGTTTCTCGCTTGGATTGGGGTATGAGTGGGTGTTCAAGGGCTTGAAACATCACGCCGACCCGTTCAGTGCGGTTACATTTGACTTCAAGACTGTCGCGCAGACCAAGGGATGCCTGGCGATAATCCCTTCAGTATATGCCAGATATATGTTCGGCGGCGATCCTTCTCTGCCGTATGTGAATGTGATGGGCGGTTCTATGGCCGGAAGGTATCTCGATCAGCAGATTCCTTTCATAGGTATCAACTATGCGGCGGCGATGGCTAATTTCCTTGCGGTCGCAAGAGCGGATTTCCGTTTCCGTCTGTTCAAGAACAACTATCTTACGGCGATGTTCAATTATGCTGTGACGGTGGCGGATATGAAGGATTTCGGAAAGAAAGATGAGACTACGGGCGTGTTCGGAACGGGCCTCAAGTATTCTTATGACTCCATAATAGGACCTGTAGAGCTTGATGTCTACTGGCGTGTTCGGAACCGGCCTCAAGTATTCTTATGACTCCATAATCGGACCGGTAGAGCTTGATGTGCATTGGGCGTCAAGATTCCATAAGACCGGACTGTATCTCAACATCGGATTGTATTTTTAGCGTCAGCGATGTCGGATGACTTCGTAGGAACGCAGACCGGTTAGAAAAATTTATACTTTGAGAAGTGACAATTGGAAATCGGGTTGAATAATGAAATTTCGGCTTTGGCAGTAGTGTGATATTCTATCGGACAATAATGGGAGGTTATGATGGAACAGGAAAAGGTGCAGAAAATATTGTCTCGTCTGCAGACGTTATGCTCCAGGAAGGAGTGCTGCGAGTCCGAGATAAGGGCGAAGGCGTTGAAATTGGCGGAAGGTGACGAACAGGCCGCTTCGGATATTGTCAAGTCTCTGATTGAGGACAAGTTCGTGGACGATTTCCGTTATGCTTCGGCTTTTGCGCGTGAAAAGTCATCGTTGTCGGGGTGGGGAAGTCAGAAAATCCTGTTTATGCTCTCCAGAAAGGGCATTGACCGCAAGACCGCCTTGTCAGCATTGGAAGAAATCGATCCTGAATCATCGGGCAGAAAACTGGAGTCTGTCATCACCGCCAAGTACAAATCGCTTGCGGATGATCCTCAGTGCAAACTGAAATTGTTGAGGTTCGCTCTAGGACGCGGATATAGTTATGATGAAGTCAAATCCGTTGTCGAGAAAGTTATGCGACAGTGATTCAGCCTTTGTGCGGACGGTTGTGCACTTTCTTTATGATATATGTGACAACTCCCCATACCGTGAAATCGTTGCTTTCAGTTACGTGAATCGGTCGGTATGCCTTGTTGGCAGGTAGCAGCCACATTTCTTCCGGCATCTTGAGAATCTTATACGAAATCCCGGCTTTCTGCGCCTCGGTGCTTTTGCCGCCGCCCATTTTCTCCGGGTCGTGGTACGATATGTATTTGAGGGTGAATTCTCCGTCAATGAAACATACTGCCATATCTCCTTCCTGTGCATTCAAAGCCTTGTCAATCACGAGAATATCTCCTTCTTCGACCCCGGCGTCAATCATCGAATCTCCCACGACACGTCCGTAGAAAGTTGCGGCAGGATGTCTTACCAGCTCAGAATTGAGGTCAATGCAACGGCTCATATAATCCTGTGCCGGAGATGGAAAGCCTGCGTGGATTCCGTCCTCGGCCATAGACGGAAGCGGCTTGTCCTGTACTGTTTCTCCAACTGGTTGAATGTCAATCTCGGAGGAAATGTCCTTATTGTTCTGTAAACTCGGTTTCATATTCGTGTCTAATGCGTTATCCATTCCGGAAATGTAAGATTCGATTCCATACGCGCTATCATACTTGCCCGCTTTCGCACATAGTCGGACGGTTTTCCGGCATTGCGTTTCAGCGGATTCGGCAGGCAGGCTGCTATAAGGCAGGATTCATTCTTTGTGAGATGTGCGGCGTCCTTTTTGAAAATTTCCTTCGCGGCAGCCTCGGCTCCATATATCCCTCTGCCCATCTCCGCTACGTTGAGGTAAACCTCCATTATGCGTCTCTTTCCCCAGATTGTTTCTATCAGCACTGTGAAATATGCCTCAAATCCTTTGCGGACAAAACTTCTTGACGGCGGAAGAAATACATTCTTGGCTGTCTGCTGGGAAATCGTGCTAGCCCCGCGCACCCACCTGCCTTTCTCGTCGTGCTCTTT
>CAVKAQ010000059.1:0-15566 GCA_963654225.1 Butyricicoccaceae bacterium | reverse complement strand
TACAATTGTTGCGTTTTGGCTTTTTTTGCCTCTCCGTCCAAAATTGAATCCAAAGTTTCTTACCATTCATAAAATGACTACTTTTGTAATAAATAGTTTGTTTTTTTTATAAAAATGTCAACAATGAATCCCCTCGGCTTGAACAGCATGCCTATTTTTGAGTTTTCTATTCCAACGATAGAAGATTTGTGCACTTTAGGAATCTCTGAAGCCCTTTATTCGCCATATAACGTTAAAGCTGTTTTTGAGGGCAAGATAGTAGGGTATATTATAATAGAGGACCGCCCCGTAAATGTTCCAATGAGAAAAAAATATTCAAAGGGAGTAAAAGATTACGTCGAAATGATCAATAAACAAAAATGGTTCCTTATTAGGAAGATAGCTTTCATGAATCAGTACAAGGAAACAGGAAATCTATACAACATGTTTGACTATCTCATAAAGCAACTACCAAATGATTGCTATCTATGGACAAATGTATATTGGGATAGAAAAACGCAATTTATTGACTATATAGGCGGATTCACGGCTCTATCTAAAGAAATATGTAAGAATGAAAATATACGTGTATTCTCAGTTTATCAAATAAGGAATGAATAATATCAGCCAACACGTATATCATTCCCTTTTTTTTTGCTATATGTCGAAAAAATATTTCAATTCGTGCAAAATGTTTTAATTCGTAGTTCTAACGTTTTATATCGTTGAAAATTGTAAAAATAAACGCGGTTCACATTTGAAAATGTAATCTCCGACCTTTGGAGAAGTCAGGCTTTTTTCTAAATTTGCAAAAGTTATAACACGAAGTCCTGGACGTTGACTTGCTTGTCCGGGCTTTTACCAAACCTTTTAATGCCTGATGAATTCTAAAATCAAGTTTGCAGAGGGCCTCTGGAACAGCGAGATAAATGTCGCTGATTTCGTTTACAGAAATATTGCATCCTATGAAGGTGATGCGTCTTTCCTCCAGGGTCCGTCAGAAAGAACCAAGAAATTGTGGAACGAATGCCTTGAGGCTCTTGACGAAGAGCGCGAAAGGGGTGGAGTCAGAAGTATTGATCCAAGTACTATTTCCACCATTACATCTCACGCTGCGGGGTATATCGACAAGGAAAA
Source organism: Butyricicoccaceae bacterium (assembly GCA_963654225.1). Classification (GTDB taxonomy): domain Bacteria; phylum Bacteroidota; class Bacteroidia; order Bacteroidales; family UBA932; genus Cryptobacteroides. The sequence continues at coordinate 14,450 of CAVKAQ010000059.1, read as the reverse complement.
TGAACTTATTGTCGGACTGCAGACAGATGAACTTCTGAAAAGGGCAATCAAACCGTTCGGAGGCTGGCGTGTGGTAGAAAAAGCCTGCCACGAGAATGGAGTCGAACTTGATCCGAAAGTAAAGGAAATATTCACTCACTACAGGAAATCGCATAACGACGGCGTTTTCGATGTCTATACGGATGAAATCCTGAGTTTCAGAAAGTTGGGATTCCTTACAGGTTTGCCGGACAATTATTCGAGAGGTCGTATCATAGGTGATTACAGAAGGCTTGCTCTCTATGGAATCGACCGCCTGATTGAGGCTAAGAAAGCCGATATGGCTGCTCTGACAGGCCCGATGACCGATGCGAAAATCACTCTGCGAGAGGAAGTTGCCGATCAGATTCACGCCCTCAACGAGATGAAGCAGCTCGGCGAGATGTATGGTCTGGAACTCGGAAGACCGGCTGAAAATGCGCGAGAAGCTGTACAGTGGGTTTATATGGGTTATCTTGCCGCTGTCAAAGAACAGGACGGCGCGGCAATGTCTCTCGGCAATGTTTCGTCATTCCTCGACATTTATATCAACAGAGACCTTGAAGAAGGACTTATCGACGAGGTTTATGCTCAGGAGCTTGTGGACCAGTTCGTGATGAAGCTCAGAATGGTGCGCCATCTCAGAATGCAGTCCTACAACGATATTTTTGCAGGTGACCCGACTTGGGTGACAGAAGCGCTTGGCGGCCGTTACAATGACGGCAAGATAAAGGTGACCAAGACTTCATTCCGTTTCCTTCAGACATTGTATAACCTCGGACCTGCTCCGGAACCGAATATGACTGTCCTTTGGAGCACGTCACTTCCCGAAGGTTTCAAGGAATTCTGCGCTAAGGTGTCAGTGGATACCAGCTCGGTACAGTATGAAAATGACGATCTTATGCGCAAAATCCGTGGCGAGGAAGATTACGGTATCGCCTGCTGCGTGTCATATCAGGCAATCGGCAAGGCATTCCAGTTCTTCGGTGCGCGTGCCAATCTTGCAAAGGCGCTTCTGCTTGCCATCAACGGCGGACGTTGCGAGAATACCGGCACTGTGATGGTGCACGGCATTGAGCCTTTGAAGAGCGATGTCCTTGATTTTGATGAGGTTGTGGCGAATTATAAAAAAGTCCTGCACGAAGTTGCCCGCGTGTACAACGAGGCGATGAATATAATTCACTTTATGCACGACAAGTATGACTATGAGCGCTCACAGATGGCGTTGATAGATACCAATCCGAAGATCAGTCTCGCATACGGAGTTGCCGGGCTCTCTATCGCGGCAGACTCTCTGTCAGCAATAAAGTTCGCAAAAGTCAAGGCACACCGCAATGAGGAAGGACTGACTGACGGATTCGAGATTACCGGGGATTATCCTTGCTTCGGTAATGATGACGACAGAGTTGACCTTATCGCGAAGGAACTCATACATTATTTCAGCGGAGAACTCAAGAAATTGCCTGTACACAAGAATGCAGAGCCGACATTGTCTATCCTTACCATCACTTCGAACGTAATGTACGGAAAGAAGACCGGTGCTACGCCTGACGGACGTGAGAAAGGTAAGGCTTTCGCTCCGGGCGCAAACCCTATGCACGGACGCGACTGCCACGGTGCGATTGCTTCATTGTCTTCGGTGGCAAAACTGGATTACAGCGATGCCCAGGACGGAATCAGCAACACATTCTCGATTGTCCCGAAATCGCTCGGACCTACTCCTGAGGACAGAGTTGACAATCTTGTAACTATGCTTGACGGTTATTTCACAAAAGGTGCGCATCATCTCAATGTGAATGTCCTTAACCGCGAGATGCTTGAGGATGCTATGGAACATCCTGAGAAATATCCTCAGTTGACAATCCGCGTTTCCGGCTATGCTGTCAATTTCGTCAAACTTAGCCGCGAACATCAGCTCGAGGTGATAGCCAGAACTTTCCATACGTCAATGTAACAATTGAATATAAATAGAGGATTATGAATATCAATGTACATTCATACGAATCTATGGGGACTTACGACGGGCCGGGACTGAGGCTCGTCGTTTTTCTTCAAGGATGCCAGTTCAAATGCCTGTATTGCGCGAATCCTGACACCATTCCGTGCCAGGGAGGCACTCCGACGTCTCCGGAGGAAATACTGCAGATGGTGTTGAATCAGAAACCGTTTTTCGGTCGCAAAGGCGGTGTGACATTCTCGGGAGGCGAGCCTACCGTTCAGGCGCAGGCGCTTATTCCGCTGTTCAAACTGCTGAAGGCCAACGGAATCCATATATGCCTTGATTCCAATGGGGGAATATGGAATAGCTATGTTGAAGAATTGCTCGGCTTGACTGACCTGGTGTTGCTGGATGTCAAAGAGTTCAATCCTGAGCATCACAGGCGCATAACCGGGAAGGATAATGCTGTAACACTCTCGACTGCTGACTGGCTTGAGCGCAACGGACGCCCGTTCTGGCTGCGTTATGTGCTTGTGCCCGGCTACAGCGACTTTGAGCAGGATATAAGGGCACTCGGGGAGCATTTCGGCAACGGAAAATACAAGATGCTGGAGCGTGTCGAGATTCTGCCTTACCACACCCTCGGCGTACACAAATACGAAAGCCTCGGCCAGGAATATATGCTCAAGGACGTTCCCCTCAACACCTCCGCCCAGATAGAAAGAGCCGCCTCCATCTTCCGCGAATACTTCTCTTCCGTAAGGGTGAATTGAGCGTCAACTGCTTGACTCTTGGAATTTTCCGGGCGAAATCGTATATTGTCAATCGCTTTTCCGTGAATATCGCTTGAAACGCCTGTTCGGCATTAGGATTCTCGGAATTGCGGTATGGCGTAGTGCATTTGGATGTGAATCTGATGCCCCTGAAGCAATTTTTGCGTGAGAGTCGTGTCTTGGCTGGTTTTACTCCTGAGCCCTGATTCTACACGTAAACCGCAAGTTTGGATTGTCCGGTAAGTCAACAAAAAAAGGCGAAGACTTTGACATCTCCACCTTAAATGTTTTCACAACGGAATAATCCTTATTGTGATTTGCTTCAGAATGACGCTAAATTAATACAGATAATTCTAAGAACCAAATTTATGAAGAAAATTTTAGGCCTTGACCTTGGCGTCGGTTCTGTGGGCTGGAGTCTCATAGAAACCGAAGATGATTATTCTCCCAAGAAAATCTTAGGTATGGGCAGCCGCATTGTTCCGTTGTCTCCTGATGAAAGCAGTGAATTCACTTCCGGCAATGCGGCTTCTAAAAACCAGAAAAGAACACAGAAGAGGACTACCCGCAAAGGCTATGACCGTTATCAGATGCGCCGTCAGGCTCTTACGGAGAAACTCCGTGAAAACAATATGCTGCCGGATAAAAGGCTGATAAAGCTTCCGGTCCTTGAATTGTGGACATTACGCTCCCGTGCGGCTACTGCCGGAGAAAAGCTGACATTGCCCGAGATTGGACGCGTCTTGTATCATATCAATCAGAAACGAGGATATCGTCATTCCAAGAGTGATGATACCGGAGAAAAGCAGCAGCGCGATTATGTCAAGGAGGTCAATCGCAGGTATCAGGAGATTATAGAACTCGGCGAAACCATCGGGCAACACTTTGCAAAAGAACTCAAGAGATCTGAGGTGGTGAATGACAAAGGAGTGTTCTATAATTACCGCATAAAAGATCAGGTATTCCCTCGCGATGCCTATAAGGCTGAATTTGACCAGATTATGAGCTGTCAGAAGGTCTATTATCCGGATGTCCTGACAGATGAAACCATAAGTGAGATTCGCGACGAGATAATATTCTATCAGAGGAATCTGAAGTCTTGCAAGCATCTTGTTTCGGAATGTGAGTTTATGCAGCGGAGTTTTCTTGACGCTGAGCATAAGCCGATTGTGAACAAGAAAGGCGAAATCGTGATTTCCGGTCCGAAAGTCGCCGCCAAGTCTTCTCCAATATCGCAGGTCTGCAAAATTTGGGAGGAAATCAATAATATCCGCATAACGAACAAAGAGAATGATGAATTCTATATCAGCGAGGATGGCAGGGTAAAACTCTTCGAGTTCCTTGATACCCACGAAAAGATGGGAGAAAAGGATATTTACAAGATTCTCGGGATAAAGAACGGAGACGGCTGGTCGGCTGACAAGGCTGCAAGCAAGGGCTTGAAGGGGAATACCACTAAAATCCAGTTGGCCAAGGCACTTGAGAGCTTAGGAAAAGAACGTGCGAATGAGCTCCTTCGCCTACAGTTGAATATAGTGGATTCTAAAGAATGTAATAAAGATACAGGAGAGGTTTATGAGGAGGTTAGTCCCGATTGTGAGCAGGAACCGTTGTATAGACTTTGGCACCTCGTATATTCTGTTTCGGACAAGAAAGCGCTTGAGAATGCTCTTAAGAGTCAGTTCGGGATAGATGATGAAAAAGTGGTGTCGGAATTGTCGAGAATTGATTTCGTAAAGCCGGGGTATGGTAGCCGTTCTGTCAAGTTTATGCGCAAAATCCTCCCGTTGTTGATGGTGGGCGCGAAATACAGTGAGGCCTGCGAGGCTATAGAAATCAATCATTCAGGCTCGCTCACCGTAGCTCAGAATAACGAACGGCACCTGCTTGCAAAGATACCTCAGCTTCAAAAAAATGAATTGCGCCAGCCTGTTGTCGAGAAGATTCTCGGTCAGATGATAAATGTAGTCAATGCTTTGCTGGAGAAATACGGGAATATAGATGAAATCCGTGTGGAGATGGCCAGAGAGTTGAAACTGAGCAGGGAAGGCCGTTCTGAAACGGCAAAAAGAATTAGCGCCAAGGCAAGACAGAACGAAGAATATGCCGAACGGATCAAGGAATACGGATTCCCGTTCGCTTCCAAGAATAAGATTCTTAAATACAGGCTTTGGTTGGAATCCGATCACGTTTGTTTCTACTGTGGTCAGACCGTTGGCGTCAAGGAGTTCCTCGCCGGGGCTGATGCTGAAATAGAACACGTAGTGCCTAAGTCATTGCTGTTTGATGATTCGTTCTCCAATAAGGTATGCGCCTGCAGAAAATGTAATGAGGACAAGAGCAATTCCACGGCTTATGATTTCATGAAGAGCAGGGGAGAAAATGCCTTCAAGGATTATCTGAGTCGTGTGGATACTGCGTTCAAATCCGGCAAGATAAGTCTGACAAAACGCAATCGTCTGTTGACTCCTGCAGATAAGATACCTAAAGATTTCATCTCCAGGCAGTTGGTGCAGACTCAGTATATATCCAGGAAAGCTATGGAAATTCTCAAGTCTGTCTGCCGCAATGTCTATGGCTCAAGCGGAGATGTGACTGCTTATCTTCGCAAGACTTGGGGGTACGGAGATATCCTTCATTCTCTTAATTTCAGCAGATACAAGGAGGCTGGACTGGTCTCAGTCAGGACGTCGGAGCATCGCGGCCAGGTTCATCAGGAGGAGAGAATCGATGACTGGACAAAGCGTCTTGATCACAGACATCACGCCATCGATGCCCTAACAATTGCAAGTACACGCCAGAGCATAATACAGCGCTTGAATAATCTGAGTGCTCTTTCCGCGGTCGGAACCGAAAACGTGTCACTTGACAACTGGACGGCTAGACAGCCTCATTTCTCTGTTGCCGAGGTTTCAGATAAAGTATCGGAAATCCTGGTTTCTTTCAAAGGGGGAAAGAAGGTTACGACTCCAGGTAAACGTTATATTTATCGTGGCGGAAAACGCATTCTCGCACAAGAAGGGCTGCTTGTGCCTAGAGGCGCGTTGAGTGAGGAGAGCGTATATGGCAGAATCAAATGTTTGGAGCGCGTTCCTGTTGACAAGTTATTTGATAGGGTTGATGACATCGTGAGTCAGCCAATCAGAGAGAAGGTAGCAGAAAGACTTTCGTCTTGTGGCGGCTCTACGCGTAAAGCGGCGTCATCGCTGAAGAAAGATCCGTTGTATGTTGATGACGCCAAGACTGTACTTCTTGAATGGGCGAATTGCTATAACCGAGATTATGTGATAAAGTATCCGTTGGGTGGAATAAAACCTAAAGATGCGGAATTTATCGTAGACGGACATATCCGAGAGGTTGTCAAGGAACGTCTTGCGGAATTTTCAGGAGACCCGAAGAAAGCCTTTGCCGAGCCTTTGTACGCTGACAAGGAGCATAAGATACAGATTAAGACTGTGAGATGTTATACAGGTTTGGGACAGGTCGTAGCTGTGAAGAGGAATGCTGAAGGCGAAGAGATTGGTTTCGTGAAGCCGGGAAACAATCATCACGTGGCGATTTACAAAGATGCTGAAGGAGAATATCACGAGAATATCGTGACGTTCTGGGATGCTGTCGAGAGAAAGAAATATGGAATTCCGGTAATCGTCAGAGATCCTGATGATGTGTGGCAGGATATACTTAATAAAGATGTGCCTGAAAAACTTGTCGAGGGGCTTCCTGATGCTTCTTGGACTTTCGTTCTCAGTATGCAGCAGAACGAGATGTTTGTGCTCGGTATGGAAGACGACGAGTTCAACGATGCTATATCGGAGAACGATTATAAGACATTAGGGGCGCATTTATATCGAGTGCAAAGACTATCCAGTATAGATTATTATTTTAGAGGTCAGTATGAAACTCAATTAGATGCCTCAAAACAGGCGAGAGATATGAATAAATTTTATCGAACTTCAAGCTTTAACGCCTTATTCTCACTGCATCCACGCAAAGTCCATATTAGTCAAATCGGTGAACTGTCTCTGAGAAATGATTAAACGCACACTATACTTCGGGAATCCGGCATATCTGTCGCTTAAGCTCCGTCAGCTGGTAATAAGAAAACCGACCGGGCAGGGGGATGAATCTGACGCGGGTGGAACGGGGGTAGTGAAGACTATACCGATAGAAGATGTCGGTATAGTGGTGTTGGACAATCCGCAGATTACATTGACCAACGCTCTGATGGAGGCGTTGCTGGAGAATAATTGTGCTGTGGTGACGTGCGACAGTCAGCATCTGCCGGTAGGCTTATTCCTGCCTCTCTATGGCAACAAAGTTCAGACAGAGCGCTTTACAGATCAGGTTGAGGCCTCGTTGCCACTCAAGAAACAGTTGTGGCAGCAGACTATGCAGAGCAAAATCCGCAATCAGGCGGCGGTGCTCAAATACGTGACCGGAGAAACTGCGCGCAATATGCTCGTTTGGGCGGATTCGGTGCGGAGCGGTGACCCTGACAATATGGAAGCGCGTGCAGCCGCATTTTATTGGAAGAACGTCATCAAGGACAATCCTGCTTTCGTCCGTGGGTTCGACGATATGACAAACATAATGCTGAATTATGGGTATTCAGTAGTGAGGGCTGTGGTAGCGAGAGCGCTGGTTGGTGCCGGACTTATTCCGACTCTCGGCATCCATCATCACAACAGGTATGATGCCTATTGCCTTGCAGACGACATTATGGAGCCGTATCGCCCTTATGTCGATAAACTTGTGATTGATTTTATTGATTCGGAGGGGGTGCCTGAACGTCTGGATACGTCGGTCAAGCGCAAGTTGCTTGAACTGCCCGTGCAGGAGGTTGTCATTGACGGAGTGCGTCGCCCTCTTATGTTAGCTGTCAATCAGACTGCAGTTTCCCTGCAGAAATGTTTTGCCGGTGAATTGCGTAAACTGGAGTATCCGACTATGTGATGGACAGATTTAGCGAATATAGAATTATGTGGGTTCTGGTATTTTTCGATCTTCCTACCGACACCAAGAAGGAGAGGAAGAATGCTGCATTGTTCCGTAAACGTCTCATCGAAGACGGATTTGTCATGTTCCAGTTCTCCATCTATATGCGCCATTGCCCGTCTTCCGAGAATGCTCAGACTCATATCCGCAGAGTAAAGTCATTCCTGCCTGACCTGGGCCAGGTAGGAATACTTTGCATCACTGACAAGCAGTTCGGAAATATGGAACTGTTCTCGGAGCATAAGCCGAAAGAGACGGAAGACATCTATGTCCAGCTGGAGCTGTTCTGATATTCTGTCGCTGTCGGCAAGTTGCGCTGCCGTTATTCTTTTATGCAACGGACAGCATGCATCTCTGATTTGAGGGCGAGTCTCATCTCGATAATGCTGCTGCTGAAGAAGAGGTAATAAGCTGAACTGCCACCGTCAGTGTCTCCGCTCCAGTAATAAGCTTGTGAGAGACCTCTCTCCTGATTGAGGAATACGGCAGGAACTGATTCATCATAAGATTCACTGCCGGAGAACCAGTAGCCGTAAACATAATTGCCGGGTCTTTGTGTTCGGTTTGAGTGGTTTTTTATCAGTCCTTCAAATTCGGTGGCAGTCGGTAGCCTCCAACCGGTTGGACAATAATCGTGTCTCGGTCCCCACCATTCATATAGATCCCCCTGGATGTAATATTCGTCTGCATCGTCTCCGCAACTGTCAAACCTCATCCACAGGCGTCCGTCTATTTCAATGCTTCCGCCGTAGAAAAATTTCCCCTCGCTGTTGTAGAAACTGACACCATAGCCTACTGAAGAATAGGTATCTATGAGCCAATCTACGGAGTCAACCCACACTTTGAACTCGTGTGATGGAACATCGTAAAGGTTAAAATACGTGAGAGACTTGTTGTTGCGCAAATCCAACTCTGTGAGCCCGCTGTATTTCATCGATAGGCTTGTCAAAGCAGTATTGTTGTTCAGATTCAACTCGGTTACGCCTTTGCAGTTGTCAGCGACCAGTTCTTTAAGGCTCGAGAGGTCGGACACATCCAGAGCTCTTAAATTGTTGTCGGAGATATTCAATTTTTCTATCTTTGAACAATCAGACAAATCAATGTATTCCAGATTGTTGTTGCTGCAGTCGACTTCCACGAGGTTTGTATTGGAACTCAAATCAAGTTCTCCGACAAGATGGCTGTTGCAGCGCAATTTCTCCAGGTTGGTGAAATGCTCTATTCCTGCAAGACTTCTGACTGGATAGAATTTCGTGAATTCTGTCATATCGATTTCCTTGATTTCCAGAGCTTCCTCAGCGGAGATGTGCCCGTCGGAGTTTGAGTCGCAGTTCAGAATAAGGTATCTGTTGAAGCTCTCGTCAGGAAAATTAATCCAGTCGATACTGCATGGAGTTACGGACGAATATGAGGAACCTTTGCTGATTCCTCCGCTGCTGATGCGAAGGCAAATGCTTGCGCCTATCCTTTCCTTAAGAAAATCCTCGCTTATGCCTTCAGGCTTGAATGTAATTGTGATGCGTCCGTTCTCTTGAGAAAAGTCTGTAATCTTGAATGAAAGATCGTCTCCTGCGTGCACTTTGGTGAGGCTGGTGTATACGCCTTTGAGCGTCAATGCTTTATCCCACACCTCGGTTAGTTCTTCCGCAACGGAGACAGGCTGGATGTCATAAGAGATTTCGCATAGGAGAGGTGTGATATCCCCGCGATATTCCGTGTAATAAATAGGGCTGCTTCCGTCAGAATAATATGGAACGAACGAGATTGACTGAAGTTTTGACGCGATTGCTTCAATCTTCTTGTCAAGAATATTGACGTCACTTCGTGTGATTGATTTCTTGACTTGACCGACTTCGGATCTCAGACTGTTCACCTGAGCGGTCAAATGGCTCAGAGATTTGGAAGCGGCATCTTTGGACTGCAATGCGGTGGTGTTCGCTTTGAGTACGCATGTGGCGAAATCACCCTCAATCTTGCCGTTGTTCTCGGTGATTGCTCCTGAAAGTGCTTGCGAATATGCTGCATACAATGATGACATTGCATCTGAGAAATCGCTGTGCAGGTTATTTGCGCCTGACGTTAATGCCTCGATTCCTTTCTCATTGTGTGAAAGCGCCTCTGACGGCGTGTCTATCAGGGAGTCAGGAACTGCTTTTAAACTTTCGAGATATATTTTCTGTGAATTCAACAAGTTTGTCAGTGATGATGCAGAATATGAGAGGAGTGAGTCCGCCTTCGCCAAAGGCTCAAATGCTCCCAATGAAGGATTTATCCAGTTCGCGATGATGTTCTGGACAACCGGAAGTCTGTTCGGCAACTCCTGGTTCCAGATTTCGCGGAGGGCTTCAAGTGCGTCGGAGACTGCAGAAGCATAATTCCTTACAATCGTTTCGGCCGTTCCGGAAGTAATCCGGTATGAAATCGGAAGAATTGCAGAGGCTATCTCGTCTGACGCGTCCGAAGAAATTACAGAATATGATTCGGAGAGCAAATCGTCCAGACCTTCACCTATGGCGGTTACTGACGCGAAATCCACTGAGAGTGATTTGGCGAAAGATAGGGTCGCAAGCGTCGCTGTCTCCCAACTGTCTGGCGCTGTGGAATAGGCATAAGACTTTGTGTCTGCGAGGTCGCTTCTGATTTTCAGCGCGAGAGCGTCAGAAATACTGATTGCTTTACGTATGACTGCGATGTCTGATTCGACGAGAGTGCGGACCTCTTCAAGTTGAGACAAGACATCCGACTGGACAATGTCCACTTGCCTTACAAGTTCGCCTCTCATTGCGACTTCTGCCTTTGATGCGTCTTCTCTGGCTGTGTCGAATTCGCTCTCCAGTGATGCGATTTCAGTTGCGGCATCGTCCATCACGGCCTTCAGGATGTTCCCCACACCGTCAAGTGATTTAGAGAAGCTCTCTACGGCCTCAGGGATGTTCTCCATTTCGGGGAGAGATGCCCTGATGGACTCTATTTGCATTTGGACGGAAGCTATTTCCGGCTTCTCTATTTTATCCAGCCTGGAAATGATTTCGTCATATCGGCTGTCGCTTTTTGTCTCTTCCTTTTTGCAGGACAGTATGCCGCAGAGGCACAGGGCGAGAAAAATGTATCCCCAAATCTGTTTCATCGTGTTGTTTTTATACATTTTTGATTATGTCTTGTCAATGTGAAACTTACTCTTTTACGCAACGGCTGCCGAAACGGTCATTGGAAAAATCGAATGTGTAGCCGGTATGGTTCGGATATATTTTGGAAGCAGTGAAATACAGGGCGTTCAATGTCCTGTCTCCGACATAGTCGTTGCCCCAATATACGCCGCAGCTGGAGCCTGAATTGATTGCGTTGAGGAATACGGCAGGAACGGATTCGGAATATGGCTGACTTCCGGAAAACCAACGTCCGTTGAGTCCTTTGAATTCTGTCCAAGGTGAGGCGTTTTCCGATATTCCCTCAAAATCTCCCCTTGCCGGCAGCTTCCATCCTGAAGGACAATCATCCCTTGCAACGCCCCATTTGGTGACTCCGCCGTACAAATCTGCTTCTGAGGCTTTTGAGTCATATTGCTTCCAGATAACTCCGTCTATCTCAATGCTTCCATTGAAGAAGAAAGGAATGTCTCTCTCATAGTAGGTCGTGCCATAATTGGAAATGAGTGTGATGCTGGAGAGCCATTCTTGAGATGGCACCATTACGGAAATCTCACGGCTCAGAGGTCCGAATATGTTGACTCTTGTGAGGGCTGGATTGTCAGTCAAGTCCAGACGTGTGAGACTTGTGTTTTGGGCTGAAAGATTCTCCAGCGCCTTGTTGTTGATGACGTCGAGTTCTTTCAGTTCATCGTTGTTGTCCATATTGAGGACTTTCAGTGCAGAGTTTTTAGAAACGTCAATGTCTGAGAGTTCGTTGTCGGAAAGATCTATGGTTTCAAGCTCTGAACATTTGGTCAGATTTACCTGCGTCAGTTCATTCCCCTTGCAATTGAGTGCTACGAGTTTGGTGTTGGATGTCAAGTCAAGAGATGTCAAATGATGCCCCGCGCAATTCAGCGTTTCAAGGCCGGTGAAATAGTTTATTCCTTCGAGACTGTGGATGTGACTGGTGGCGGCCAGTTCGCTTACATCGAGATCCTTTACTGCCGCAGCCTCAAAAGTGGAAATGTTTCCGTCTCTGTCGGAGTCATACGTTTGTATAAGATAGTCGCGGAACACTGCGTCCGGAATCTCTATCCAGTTGAGGGATTTCGGGATGAGAGGTATATATGAAGATGATTTCTGTGAATCGCCCTGACTGACAATGAGACAGAGGGAAGCGGATACTTCATTCTCGAAGAAGCACTCTTCAATGCTTGAGGAACGGAAGGTTATGTCCAGCCTGCCATTAGATGCTACAACATTGACTATCGCAATGTCGAACTCGTCGCCTCCGTAAGCTCTTGTGAGCGTGTATATTCCTCTCATGGAAAGTGCCTGTTGCCATACTGCAGCGAGTTCTTCTGCTGCTGAAGACGGGCGGATGTCAAAGCGTACGTGAGAATTCAGCGGCAGTATGGTGCCGTCATCGGTTTGCCTGTAGTAGGCAGTTATCTTCCCATCTGAATATTCCGGCACGAAGGTGATGGATTGTATTCTTCGGGCTATTTCGTCTATCCGGCTGTTTATCTCACCACTATCTCCTTGAATGAGGGCTTTTCTGACAATGGAGACATTGCTCCAAACTCCTGATACCCGCTTGTTCAGGCTTGCTTTTTCTGATTCTGTGGCCTTCAGCAATTCCCAGGCGGAGATGTTTGCTTCGACTACTCCGATTGCGATTTTGCCTTTGAGACTGCCCTCGTTTGAGTTGATGGCTTCCTGAATGGCTTTGCTGTATTCTTCCCGCAACAATGTAGCACCGGAAGAGAGATCTGAGTGAAGTTGCTCCGATGATGAATTCAATTCTTCTTGAGTATCTTTGGTGTCTTCAGTTGCCGCGTCTGTTTTAACGTCAATGACGGTGCTGGAAGCTATGTCTTCCAGATAAGTCTTCTGTGAGTAAAGTTGCGCCTCCAGCCAGCGTCCGGAATTGGAAAACAGAGAATCTGCTTCTACGAGTGTTCCATATTCACCGAGAGCGGGATTGACGCTGTTGCGTAGATTCTCGGATGCAATCGCTACTGATGTAGCAAGTTTCGATGTGTAAGCCTTTTCCATGGACTGTGAGGCGGAATAAGCCACCCGTGAGTAATCGCCTATAATCTCGGAGGCAAGGTCCTTCGAAAAATATGAGAGGACGGGGAGCATCGCGGCGGCGACTTCGCTCCTGAGGCTTCCGGAAAGTATGGACTGGAGTTCCGAGAAAGTGGAATTGAGCCCCTTGGCAAGCGCGTTGATGTACGCAAGGTCGGTTGCGAGTTTGTCGGCGTGATCAAGGGTGGAAATTGATACTTTGGCCCAGTCGTCTGATGACATTGTCTCAACGTACTCTCTCGTGTCTGCAATGTCAGTTCTGAATGTCACGTCTATTCGCGCTGAAAGTGATACTGCATCGTTCAGCTCAGAAAACACCTTGTATGTCAATACTCTGGCGCACTCAATTTGTGCGAGGACATCGTCTTTGACTATGCTTATCTTTTTGATTCTGGCTTCCGTGTCAGGGCCTGTAGTGGAGGCTGCGTCCGAGATGGCTTTGTCGAATGCTTTGTGAAGAGTTATGGTTTTGGCTTCGATTTCCGGAAATGCCGTAGAAAGAGAGGACAGGGACTTGGAGAGGGAATCTGAATAGGCTTTGAACGCTTCATCGGTCGCGTCGAGTTTCGGAAAGACGGCTCTCATTGTGTCGAGCTGTTCCTGAATTGTGTTTATGTGCGGATTTTCGATTTTCCAAAGTCGGGAGTAGATGTCGTCAATCTCGGAGGACCAGTCTTTTTCAGGGGTTTTGCTGCAGCTCAGGAGGCAATATGAAATCGCTGCGGCAAGAAATATAGGCGCAAGGATACGGAAGGCGATATTTTTCATATCTTTTTGCTGGTGTATGTCTGACTACTTTTTTATGTCTAACTGATTGACAGTAACTTCTGTCAATCAGCCTGCAAATATATGAAAATTACTTTATTCCGTTGTGATTTGCTTTCAGAATTTTTATCTTTGACATATAGTCAACAACCTCGGTTGGTATTCCGAAGAGGTTAGGGTTGTTGTGATTTGCTTTCAGAATTTTTATCTTTGACATATAGTCAACAACTTGGTGCTGATGATAGCGAGGGGTGGTTTTGTTGTGATTTGCTTTCAGAATTTTTATCTTTGACATATAGTCAACAACCTGACGGACGAGGAGCGGGATAGGCACGCGGTTGTGATTTGCTTTCAGAATTTTTATCTTTGACATATAGTCAACAACACCTCCACTATGACAAGAAATGACACAAATGTTGTGATTTGCTTTCAGAATTTTTATCTTTGACATATAGTCAACAACATTACCTGCTATAGAATCAATATAACCGGTGTTGTGATTTGCTTTCAGAATTTTTATCTTTGACATATAGTCAACAACGAATTGAGGGAACCGCCACCCGAACCACTCGTTGTGATTTGCTTTCAGAATTTTTATCTTTGACATATAGTCAACAACAATATATCATATCAAGTTCACGATTATATTGTTGTGATTTGCTTTCAGAATTTTTATCTTTGACATATAGTCAACAACAATTGTCGCAGAACGACTGCCGGCACATAGGTTGTGAT
>CAVKAQ010000058.1:0-15578 GCA_963654225.1 Butyricicoccaceae bacterium | reverse complement strand
GTACAGGGCCATTCCGGCTACACCGCAGCCGACATTCTTCGACACCGCATATTTGCCGTCTTTCTTGACAAGTTCATACAAATCTGACGCGATGTCATAATAATTGCCGTTCGAAGACACCCAGATGTTGCCATAGTCGTCAATTTCCATCTTGCTGAGGTTCGGAGCCACGTCGATAGTGTATTCCACCTTCATCGATTCAAGATCCACTACAGAAACCGTTGAATCATAGCCTGAATGATATCCGCCTGAATTTGCGACATAAGCCTTGCCGTCAGCAATCACGAACTGCTCAGGCTGATAGCCGACTGTTGCAGTGGAAACCACTGTATATGTCTTAAGATCAATCTTGTACAATGCGCCGAGCTGATCTGCGACCGAAGCGGCATCCTTAGCGACATAAGATGTTACATAGGCATAATTTCCGTCGAAGCGCACGAAACGGCAGTTCGGAACATCCACCTTGGCGATTCTGACCAAAGACGAAGCATCCAGGATTTCCACTTTGTGTGAGCCGTTGACAACCACGAAAAGCTTGTTCTTATATACCTGAATGTCGTTGCCCACATCGCCGAGCCCGTCCGTAATCTCAGGATTCTTCTCCGAGAACAGATTACGTCCATACCAGGCATTTCTGTAGTCAAGATAATCTATGCTCGACTTGTTTGAGCCCATATTTCCCTCATTCAGCAGATACATACCACGAGGACTTGCCTTGGAGTCCGCCTCTATGGCATCAATTGTTTCATAATCTGCAGGAGGCACGACCTTCTCCGGCTCATCTTTGCGGCATCCCGCAAGTGACGCAATGGCAAGCAATGACGCCAACGCCAATCCGCCAAATCTTGAAAAGTTCTTTTTCATTTTCATAATTATTTATAGTTCAACACTTAATGTTATTCTAAAATTCGTCTTCGGCATAGGATAATTGCTGATCACCTCATAATCCTGACCGAAAATGTTGTTGATTTCAGCCACCGCACGGCATCTTACAGCCTTGATATTGAAATCCTTCTGCAACGACATATCGCTTGTGTACCACGGCTCGACATAATTCGCAGGGATATTTTCCTGCTGATTGTACCGCTCGCCCGTATAAATGAAACTGTAATTCACCGTCCAGCCCTTCCAGCTTGCCGTCAGCACTGCCGTTCCGCTGTGCCAGGGGATATACGGAATCTGATTCCTGTAATAGAAATCCGATTTGTCTGTCACGTCAACCGCTTCCTGATACGTATATTGCAGCCTCGGCATCACATTGACTTTTCCTATCGGGATATGGCAGTTTACAGCCACGTCAACGCCCCTTATGTCAACCTTTCCCAGATTCATCATCGTCCATCGGAACTGCTGTCCTTTCGGATATGCTATTATCTTGTCAGTAACCTTGTTCCAATAAACGTCCGCCGAAGCATCCAGAGCGCGCACGACAGCGCATCCTGCAAATTTCTTCTCGTACTTCAACCCGACATCCGTCTGAAATGTATATTCAGGTTTCAACGAAGCATTCCCGAAATCAGTATAATACAAATCGTTGAACGTAGGCATCCTGAAACTGCGCTTGCAGAATGCCCGCAAGTAAAGCTGCTCATGTTTCAATATGCGGAGCGAGCCGAACACCCCCGGTGAAAGTACCGATTTGTCAGGGCTTGCGGAAAAACGCTTCACTTTCTCGTGCACAAAAGACTCCAGAAGGCTTCCCTGCACTCTGAACCTGCCATATTCATAAGCCGCAGCCAAAGAGACCAGGTGTGTAAATCTTGTAGGATATGGGAATGTGCCGTCGCCCCTTATCGGAAGATAATAATACGCGTCCATCGTATTCCATTGGAAATCATAGGCTAATGACACCTGAAAATGAGAAGTGATTTCATATAGGTTTGCCAGTGACAGGTAGCATTCGTGCTGTCTGTAACGGTTCTTTACAGGTATCTGTCTGGAATCCCTGTTCTCGTACATCGTGTAGTCATACGAATACTTGGCATTCATCATTGAACGGAATGATGACGTCCAATTGTGCACAGCGGAACCTTGTATGAACGTATTGAAATCTCTCAGACGTTCACCGTTTTTATACACATTGCTGACAATCGCGCCCGGTATTCCCCTGTTTGTGCGGTACACGTATGCACGCACATTCCAGAAGCCTTTGTCGGCAAAACCGTGCAGCGCGCCTTCCACTCTGAACGATGACACATCGCCGTTGTGCCTCCTAGCTGTCGTGTCGTATGCAAGTTTACCCTGAGAGTCATATCCCTTGCGGCAGAATTTGTAACGTCCTGTCGCGTTCACCCATTCACCGCTCAATGAAGACGAGATTTTGTCAGAAATCTTATATTCCGCTCTTACTGAAGGGTTTATCAGCCCGAACGAGCCTGTCTTGACTGCCGCTTTCAGGTTATAATTCTTATCTCCGACAAACTTGGGAACGCGTGTACGAATATATATCGAACCGGAGGACCCGAAATCTTTTGCAGACTGGAATATATCGCTTTTCTGTCCGTTGTGCAGTGATATTTCTTCGACATCATCCAAGGAAAATCGGCCCAAATCCACCTGACCGTTCTGAGCGTTGCCCAACTGGATTCCGTCATAAAAGACTCCGACGTGATTTGTCCCCATCGATCTGATATTCACAGTCTTGAGCCCTCCGATTCCTCCGTAGTCCTTCAGCTGGACTCCAGAGAAATACCGTAAGGCATCAGCAACCGAGAAACTGTTAAGTTGCTCCAATTCAGCACCTTTAAATAATTGTGACGGAATAGTCTCAAGAAATCTGTCCTGACGCCTGACATCAACCACAATGGACTCGTTCAAGACCCGGGACGAATCAGAAACAGACTCCTGCACAGACACGGAATCAGCATACAGCGGAATCTCCGCACTAACAGCACCAACCTTCGCTGACGCGGAAAAAGATGCGACAGCGAACACCTGCAACAGCAAATATATGTCCAACGATTTCTTCATCGATGCACCTGAACAATCTAATTTCGGGCATCGATTTACCTGCCTGCACGAATGCAGATAAAAGCAGAAGAACAATCCAGGACGATTCCAGTCCCATATTGTCCATTGTAACAGCTCCGCCCGTCCTCCGCAGGCAAACCGATGCTATATGCAAAGGCAGGCATTCTGACTCATCTCCATACGGAGATTCACAGTAGCGGGAACTGTCCCGGATTCTCACCGGGTTTCCCTCACGACCGACGAGCCCAACTCGTCCGGCCGGTTGAAGTTATAGACATCCGTCTGACTCCAGACTGATTCACAACCTCAAGCCTAAGCGAAGTGCAAAGTTATCAAATAAAAGCGGTTTTAAACAATTTGGATTACAAAAGTAGCAGCGTCCTCCGCTCAAAAGCACAGGAAAAATTCGCTCCGGACATCTGCTACTTTTTGAAAATCGCAAAGTTGTGCATAGCACATTGCGACAGAAGGGGAAATAAAACAAAAAAAAGAGATGACTAAAAGAATTGCTTTTAGTCATCCCATTATTTAATCTTCGCCGGAATCTTCGAAAACTGTGCTGAGACAGAATCCGGAACCGGCTATATTTTCAAATATTACTGAGCTTTTGCTTCAGCTGAGAATTTTGAATACTTCTCGTAACCTGCAAGATACTCAGGAGACTCATCGCGGAAACGATAGTAAGCATTCTTGAGATATTCGGCTACGCCTGCCTTGACATTCACATCCTTAGTAATTTCGAATGCCTTCTCGAACGGTGCTATACAAGCCTTGAGGCTTGCTTCGAAATCCTTGACAAGAGCCATATACTTGGCATCGTCAAGCTCTTCCTGAGCTCTGGTCTGGATAGCAATCGCATCGTTGTAGTACATTGTACCTTCTCCGATGAAGCCATACTCGTAATTAGGATTGATCTGTGCGCATTTCTCGTAAGCTTCTACAGCCTTATCCTTCTGGCCGAGCTGAGCGCGGATATTTCCCTCAACATAGTAGAGAGAAGCATTGTCAGGCTCATTTGCCTTTGCTTTGTCGAGAAGCTCGAAAAGTTTGTCAGGGTTCTCGTTGTTCTTGAGATAGTAGTTGATGAGGCCGATAAGGATGCTCTGGCTCTGAGGGAACTTGGTAAAACCTTCCTCGAGATATCTCTTGGTGTTGAGAGTATCTACATCAGCGAGTTTTGCGAACACCTCACCGCCTTCATAGTAATAACCGAGCTCATAGCATCTTTCGAAAAGCTTCTTTGCCCTGTCATTGTCCTTGCAGTACCAAGCAGTGAAACCTGCATTGTAGATTGCGCTGGTATCAATCTTTGAAAGCGGAGCAAGCGCTTCTACTTCAGCGGCTTTCTCGAAAAGTTTGCTGGCGGTTGCAATGTCTCCGAAGGTGTACTTGTTATATGCCTCATTGGTATATTTCTGTGAAATATTGTCCAATGCAGCGGAGATATCCTTAACCTTTGTAGCCTTGGTATCTACCTCGTATGCTTTCTGATATGCTTTTGTAGCTTTCTCGAGAGCATCTTCATATACCGGCTTTGTCACCTCGACGATGGCAAGCTGATTGTTCTGGTTGAAATAAAGGTTTTTGTCAGCATAAACATCCTTTGTGTACTGAACACCGCCAACTTCCACAACTTCTGAAGAAACCGGTTTCTCAGCTCCCAGCAACAGAGCGAGCTCTGATCTGTTTGAACCAGGAAGAATATTTCCGGTAGGAGCGTCATAAGCTTTCATATACTCCTGACCGAGTTTGATCCAGGTAGCAGTCTTGATAGCCTTCTTTTCGTTTTTAGCAGCAGCCTCGGCAGCCTCTACAGCCTTCTTGGCGTCTGCAGCTGATTTTACCTGTGCATTAGCCACCTGCACTGAGGTGAGAATCGCCAATGCGAGAAGAATCTTTTTCATATTCAATATTGTTTCAATGTGTTAAACAATCATTATTCAGCATCATTCTGCTCCGGCTGAGCCTCGCCAGATGTCTCAGATGAAGATTCAGCACCCTGCTGTTCCGCATCGTCATCATCACTCTTGGCTACCACTGAAACTGATGCTATGGAGTCATTATCCTTGATATTGATAAGTTTTACGCCCTGAGTATTTCTGCCGGCCTGCTTGATGTCAGCCACAGACATTCTGATAATCAGACCGCTCTGCGTAATAATCAGCAAGTCATTGTCTTCCGTGACATTCTTGAGTGCAACAAGTTTGCCGGTCTTGTCTGTGATGTTCATCGTACGGACACCCTTGCTGCCTCGGCTGGTCTTACGGTACTCCTCGAAGTCGGTACGTTTACCCAAGCCTCTCTCGCCGATGACAAGCAACGTATGCTGAGCCGCATCTTCAGCTTCAGGCTCGTAACATACAACACCTATTACATAATCGTCTTCATCAAGATTGATACCTTTGACACCGGTCGCAGTTCTTCCGAGAGGTCTTGCGTCAGATTCGTCGAACCTTACGCAACGGCCGTTGCGGCTTGCAATAAGGACCTCAGACTTGCCGTCCGTAAGTATCGCCTCCAGAAGTTCGTCACCTTCGCGTACATTCACGGCGTTGACACCCTTGAGTCTCGGTCTTGAATATGCCTCGAGAGAAGTTTTCTTGATGATTCCTTCCTTTGTAGCCAAGATTATATAATGGCTGTTGACATATTCCTCATCCGTCAATGTAGGCACATTGATGATTGCCTTTATCTTGTCATCAGGGATACTGAGCACATTCTGTATTGCTCTTCCCTTTGAAGACCTGGAGCCCTCAGGAATCTCGTAAACCTTAAGCCAGAAGCATTTACCCTGTTCAGTGAAGAAGAGCATTGTGCTGTGCATATTAGCTACGTAGAGATGCTCTATGAAATCAGAATCCCTGGTCGCGCTGCCCTTCATACCGGTACCTCCACGGTTCTGCGTCTTGTATTCCACAAGCGGAGTCCTCTTTATATATCCGAGATGCGAGATGGTAATCACCTCATCATCATCGGCATAGAAGTCCTCAGGATTGAATTCGTCAGCATTCGGAACTATCTCGGACCTTCTCGCGTCAGCGAACTTGGCCTTGAGCTCCTGTGTCTCTTTCTTGATGATATCCATCTGCATCGATTCATTCGCAAGGACATCATTGCACCACTTGATGAATTTCTCGATCTCGTCATATTCAGCCTGAAGTTTCTCAATCTCCAAGCCTGTGAGCTGACGGAGTCTCATCTCCACGATTGCAGCAGCCTGAGCTTCAGAGAAATCAAATTTCGCAATCAACGAATTCTTGGCATCTTCTGTAGTCTTGGAAGCGCGTATCGTCCTGATAATCTCATCGATGACATCGATAGCCTTGATAAGGCCTTCAAGAATATGAGCTCTCTTCTGCGCTTTCTCAAGATCAAACTTGGTCCTGCGGATGACAACTTCGTGTCTGAAGTCCACGAACACCTTGATAATCTCCTTGAGACTCAATGTTCTAGGACGTCCGTTCACCAAAGCGACATTGTTTATGGCGAAACTGGACTGCAACGGAGTATATTTGAACAGAGTGTTCAGCACGACATTGGAATTGGAGCCCTGCTTAACTCGGAAAATCACCCTCACGCCTTCACGGGAAGTCTCGTCATTCATATAGGTAATGCCCTCGATTCTCTTGTCATCGACCATCTGGCCAATCTTCTCGAGCATTTCCTTTTTGTTCACCATATAAGGAATCTCGGTCACGACGATGGTCTCACGGCCGTTGTCGTCCACCTCAATCTCTGTCTTTGAACGGATTACGACTCTTCCGCGACCTGTCTCATAAGCCTCTTTGATACCCTGGATACCCTGAATGATACCTCCCGTAGGGAAATCGGGACCTTTGATATAGTGCATAAGCCCGTCGACATCAATCTCAGGATTGTCGATATATGCGCAGATCGCATCGCAGCACTCGCCGAGATTATGAGGCGCCATATTGGTAGCCATACCTACGGCAATTCCTGAAGAACCGTTCAACAGCAGCAGCGGCGCCTTGGTAGGCAGAACCGTAGGCTCCGGAATAGTGTCATCGAAGTTCAGCTGAAAATCAACCGTGCCCCTGTCCATATCGCCGAGGACATCATCCGCAAGTTTCTCCAACTTAGCCTCGGTATATCGCATTGCAGCCACAGGGTCACCGTCCATAGAACCGAAGTTACCCTGACCATATACAAGCGGATACCTTTGATTCCAGTTCTGGGCAAGTCGTGCCATCGCGTCATAAACGCTGGAGTCGCCGTGCGGGTGGAATTTACCGAGCACGTCACCGACTATTCTGGCAGACTTCTTCGTAGGTCCTGAATAATCCAGACCAAGGCCCTCCATACCGAAAAGCACACGCCTCTGAACAGGTTTCAAGCCGTCTCTGGCATCAGGAAGCGCACGGGAAACGATGACCGACATTGAATAATCAATGTAGGCCGAACGCATTTCCTCGTCAATATTGACTTCCTCGATGATACCTGTCAATCCCGTCCCCTCTTCCTGCGGTTCAACACCACTTTTATTCTCCTCAATTTTATCCATTTCTTATTTTTTTATCTATTCTATCGCCCTATGCCTAACCGCAGAGGACAATACACCTTAAACATACAAATTTACAAAAAAAATATGATTTTGGAGCGTTGGGCAGACTCGAATTTCATTCGAAGATATTTTCAGTCAGATTTCCGGGGCTGAATCAGCCCGCAAGGCTATTTTTCCAGGACATAGACATCGTCCCCGGGAGCCGCGAAATAGAATGTTTCACGGGAGAACTCCTCCAGGGTATCCCTCTCGGTCGAGAGCATCTTCACCTGCTTGTCCATTTCCGATATTTCCTTTTTCAAGCGTTCAATTTGGCGGTTCTGCTGACGTATCTCAATGCCAGCACGCACCCAGCGGACGACATTGTTATCCCTGACGAATCCCACAAGAATCAGAAAGACCGCAAAAGCACAAATGGCGAATCTCAGGAAGCCTTTCCCGGGATCATTTTTGATATCATTGATCTTATCTTGCAGTTTTCCCATTCCGTAAAAACATTTCTTGGCAAATTTAATTAAATTCGCGTGATGTTTCGTATGAAATCTTTTTAAAAATATACACAAATGAAACCAACATTACTTGTTCTTGCTGCCGGAATGGGCAGCCGATATGGTGGACTCAAACAGATGGACGGTCTCGGCCCTAACGGGGAGACAATCATAGACTATTCCATCTACGATGCAGTGCAGGCCGGATTCGGAAAAGTCGTCTATATCGTAAGGGAATATTTCAAAGAGCAGTTCGAACAGACCGTAAAGGAGAAATACAGCCACGTGAAATGCGTTGACGGAGAACCTCTCAAATTCGAGTTCGTAACACAGGAGCTCAACAAAATACCTTCACGTTTCACCCTCAACCCTGAGAGGCAGAAACCTTGGGGCACCGCACACGCAGTCCTTATGGCTAAAGATGCCATTCACGAGCCGTTTGCAGTGATTAACGGAGACGATTACTACGGAAAGGATTCATTCAGAATCCTGGGCGAGTGGCTCAGAGCGCACGAGAACAGCAAGGGCGTGTTCAGCATCGTAGGCTTCGAACTGGACCACACTCTCTCCGATTCAGGAAGCGTCTCAAGAGGCATCTGCTCTTACGACAAAGATTCCCACTTGACCAACATCGTGGAATTCCTCAACATTGCCAAGGAGTCTGACGGAAAAGTTTACGGAGACAATTCCGTTACAGGAGAAAATCACCTTGAACTTGTCGCCAATGACCTCTGCTCAATGAATATGTGGGGCTTCACCCCGGACTACTTCGAGAAAAGCGAAAAGATCTTCGAAGCATTCCTCGAGAAAAACAGCCAGGAGTTGAAGAAGGAGTTCTACATTCCGTTCGCCATCGACTGCATGATAAAATCAGGAGAGGCCAGCACTGACGTTCTTTCGACTCCGTCTCATTGGTTCGGAGTGACTTACAAAGAGGACAGGCCTGCAGTTGTAGCCAAATTCAAGGAATTGGCAGACAAGGGAGTTTACCCCACACCGCTTTACAACAAGTAGGATTTATGCAAATATAAAGAGGCTGGCTGAAAATGAGCTTTTTGGCCAGCCTCTTTTTGAACTTTTCACAAAGAGATGAACCATAATAGACCCAAGAACTTCGACCTGCTGTCAGGTTATAACTTTTTCATTCCCAATCCGCGCGAGATTTTCGCACTGCTCCTGCTGCTTCTGGGAGGCGCACTGCTGGGAAACGGATTTGTCGCAATCCTGATGCTCTTCATACCGGGTATGACAATAGACGTCATAACGCTTATATCGTATCCGATAATGTTCATTCCTGTAATGATTTATGCAAAATTCAGAAGTCAGCGCAATTTCTTCTTCGGCGAAGGCGTGTCTGTTGACAGCGACAGCCACTTCGGCAAAACCGGATTCATTGCGATGGTCGGAATGGTGATGATTGCGACTATCGCGGCCGCCTTTCTTGCGGACATCATCAATTCCCAGATGCCTGAGATGCCTGAATGGCTTGAGGACCGCCTGAAAGCGATGACCGGAGGAAACATAATCCTCAATTTCATCTGCGTTTCACTGTTCGCTCCGTTTTTTGAAGAATTGCTCTGCCGCGGTCTAGTTCTGCGCGGTCTGCTGAATTATACAAGAAAGCCTACAGCTGACGGGGCTGCCAGACGAGGAATCAAGCCGGTCTGGGCTATAGTCATATCTGCGGCATACTTCGCAATAATACATCTGAACCCATGGCAGGCAGTCCCCGCGTTCATATTCGGATGCCTTTTCGGCTATGTATATTACCGCACCGGCTCTCTGAAACTGACTATGTGCATGCACTTTGCCAACAACACCTTCAGTTTGATAGTCAGCAATATAGACAAACTTAAAGACGTAAATACTTGGTTTGACATAATGCCGATCGGCACGTATTGCATATACGCGTTATTTGCAGCCGCCTACCTGTTGCTATTCTTCAAAGTTCTGAATACCATTAAATTGGAGAAAGTTCAAGGAAACTGCGACAGAATCGTAATCGGAGAGAACTTATAACAATTATTTCAAGGAGTTCAAATAGGACTCTGCAGACGCCAACGATTCCGGCTTGCCCGCATCTATGATGGTGAGGTGATCCGGAATTGTTATGTATATGGGGAACTGTCCCGCTGCGCGAAGATAACATTCCATAATCGGAAAACATTGTCCCATAGCCGATTGCGAACCACTCACAACCGTACCGGAGGCGTCATAAAGAGGAAATAGTTCAGGAGCGGAATTCATTTCCTTGAACATATCGAATATCGACTCAGATGCACAATGCACACCGGCGAACGCAACCTTGCGACATTCCGCGATGTTCAAATCCTTGAAAGGCGTCTTCACCGCACCCGTCGCGACATTAGTCCAACCTACCAGTCGCATATTTTCGTCGCACAGCAAATAACGCTGAGTCTGTCTGGAACTCGCAAGGAGCGTGGACACAGCATCCGCACGCACCTGATTCTCAAACCACTTGATATCCAAGTCTGAGATTATATCCACATTATGTATGAGAAAACGTCCCTCGTCTGAATGCAAAAGCGGCTCGGCATACTGAATCCCGCCGCCAGTATCGCGCAACAAATCGGATTCATCAGAGAATTTCACATTCAGCCTGGACAATTCGGGAGTCTCGTTGACATACTTCACGATCTTGTCAGCAAAATGGTGAATATTGACCACGAACTCATCGACACCGGAAGAAGCGAGACGCATTAGCACGTGATACAGAAGCGTATGCCCGGCCAACGGAGCCAAAGCCTTGGGCAAGTTGTCAGTCAGAGGCTTAAGCCTAGTCCCCAGTCCGGCCGCAAAAACGAGTGCCTTCATAACCTGTCAGAAAGATTTTTCAATATCCAATTCTCTGTGTATCACCGAGATGCGCACATCGAACTTTCTTGCGAGATGCTCCGCCAGATGTTCCGCAGAATATACGGAGCGGTGCTGTCCTCCCGTACATCCGAAGCACACCTGGAGATTTGTGAACTTCCGTTCGATAAATCTTTTCACGTGGGCGTCCACAAGCGCATAAACGCTGTCAAGGAATGTCAATATCTCACCGTCGTCCTCCAAAAACTTGATCACTTCCTTGTCCATACCGGTAAACTGACGGTAGTACTCGTATTTGCCGGGATTGTTTACCGAACGGCAGTCGAACACATATCCGCCTCCATTACCTGAAGTATCGACCGGAATACCCTTCTTGTAGGCGAAACTGAATATCTTGACATTCAAGCGTTTGTCTTCTGCATTAACGTAGAACTGCACCATTTTCGTCAACTTGTCAAGGACTTCGGACAAATATGGATACCTGTCAAACGGCTGAAGCATCAGACGCCGCAGATTGTCAATCGCATAAGGAACGCTCGCGATGAAATGAGGCTTTTTCTCGAAATACCCTCGGAATCCGTACGCGCCCAGCACCTGCAGAGTTCTGAACAGAACAAACAGCCTGAGCCTTTCCTTAAAATAATCCTCGTCAATATCAGGCATATAGCCCTTGAGTGAGCGAAGGTAAGCTTCAACAAGTTCACGTTTCAGGTCTTCCGGATACCGTGAACGGGCCTGCCAGACAAATGAAGCCACGTCATAGAAAATCGGACCTTTGCGTCCGCCTTGAAAATCAATAAAATACGGCTCACCGTCTTTTATCATCACATTTCTCGCCTGAAAATCGCGATAGAGGAATGTCGTGGTGTTCTCGCCCAGCAAATCTTCGCGGAGGCGCTCAAAATCATCCTGCAGCCTGACCTCATCGAATTCCATTCCTGTCGCCTTCAGAAAACAATACTTGAAATAGTTGAGGTCAAACATTATCATTCTGCCGTTGAATTCCGGCTCAGGGAAGCACATATTGAAATCCAGACCTTCAGCACCTTTGCACTGAAGTTTCGGCAGCATTTCCATCGTGCGGCGCAGCAATGCCCTTTCATAGGAAGAATACTCCCCGCTCTCACGTCCCTGCGCAACCTTATTGTACAACAGGTCATCGCCAAGGTCTTCCTGAATATAGCTCATTCCGTCATCGCTGACGGCAAGGACTTTCGGCACACGTATTCCCTTCTCCAGGAAATGTTCGCTGAGATAGCAGAATGCCCTGTTTTCCTTGAAATCCAGACCGATTACCCCGACAAGCGAAATTCCCGTCTCGCCGGTAATTCTGAAATAACGTCGATTGCTTCCCGATGAATTAAGTTCATTTATGGTCGCGCATTTCTGTCCCGTATATTTCTCGAACAGAGTTTTAAGCACTTCTGTCATCGCGTATGCTTGTTTTTTGTTTTAGAATATGTCAGATAACCCTGCAAAGATAACCAACTTATTGCAAACGCCGGCAAATGCTTATTGTTGACCGTAGTCTATCGGAATGCTTGTGGAAGTTGACAGGACAAAGACCGCGATCTGCCCGTTCTCTTTTCCGAACTTGAGAGCGCTCTCAAGAGAGTCTTCAGGGAACAGACGCGTGCTGTCGAAGTAATACTGACTATCATCGTCATTGTACCATCCGCCCACATAGCCGTCGTGGCTGAGAGAATGTTTCACTACGCTGTCGAGCATTTCTCTGCTATGGCTGTCCTGCGTTGCCGCATAGCTGACCGCAATACCTACCTTAGGTTCGGTAAATGAGCGGATGTCAAGAGTAAAGCCATCCGGATGTGACTGGCTGAATGTCCAGACTTTGTCGGCAATCTCGGTAACATTGTTTTGCTCCGAAGATGGCGATGTCCTCTTGCAAGAGCAGAACAGTGCCAGAATGAATGTTAAGCAGATTATAAACTTTTTCATAACGTATCTCAACTAATAAGAGACGGGGCACTCATATCTTCGGAGCGCAGTGACCGAAGGGGCTTGGGGAATACGGTCCCCAGTTTGTTCCGTATCTCAACGAAAATGGTTGGCTGTTCGCCAACTAATCTTCGGAGCAACGCGACCGAAGGGGTTTGGGGAATACCTTCCCCAATGAATACCGTATCTCAACTAATAAGGGCGAGTTACTCATATTTTCGGAGCTTCGCGACCGAAGGGGTTTGGGGAATACTTTCCCCAATGAATACCGTATCTCAACTAATAAGGGCGAGTTAAACTCGCCCTTATTAGTTGAGATACTACGATTCGAACGTAGACTAAGTGAACCAAAATCACTTGTGCTGCCATTACACCATACCTCAATTCGAGCCACAAATGTAGCACTATTTTCCTTCTATTCCAAAAGATTTTTCCCGACACGCTTCAAATCCACATACCGCTCCAGCACTATTCCCTTTCTGTCGATATGCACACAGAACGGAAGCACAGACAAATCGAAAGCATCCAGGACTTCTTCCGACATTGATGCGGAAGCACGCACGAAAAGAAACCTCGACTTTCTGTCTGACTTCATAATCGAGTCTGCCGCCTCAACCTCTTCGCTGCAGGAGGAGCAGTTCTCCGAGAAGAACACAACATACACATCCTTGTGCAACTTTCCGAGTTTCCACTTCCTCGCTTCAGAATTATCGTCAACACTCCACGAAAGCACGGAAGCCGGTACGCCTCCCTTCGCCATAATGCCTGTTACAGACACATCGGGAACAGACTTTCCGGGCTCCGCCCTTGAAATCAAGTCAGACATCGTTCTGGCATAGCCCACGACCTTGAGAGTGTCAGAACTCGTATCCCACACATCGGAACGCGACAATATATATTTATCAGCCACATACTTGGCAGATTCCCTATAGCGTCCGTCCGGAACAGACAATAGATAATACAGGATATCTCCCACAGTTTCCTTGAATGCCGGCATATTCCCGGATGCCCGACCCGCAATCTTATCTATGAGACCTTCCGCATCTGAAACCGTAAAATCATCGCCGAGAGACTGAAATATATTCTCGACCATCCTCATTGACGTCGAGTCAGCGCCATAATCATAATCATCGGACGAATAAATCCCCGCCATCATTGTCCTAAGCGCCGGAACGTCCAACTTCCTGCCGACAATCCGGTTTCCCTTATCCACAAGCACCATCTGAGGCGTGCTGAGAACGCCATATTTCCTTTGATAATCAGACGAGATATCTGGGTCCCACAGATTGAAAATCCTTGCTGACGAAGATGTCGTCGAAAGACGTTTCTCACGATATTCCCGCCACGCAAGACTGTCAGCACCGGTATAGACCGCATACAAATCAATCGGATATTTCACTGAATCCAGATAAGTCTTGATCATAACCGACTGAACCAGACAGTTTGAGCACCCGGTATCATAAAAATATACAATGGAATATCGTGGCGATATCTCACTCCCGAACAGCCGCATTGCGTTTCCTTCAGAATCGAACAGCGTCAACTCAGAAGCCTTCTCCCCTACCATAGACTGCCTGTTAAAATCAGTCCAGATGCGCATATCCATCAAATCGGCTTCAGTGACTGCAGCAACTCTGCCTGATAAAAACCAGTTGTCCGCAATATGAAGGGCGACAGCCTCCACACCCATAAGATGCGATGCCTGATAATGGCGGTAAAGCCAAGAGGCAACATATTGTCTGGTAACCGAATCGCGGCAGGACGATATGAGAAAATCACATTCTTCTTTCTGTGATTCCAAGTCCAGAGGCTCGATTGCGCCGACGTATTCCGCGAGCTTCTTTCCGACAGACGCAAGGGCAAGCGAATCAGGAGATGTCATCTCAGATGCGTACGCACTATGGCAACCTGCCAATGACAACATCATCATTGACGCCACCAATAAGCACTTGACTCTCAACCGCATAGCCCTAAATCTAAAAACTCCCTGCCGCGCAATCAATGCTTTCCAGGTAGGACAACACCTTGAGGAAGGAACAACTTCGTATCTCCGTGATGTTTCAGAATATCACGTACCGCAGAAGAAGAAATATGGGCAAACTCCTGCGCCGTAGGAATAATGATGGTATCAATCTCCGGAGCGAGTTTCCTGTTGGCATCCGCAATTGACCTTTCAGTCTCGAAATCTATCATATTGCGGACTCCCCTGATTATATGATTGATACCCAACTCTTTACACGTATCTACAGTAAGATTGTCATACTTTATGATGCTAACCCCTTTAAGGTCTTTGACAATCTGGCTGATAATGTCCATCCGCTGGTCCATATCAAAGAAACCGCGTTTGTCCTGATTGATTCCCACTGCGACCACGACTTCGTCAAACATCGTCAGGGCACGTTTCAAAATATTGAGATGTCCTAACGTAAACGGGTCAAAAGATCCTGGAAACAACGCTTTTGTTTTCATTATGATTCAATACGATATTACAATCTCCAGTCTATAGGCTGCTTGCCCTCAGAAAGGAGAATTTCATTAGTTTTAGAAAAATGCTTACAACCGAAAAATGCCCCCCTTGCAAGAGGTGACGGGTGCGCCGCCTCAAGCACATAGTGACGGGACTTGTCTATCAAGTCTCTCTTGCTTCTTGCGAAATTTCCCCACAAGAGAAAGACTACGCCATTGCAATTATTTGAGATATAACTTATTACAGCATCAGTAAACTGCTGCCATCCGATAGCGCTATGTGATGCCGGCTGACCTGCCCTCACCGTCAAAACTGAATTGAGAAGCAACACACCCTGCTC
>CAVKAQ010000057.1:0-15638 GCA_963654225.1 Butyricicoccaceae bacterium | reverse complement strand
GCGCCATTGTCAAAGGAATGGCTTCCGAGGAATATTCCCTCGAACAGGCTTTGGATGAAATCGACGTCCTGCTTGAAGCCAACCCGGACACCGCCTACGCCGCTGTTTGCGCCAAGTACAAGATTGTCCCCGGAAAAATGTCCCCGGGAGACAGGATGCTTTTCCACGTCCTTTCGTATTTGTATCTTAAGTTTGACTATACCGTGTTCGACATAGGTGACGTGGAGAGTTACATACAGGACGAGGAGTGGATGAATTGTCTTAGGGAGGCTTCCGAATCCGGAGAACTCGGTCTTCAGATCACGGGCGTCATAGAGCCGGCGAAAACGGACGGGCTTATGGCATGCGGAAGCTACTCTTTCAAGGAGGAAGTTGTCAATGAGGCTTTTTCGGGGATGTCAGCCAATCGGCTGAGTCAGGTCAAAACAGTGAACCTAAGCGCCCCCTCCGAAAAGCCGGTAAAGCAGCTGTTCTACAACAAGGAGGAAAAAGATCAGATTGACCGCCTGTACTCGCTGTTGGAGGAAGGGTCTTTGACCAAGGTTTTCCGCAACATGAAAGAAAGAGGGTTACGGACCGGTTTCATATGCCTCTTCTACGGCGACCCCGGCACGGGCAAGACCGAGACCGTCTATCAGATCGCCCGCAAGACAGGCCGCAAAATCCTTGAAGCCGATGTCGCCAAGCTGCGGAATTGCTATATCGGAGAAACGGAGAAGAATATGCGGCGGCTTTTCGACCAGTACCGGACGGCCAGAGAGGAGAACGAGCTTACGCCCATCCTCCTCTTCAACGAAGCCGACGCCATTTTGGGAAAGCGCATGGAAGGGGCGGTGAAATCAGCGGATAGGATGGAGAACAGCGTCCAGAACATTCTCCTAGAAGAAATGGAAAATTTCAATGGAATCATGATCGCCACCACGAACTTGCTGGGCAACCTCGACCCCGCCTTCGAGCGCCGCTTCCTCTACAAAATTCGTTTCAACAAGCCGGAGCTGGAGCCTCGCAGCCTTATCTGGAAGTCGCAGTTCCCCTCGCTCTCCGACGACGAGGCCCTTTCGATCGCAAGGGAATTCAACTTCAGCGGAGGGCAGATCGAGAATGTGGTCCGCAAAAGCGCCATTGACAGCATACTCTCCGGCGAGGAGGGCGGCTTTGAACAGCTCCGCCACTATTGCCAGGAGGAATCCATTAACAAGTCCAACTCTAAAAGAATAGGTTTTTGACATGAAATTCTTGGTCTTCGCGGGCAAGGTGCTGGCCGTTTTGGCCGGCATCCTGCTCTTACCCTACCTACTGATTCTCCTTCTTCTCTGGTCGCCAATCGCTTGGATTCTCGGCCTCATCTTCCCGGGCAGGAATTTCTATCCTATCAACAAGGCCTGGCCCGTCATGAATTCATGGGTCGATTCCAAATTAGGCATTGACCTCAACACCATCATTTTCTTTCTTCTTGTATTCATAGCCCTTGGCTCCGTCATCAGCTGGATAGCCGGGCTTTTCTCCGGCAAAAAATAATCTGTGTAACCAATAAATCAACAGAACATAAACAAAAGTACCCTTTTCTCGGTCTTATTTTATGCTCGGTTAAATTTGCGGCTAATATATTATAGTTATAGTTTCAAGCAAAAGTGATATATTTACAATTCAGATATGAGCACGAAACTTTTCACAAAATCAGCCTTCAAGCAGGCGTTGGAATGTCCCACTTCCTTGTATTATTATTGTGACAGGGAGCATTATGCAAACCAGAACAACGAGGACGACTTTTTGCGGGCCTTGGCGGAAGGCGGGCAGCAAGTAGGGGACCTTGCAAAGGTCTATTACCACATCTCTCCCGAATGCGACATTCAGGATTTGGACTACGAAAGGTCTCTTATGCGAACCGCAGAATTATTCAATCTGGAGGATGTCAATATCGCAGAAGCCGCATTTCGCTGGAATAATTGTTTCGTACGCGCCGACATCATCGAGAAGAAGGGCAAGCAAATCAACCTTATTGAGGTCAAAGCTCATTCTTGGAACCCGGAAAAGGACGTGTTCATAAAAAACAACCGCATTGGCACCAAGATTCGCCCTTTTTTGTATGATGTCGCATTCCAGAAGTATGTCATTCAAAACGCTCTCGGTCCCGAATACACGGTAACAGCCTTTTTGATGATGCCTGACAAGACGAAAAAGGCTCCTGTGGACGGGATGAATCCGATGTTCAAGGTGGTTGAAAACGGGAAAGGCAAAGCTTGCATTGAACGAGACCCGACTGCGGAAAGCCTTGCCGGAATGGAACATATACTGACGCCCTTCCCGGTTGACGCTTTGTGTGAGAGAATAATTGCGGGAAAGACCGATGAACAAACTGATGTGATGGACGGGAAGAAATTCACGGAATTTGTCACAGAAATGTCGAACCAGTATGTCGGACATAAGCGATACTTTACGGCTCTGGGGAAGAAATGCCTTACCTGTCCTTTCTTCTCCAATGAGAAAACACCCGGAATGTCAGATGGAAAGCGTGAATGTTGGAAAGAGAGAGCTTCCTTCTCTGACGAAGATTTCGACAAGCCCTCTGTGGCGGAGCTTTGGTGTGGGAAGGCCGGAAACAAAAGCATCAAGGATAACCTGATCTCCAAAGGCCGATATTTGCTTGAAGACATAGAACCAGAAGACCTGCCTCTTTCTAAACAAGACAAAGAATCAGGATTGATCCCTTCTGACCGGCGTCTATTGCAGATAGCCCTGCGTACTGGAAACGAAGGAATGCTCACGCCGTTCAAGTCAAACATTCATGAGGGAGTATACCTTGATAAACAGGGTCTCGCGCAGGAAATGCAAAACAGGATTTACCCGCTTCACATGATTGATTTTGAAACCTCGGCCGTACCTATTCCTTTTTACGAGGGTATGCGGCCTTATGAGCAGGTGGCCTTCCAGTTCTCGCACCACATCATAGAAAAGGACGGAAGCATTCGTCATGCCGGGCAATTCCTGAACACACAAAAACTTCATTTTCCAAACTTCAACTTTGTCCGGGAACTGAAGCTGCAGCTGGGAGGAGACAATGGAACCATTTTCAGGTATGCAGACCATGAGAATACTATCTTGAGGGCCATAAGAAAACAACTCGTTGATAGCCAAGAGGCTGACAAAGAAGAACTTATAGACTTCATAGATTCCATAACTCACTCTTCAAATAAGGAGAAGCCACAACATAAAGGGTCTCGGGATATGGTTGACCTTTTGAAGTTGGTGCAAAATTTCTACTACCATCCGAGCATGAAAGGCAGCAACTCCATCAAGGTCGTCCTGCCGGCTATTCTGAATTCCAGCGCCGCCATCAGGGAGAAGTATGACAAGCCCATCTACGGCAAAGCTATTCCCAGTCTGAACATAACCCCGGAAGAAGCCATTTCTTGGATTACCTATGGGCCGGACGGGAAAGTGGAGAATCCCTACAAGCATCTTGACGCCATTGCCGAGTTTCTTGGGGTATCTTCCTCTGATTTGCAGGCATTTGACGATGAATCAGCCGAATCGGCGGCAGAGGGCATTGACGGCACAATCGCTAACGGAGGCGCCGCTCTCGCAGCCTACACCAAACTTCAGTTCAGCGACACGAAGTGGACTGAAGCCATCAAGAAGGCTCTGCTTCGGTATTGCGAACTCGACACCATGTCAATGGTGTTCATTTGGGAGTATTTCCACGAAATGACCGGCTTATGATTTATATCAACTATGTTCTACTTCCTAGTTCAATTTCGAATTGTTGTTTTGGCGGAAATACAGGATTGCTGCAACAGTGTCACCTTCTTTCAAGCCGCCGCTTTGTTCCTTATTTTTAGCCCAGGTATTAATTTCTTTCTGCCTAAAACAAGTATAATCGGGTTCCCTATGCTTGATTAAAATTTTATCTTCATCTTGTAAGGCGAGTACGACTTCACCGCCTTTGTTCCAGCATTCATGTATGGCTTCAGATAATTTCTTCGAGTAAATTAATGCACGACCATTTTTATTGGAATACTTTAGGTTAACCTCCTTCCTCTTTGGCGAATTCTCAGAATCCTGTGTGGTTGCAACCTCTTGATTAGTTGGGCCGTTATCATTATTATTAGCCGTATCACCTTGTGAAATCCAACTCTTGAACAACTCCGTGTTATCGCGTTCTTTTAAGGCGGCCACTTGCTTTTTCTCGTATTCACGCCATTTGCGTCCAAGTTTAAACAGATAAAACTCAATATTTTCATTTTTAATTGACAACCCTTCTGGTTTTTGATTCATTTGCTCTTTTACGTTGTTGATTGCTGTGATGGCATTTTGGTATTTTGAAGTATTCGAGACATCTTTTAAGTCACGGAACTCCGTAAGGAGAGAGAATCCCGTCAAGACCACCTGATCAACAATAACGCAAGGGATATTTTCAATTTCGATTTCGAAGAAATATGCAAGTTTGGATGCGGTTGAGGGACCCATCGATTGAATGTTCAACAGGTTAGAGAAGAAATCGGCTCCTCTTATTTCCTGATGCCTATACCGTTGAACTAATTCACTTATCTCAGTTGTTCTTTCGAGTATTTTGGGAGTATTTCGCACATCATTAGGATATCCCCATATAAGAGTCTTTATGATTCTTTTTCTAGGGTCCCCTTCTTGAAAGATATTTTGCCTTGAAATTGAAATTAGTCCATCTCCTCCAACCATTTCAGTAACTACATCACGGATAGAGTCTATCTCATAGTATTTCCGACTAATTGGTCCGGTTACAATATCTTCCCTCGCGTTCAAAGAAGATATTTCATCAGTGTGGTTGAAAATGTTATCCATGTTTGTTCATTTTAAAATTCTGTTAAAGCTAACAATAATATTTGAGTTTCCCTTTCCGAATCAATTCATTTCTTGGTCGATTCTGGAATGTCAAAAGTGGGAGGTGCGAGGAAGGGTTCAATCACCAGGCCAAGTGCCTTCCAGTCGATTCGGCGATAGGAATACAGGTCGTTTTCCAGCAAATACCCGTCACGCATGTTCATTGGGACATAGTTCGGTTTGTAAAGCCGGAAGCGCTCCAGCGTCTCCATCTCTTGCTTGACTTTTGACGGGTCGGGAAGCGAGACGGTGGCTTTTCTAAATTCAGGCATCTTGCCGTCAAGGGCTTGCTGAAGAACCATCATATATTCCTTCTTGGCTATGTCGATCTTCACAGCCTCATACACTTCTTCCACTCTTTTGCGGAGACCAGATTCTCCTTCCTTGGGGCAAAGCGGAAGAAAATACCTGAAAATTCTTTGATAAACGCGGAGAGGCGTACCGCTTGAGATCGGAACTTCCCGTACCTTTTCAAGCGGGACCCAATTTTTGCCCTTTGTGCTTAAATGTGGCTTATTCAAAGTGTTGGCAATCAGCACCAGGTCTCCGTCATCCTCAATAGGGCAAGACCGAAGCAGACGGTCTATTCTTTCATTCACCTCGACATACCGGGATGGAACGCAGTATTTGTCCGCAAGGGCATTATATTGCAGGAGGATACACGCTCGCCCCTTGCGAAGGCGATAGTTATAGTAATCTATTCGTATCTTTTTCATTGTTGGCTCGTTCATAACGCTTCCCTTTTAAGAATATCATCAACCATTCCGTATGCCTTGGCTTCCACTGCCGACATCCAATAATCCCTGTCGGCGTCGGCAAACACCTTCTCATACGGTGTACCACTATGTTGGGCAATGATGGAAACGAGTTCGTTGCGCGTCTTCTCGATTTCCTTTGCGGCGATGAGAATATCCGAAGCCTGACCTCGGGCACCGCCAAGAGGCTGGTGAATCAGCACTCGGGAATGGGGAAGAGCGCGACGTTTGCCCTTCGCTCCGGCACAAAGGAGCACAGAACCCATCGAGGCGGCCATTCCGGTGCATATTGTGGCAACATCTGGCTTCACAAGCTGCATGGTGTCATATATTGCGAGTCCGCTTGACACTTTGCCGCCGGGAGAATTGATGTACAGGGAAATATCCGCAGAGGCGTCTATTGACTCCAAAAAGAGTAGTTGCGCCGTTATAATGTTGGCTACATCATCGTCAATTGCTACGCCGAGGAATATGATGCGGTCCATCATGAGACGGCTGAATACATCCATTTGGGCGACATTCATGCGACGTTCCTCGATGACCGTAGGATTGATATAGGCATTGACTGCCGACAGGTAATCCCACAAAGTGGTGGACCTGACCCCTTGTTCGGAGCGGGCATAGCGAGCAAAATCAGTATTATTCATTTCGTTCATTTGATAGGATATTGTAAGGGTGACTTTTTTGATGATGCAATAATAAACACTAATCTTTAAAATATCTAACGGATTGTGCCAAAAGATGGCGAATCGAAAAAAATGGCTCATCCTTTTTTTCGATTCTGCGGCTCATCCTCTTTTTCGTTTCCGCAGTGCAGCGACGGCCACGGTAAAACGTTAAATCTCGACCCTTCGATGTATAAAACCACATTGGTGGCCACGTTTTTGCCCCAAAACGTGGCCTTCAATGCACCGGCATCCGATGAGATTGCGCAGCAAGTGAGAGAACATCGCACTGCGGCCGACTCGCAGACAATCTGACCTCCGTTGGCGCAAAGAACGTCTTCGGGTTCTTATTTGGGAAGACGAGGTTCGAGTGACTGTTGGCGTGTCAAGTCATGGCTAAGTATGAACTTTGGAATAATCAAACTTGGGCTAAATCGACGATTATTTCTTCGATTTAGCCCAAATTCTAACTCTGTAGCGTAAATTAAGAAAGGTTGACCCTTTATTCACTTGGTGTTACTTTCCATCGAACTCTCCAGATTCCATCGGCTGCGCTGATGCTTCCCGGTACAGGCTGCTCACGGAAATCCAGCTCACGGCTCCGGGGCACTGCCGTCATACCGGCCTGCTCCGGAACTATCTTGCGGAGGTAGACCGTTCTGCAGGTGTGGTTTCTGTCGTGATGCCCGGCTATGCCGGAGTGTGGGGCTTCGAGCTGGAGGAGTATCAGACATATGCCCGCTTCATCCTCCTCGACTGCGTCACCGGCTAAAGGAGCCAGTGGCACGACTATTCTACTTTGACCCGAGCCACGGAAGGCTCGACCACAACTCAAATGTGGCCGGAAGATTGACCTTGTTTCCGGTGTACATCAGATAACTGCACTCCTTCCAATTATACACCGTCTGGCGGCTGACGCCCATCCAGACGGCAAATTCCGTATGGTTGCAGGTCTCGCGACCCTCGGCGGCATCAGAAAACTTCTCCGTTCCAGAGCATCCTGAGAAAGTCCAACACATACACCATCTCGATGTCCTCGGTTTTTCTTGTTACCGGTTCAAGCGACACAAGCATCAACCGACAATCCGGATGTTCTTCCTTAAAGGCCCTGAGACCTGCCTTATACTTTGTCTTTACCTGCTCGGAAGACTTGATTTCGACAGCAACCTTCGCATCTCCGATTACAGCATCTACTTCTTTCCTGTCGTATGTACGCCAATATGAGATTACATCCTTTTTGTCGTTGTAACCTTTGTATGCGATGATTTCCTGCATGATGAGATGCTCGAATGCATGACCGTAATCATCGGTACCTCTCTTGAGAGAGTGCCTGCCCATCAGGTAATTGGCCAGGCCCACGTCGAAGTAATAGAATTTTGGGGCCTGAAGTATCTTTCTCTTTACCGCTTTCCGATATGCAGGTATCTCATAACCGATTAAGGTGTCGTAAAGTATCTGGAAATATGACTGGACGGTTTTTGTAGACACGCCACAGTCTGATGCGATGTTCGTATAGTTCAGCATTTCGCCGTCTGAAATGGCGGCGACCTCCATAAAACGCTCAAATGCATCCAATTCCCGGACTTCTCCCTCTTCGCGTATTTCCTCATTCAGGTACAGTTCCACATAACCTTTGAGCCTCTTGGTGGCATTCGGCACTATGTAATGGCGTGGAATCATACCGTTCTGTACAGCCCTGTCCAGCTGGAAGTCTGTTACTTCAGGCCATACCAGCGGGTAGAGATTTTCCGGGATTGCCCGCCCACCAAGGGTGTTTGCCCCGGACCTCTTGAGTCTTCTGGCACTGGATCCGCTTAGGATAAAGTGCAGACCTCTCTCCACCATCAGGGTATGTACAATATCCAACAATTCAGGCACCTTCTGTATCTCGTCAATGATGACGAGAGTCCCTGCCGGTTTCTCCCAAAGCACCTCTTTCAGTGCATTCGGATTTCTTTTAAAGAACTTTCTCAGTTCAGGGTCAAGCAAATCATAGTAGATTTCCCCCTTGAATCTTTCCTTTAAAAGAGTGGATTTCCCTGTTTGACGTGCACCAAACAGGAACATTCCTTCGTCCAACTTACTCTTTACATCAAATAACCGTTTATACATATCGCATCTGAATTTATGGAGTCCACTCCATTGATTTACATAAACTCGTGGAGTATGGTCGCAAATTTAGCAAAGTTTATCTGAATACCAAAATCATTGCAATGTTTCTTGCTATTTGCTCAGTTCGCGCTCGAACAACTTCATAGCGCCGGCCTTGGTCTTCTCGGCGATGTCTATGTATGGCTTCATAGTGGTGATGTACATTGTATCTCCCACTATGTCCTTCCTCTTGAGATAGGCCATGTCGGAATACCGCAGGCCCTCGATGGAGTATATAAGGGCGACCTGCAGGCCGCCGAGGATGAGCCAGATTATGTTGCCGAGTGATTCCATATCGATATTTCTGCTTTTACGTAGTTCTCAAGACATCTCCGTCTGTAATCAAACCATAGTTGGCGGTAAGGACAGCTGTCGATGACATCCTTGAAACGGGCAAATGGATGTCTGTGGGAAAGGACCGATGCGAGCCTGTTTTTTAAAAACGACTCCCTCTCGGGAAGTTCGTCGATGAAGCCTTCCATATATCTGAAGAACTCAAAAGATTCCGGAGGAGTCAGGGTGATACGTCTTTCCCAAGAATCCACCTTTTCCAAAGCCTCCATATCTTCGTCGGTTTTCTCGTAACACTCCCAAGATAGGGGATTGAGGACAAAGACCGTTTCGTTTGTGTCCGGATTCAAATGGCAGATGTGGCCACAGCCAAGCATTTCCGCCATATCGCGTACCGTCTCCGCAGGAATGTCGGGGCGGTCCGCTTCCAGATAGCGGACATCCTTGCCAAGGGCCTTGGCATATTCGATTTCCGAACGGGTGCTGGAGCCGATGTAGCCCCCGACGTTGATGACATAGATGGCGTCCGCCATCTCGATTTTGCGTTTGTGCATATCATCAAGCATCTCCTTGATGCCCTCGGCCCAGACCTCTTCGTCGCCGGAGTGGCCGAAGAGCCCGACGCTGATGACGATGTTGCCTTCAAGAGTCAGCCGCTTTTGCGCTTCGAGGAACTGTTCCTTGAAACGCGTGCTGCCGCAGAGGGTTATGACGGGGTATTTGCTGGCCATAATAATGACTGGGATTTGCTATAAACGCGAATGTAATGAGTCATACTGACTTCTCAAAAAACAATTTATGCCTCCGGCGGATGGTTTGGAAAGCTACGCTCAGTCCGGGTCATTCAGGCCGGAGCACAAAAGCAGTTGGAAGCATTCTTCCGTCTCCGGTTCGAAATAGCGTGCCACTATCTTGCGGAAGCATTCATCCGCGTCCGCATCGAGCCATTTACGCTTTTTCATATACTTCCGGCATTCGTATATGTAGCCGCCCACGAAGCTCAGATTGAAAGAGCCGTTGTTCTTCGTGAAGAGTATCCCCTTTACCATAATGTCGGCCGTCTCGTACAGATAATCCAAAGCGATGTCTTTCCCCGGGCCGTATTCCGTGAACTTCATCAACGCCGCCCCAGGCACGGCAATACGGTTTATTTTATTGCTTAAACTCGCCTCTATCACATAATCCTTGCATTCATCATACAGTTGTTCCCAGTCTATCG
The DNA here is from genome assembly GCA_963654225.1 of Butyricicoccaceae bacterium. Lineage (GTDB taxonomy): Bacteria > Bacteroidota > Bacteroidia > Bacteroidales > UBA932 > Cryptobacteroides. Next base: position 5,700 of record CAVKAQ010000057.1, on the reverse strand, counting down.
TCGGAGGAGCCACCGTATCGCTGATGAATTTGCGGACTTCGGGAAATTTAGAATTGATGTTCAAGACCATATCGGCCAAAGCTTTCTTCTCCATCTTGTCCAGATAGGACTTCAATTCTTTTCTGTTCATAGCAATATTCTGTGAGTTGTTCTTAATCATCGGGCCTGGACACCTTCTCGCCCGGCCGTAAATATAGTGATTCTTAAGTTATTTTTTATCATCACTCAGTGCGGCGACGGCAATGGAAGGGGCGAGCGACGGCGGAGGGGCAGGTCGGGCAAGGAGGAGAGGGTCTGAAGTGACATCCCAATAAATGAGGATTGACGGAGAGGGGGGCTCATACTATCTTTGCGGTGTTCGCGTACGGAAGAAGCGGCGCGGACAGGGGACGAAAAACATTTTCATTTTATGAGGATTTTGTCATATTTGATGGCGGCTGCCGTGTGCATTTCGGTGGCGGCCTGCGGTTCGGGGGCCGGCTCCGGAAACCGGCACGGTGAAGGGACTGAGGAACAGCACGAGGCGGCAGGCCACTCCCGCGAGACAGAGGAGCATCACGGGCACGCAGAGCGGTGCGAGGCCCACGCCCACGAGGAAGCGTCGAAATGCGAGGGCCACTCCCGCGATGGTCATCATCACGGCGAAGCCGAGGCCGAAGCCCACAGCCACAACCGCGAAGCCGAGGCCGAAGCCCATAACCACTCCCACAGCGCCGACTCCCACACAGAAGCCCATACAGAAGCCCACGAACATTCCCACGAGGGCGAAATCGTCTTCTCGCAGCAGAAGCAGAAGACCTTCGGGGTGGTAGTGGAAAGCATTGAGCCCGAGCCGTTCGCGGAAGTCGTGAAGGTCGGCGGACGCATCCTTGCGGCCCGCAGCGACGAGAGCGTCATCTCGGCCACCACCTCCGGCATCTTCCATTTCAGCGGCAAGGCCATCGCCGAAGGCTCCTTCCTTAGCGAAGGCGCCGTCTTCGCAGTCATAAACACCAGGACGGCCGACGGCGGCGACCCGGTATCCAAAGCCCGCGCAGCCTACGAGACAGCCGAAAAGGAATACCTCCGCGACACGCAGCTCCTGAAGGACAACATCATATCCCAGAGCCACTTCGACCGCAGCAAACTCGAATACGAGCAGGCCCGCGCCGCCTACGAAGCCCTGACCGGCAGCGGCTACGGCGAAAGCGGACTGAACGTAAAAGCACCATCAAGCGGCTACATCACAGCTCTTTACGCCAAAGAAGGCCAATACGTCTCCACCGGACAGACGCTCGCAGTCATCAGCCGCGGCGGCAAACTCAGCCTTCGCGCAGAACTCCCGCTGAAGTACTACGGCATCCTTCCCAAGCTGGCCACGGCCAATTTCGCCCTCCCCGGCGGTACTCCTGTCCGCCTCGGTGAACACGGCGGCCGCCTGATCGGTTTCAGCCGCACTGCCGAAGAGGGATTCCTGCCTGTCACCTTCGAATTCGACAGCTGCTCCTCGGCCATCCCCGGGGCCTACGTGGACGTATGGCTCCTCACCGGCGAAAGCACCGAAGCGCTCACCGTCCCTGTGGAAGCCGTGACGGAAAGCCAGGGAATATACAGCGTCTATGTACAGCACGAGGATGACGCCTTTATGAAAAGAGACATAGTCCCGGGCGGAAGCGACGGAGTCAAAGTCCGGATACTCAGCGGCATAAACCCGGGAGAAAGGGTGGTCGTGAAAGGCGCTATGCAGATAAAGCTCGCCTCAGTGGCCGCAGCCCCGGCGGGACACAACCACCAGCATTGACAGGAGGAAGCCTATGCTTGACAGAATCATACGTTTCGCCCTCGACAACAGGCTGGTGATCCTCGCCTGCAGCGCACTGCTGATGGTCGGAGGCCTGTACTCGGCAAGCACCACCGACGTGGATGTCTTCCCCGACCTGAACGCCCCGACCGTGGTGGTGATGACAGAGGCCGAGGGAATGGCCGCGGAGGAAGTCGAAAGACTCGTCACCTTCCCCGTCGAGACCGCATTGAACGGCGCGACGAACGTGCGTCGCGTCCGTTCGTCATCCACAAACGGCTTCTCGAACGTCTCGGTCGAGTTCGACTGGGGTACAGACATCTACATCGCGCGGCAGATCGTCTCGGAGAAGATTGCGATGCTCGCCGGAGAACTTCCGGCCAATGTCGGCACTCCGACCCTCGGACCGCAGTCTTCGATTCTCGGCGAGATGCTCATAATCGGACTCACGGCCGATGAAACCTCCCTCGAGGACCTGCGCACCATCGCGGACTGGACCATACGCCCGCGCCTGCTCTCCACAGGCGGAGTCGCCCAGGCGGCGGTAATGGGCGGAGACATAAAGGAATACCAGATCCTCCTGCGTACGGCCGCGATGAGGCATTACGGCGTCAGCCTGGACGAAGTGCTTGACGCAGTGGAGGATATGAACAGGAACGCCTCCGGAGGCACGCTCTACGAATACGGGAACGAATACATCGTCCGCGGAATGCTCTCCTCCTCCGACATAGAGCAGCTCGGGCAGTCGCTCGTGAAGAAGGCTCCCGACGGCACTCCGGTGCTGCTGGGCGATGTAGCGAAAATCCGCACGGGAGGCAAGACTCCCCTGCTGGGCATAGCCTCCTGCAACGGGCAGTCCGCAGTGGTGTTAACCGTCACCAAACAGCCGAATGTCAGCACCATAGAACTGACCGATAAAATCGAGACGGCCCTGTCCGACCTCCAGAAGACCCTGCCTTCCGACGTGGAGATACACACCGACATCTTCCGTCAGGCCGACTTCATCTCGAATTCCATTGACAATGTGAAGAAATCCCTGCTGGAGGGAGCCTTCTTCGTGGTGCTCGTGCTCTTCATCTTCCTGATGAACTGGAGGACCACGGTCATCTCGCTCGTGTCCCTGCCCCTGTCCATCTGCATCACGCTCATCGTGCTGAAACTCTTCGGACTCACCGTGAACACGATGACCCTGGGAGGCATCGCGATAGCCATAGGCTCGCTGGTGGACGACTCCATCGTGGACGTGGAAAACGTATTCAAACGCCTCAGACAGAACAGGAAACGGGGGCCGGGAGAGCGCCTGAGCACGCTGGAGACCGTCTTCGAAGCCTCGAAGGAAGTCCGTATGCCTATGTTCAATTCCACGCTCATCATCGTGGCCTGCTTCCTGCCCCTCTTCTTCCTCTCCGGGATGGAGGGCAGGATGCTGATACCTCTGGGCATAGCCTTCGTAATCAGCCTATTCGCCTCCACTCTCGTCGCGCTGACCCTCACCCCGGTACTCTGCACCTACCTCCTGAAAGACCGCCATCTCGAACGCGGAGGAGTGGAGAAAGACCCTTGGGTGGTCGTGAAACTCAGAAAGATATACGCCGTGAGCCTGGATTGGGCTCTCGGGCACAAGGCTGCGGTATTGGGCGGCACGGGAGTGCTGCTCGCGGTGGCTGTAGTGTACTTCTGCCTGCTCGGGCGGAGCTTTCTGCCGTCATTCAACGAAGGGTCCCTGACCATCGCGGTCAGCACCGTCCCGGGAATCTCGATCGAAGAATCGGACAGGATTGGCCGGATGGCCGAAAACATCCTTCTCACGGTGCCGGAGATAAGCTGCGTGGGTCGCAGAACCGGCCGCGCGGAGCTTTCGGAGCACTCTTTCGGAGTGAACACCTCCGAGTTCGACTGCCCTTACACGCTGAAGAAACGCAAGAAAGCTGAAATGCTCGCGGAAATACGCAGCAAGCTCTCCGTGCTTCCGGGCGTGAACATCGAAATCGGCGGGCCTATCGCGCACCGTATGGACGAGATGCTCTCGGGCACCAAGGCCAGCATCGCCATCAAGCTCTTCGGCACCGACCTGAACAGAATGTACGCGCTTGGAAATCAGATAAAAGCGGTCATCGGAGGCATAGACGGCATCACAGACCTGAATGTGGAGCAGCAGGTCGAGAGGCCGGAGCTTGTCATCGAGCCGAACCGCACGCAGCTCGCGCAGCACGGCATCACGATGGCCGAGTTCGGGCGGGCAGTCTCCGTGCTCCTCGAAGGCAAGAGCGTCTCGCAGGTCTATGAAGGCAGCCGCTCCTTCGACCTCACTCTGAAAGTCGAGGACGGCGAGCGCTCGACCATAGAGGCTCTGGGCGACATTCTGATAGCTGACGGAGTGCCGCTCGCCTCTGTCGCCACCATCCGCTCCTCGTCCGGTCCGAACACCATAAACCGCGAGAACGTCTCGCGTAAATTGGTGATTTCCTGCAATGTGGAAAGCGGCGGCCTGAGCCGTGCGGTGAAGGAGATAGAGAAGAAAATCGATGCCGAAATCAGCCTGCCGGAGGGGTATCACATCGAGTACGGCGGGCAGTTCGAGTCCGAGGAGAGGGCTTCGAAGACCATCGCGCTCATCTCCGTCTTCTCCATCATCATCATCTTCCTGCTGCTCTACGGCGAGTTCAAGGACAGCCGCCAGACCCTCGTGGTGCTGCTGAACCTGCCGCTCGCGCTGATCGGAGGCGTCATCTGCATCGCCCTGACCGACGGAATGCTCAGCATCCCCGCCATCATCGGCTTCATCTCCCTATTCGGCATCGCGACCAGAAACGGTATGCTGCTGATAGACAGGTACAACGTCCTCTACGGTGAGAGCTCCGACCTGCGCGGCAGCGTGCGCTCCGGCTCGCTCGACCGTCTGAACCCGATTCTGATGACCGCCATCACCTCGGCCCTCGCCCTGCTGCCGCTCGCGCTCGGCGGAGACCTGCCGGGAAACGAAATCCAGTCCCCGATGGCGAAAGTCATCCTCGGCGGACTCGTGACCTCCACCGTCCTGAACGGCTACATCATCCCGATAATGTACATTTTCATCAGCAGAAAGAAATGAGAAAGCACGTAATACTCAGCATATTGACTCTCTTCGCGGGCTGCCTCTGCTCCGCGCAGACCCTTTCGCAGGTGCTGCAGAGCGTGGAAAGCCGCAACGCGACGCTGCGGAGCGCGCAATGGCGGAAAGTCGCGGAAGAAGAGGATCTGACCGGCCGGACCCGTCCGGCCAATCCCGAAGTGGAGTTCAATTATCTCTGGGGCGGCTCCGATGCCCGCCGGCACGACTTCCGAGTCACGCAGAGCTTCGATATGGCCCTTCTGAGCGGCCTGCGCTCGAAAGAGGCCGCCTCCGGCAGGGAGCTTCTCGCCATAGAATACCGCGCCACGCGCCAGGAGATTCTGCTCGAAGCGGAGAAAATCTGCATCGAGCTGGTGTACAATAACGCATTGCGCGAAGCGCTGCGGCATCATCTCGGCGACGCCGAGCATCTCGTGGGCGCATACACGCGCAAGGTGGAGCTTGGCGACGCTTCGGTTCTGGAGCTTAACAATGCCCGTCTGCACCGCTCGGAGGTGTCCGGGAAGCTCTCCAGAGCGGAGCTGGAACACAGGAAACTCACTCTGGACCTGTCCCGTCTGAACGGCGGAGAAGCGATGGAAGTGACCGAGACTGACATAGATGCTTTTCTCGACGGACTGAGCCGTCCGCTGCCGGAGAGTTTCGAGGAGTATTTCGCTCTGGCCTCGGAGCAGAGTCCGGCCCTCGCATACGTGAGGGAGCAGGTGGAGCTCCGCAGCAGTCAGCTGAAAGTGGAGAAGGCGCAGAGGCTCCCGGAACTGACTATGGGATATATGTCCGAAATCGCCTCGGAGGAGGCCTATAGGGG
>CAVKAQ010000056.1:0-15714 GCA_963654225.1 Butyricicoccaceae bacterium | reverse complement strand
ATTGCCGTCTGTCCAAACCAGAGGCTGAGATACGCTGACAGTTTTCTTGTAATCATAATCAAACTCGCTGACTTCCCACGGCTGTGCTACCAAATTGAGCGACAGGTCATAAGCTCCGACACTGTTGATCGTGTAACTGTATATGTGGTTACGGAGCAGATTAAACCGCTTGCCATTGTCAGTTGCAAGCGAATAATCGCGGAAATCAAGAGTATATGTCTTGTCGATGCCGTCAAACTTCAGTTCTATGCTTGAGCAGTCGCTGCGCTTGTCGCCCTCATCATCCTTGTTGCGATACTCCGGCACATAAACAGTCCAAGTCTTGCCGTCAGCGCTGGATGTGAAAGTCAGGTCACTGTCAACGGGATCGTTGTCGGAAGCGCCTCCGTAAAGATGCACGGAGTGATCGAATATCCAGTTTCTGGTGCTCTCGTACATATCGAGCGGAGCGCAGGCACCATTCGGGTTATATTTCTTGAGTTTGACGTAGGTCAACGGCTCCTCAACTGCAGAGTTTACTTTGACAACGACTTTGGACATTGCGCGCAGCAGGTCTATCTGACCGAGATCCGTGGCGATATTCTCGCGGAAAGTCAGCGCATTGGCGAATGTCTTGACACCGAACATCGGTATCAGTGAAGTCTTGGAAGGCACGAATGGAGAATCCGAAGTGCCTGCGTAACTGTACATAGCCCAGTCCGACTTGCATACATCCTCTATTGTCGTCTTGCCGGCCTCGAGACCGCTAGGGCTGCCTGGCCAGTTCGCAAGTATCACGACCTTGAATCCTGATGTCGGAGGCGTCGCTACAGGGCCGCGAAGTATCCATTCCTGCGGATATTTGCCCTCGCCCGCCGGAAGCACCTCGCTAGGCGTGAACTGGAACATAAATTTGTCCGCCGTGTCGAAGAAAAGTACTGAAAGGTGGTCTGCGACATCAATATAGTTCTCATAGCCGCTTCCTTCTTCGTCAGTTTCCACAACAGATTTGGTGACGGCACTTCCATTGGTGGAAATCCGCAGCGTAAGCAATGACGGCATACCATCCGGACCGACCTCCACACCCGCAGATTTACGCGAGCAGGAAGACGCCGCCGAAATGACAGCAATCAAAACCAAAATATGACACCAAATCTTGTTCACTTCAATTTCTTCTACAAATCCTCGTTCTGGAGCACAAACTTCCAGGAATTAATGTATATGTACTGGCTGATCCAGCTGTCATCGTCATCGAGGAAGAATATCATATCATACTCGCCCTGTCTGTCGAGGAAGTCCTGGTCATCCATATTGCTGTGTTTCTGTCCCTTGAAAAGCAACGCGTAATCAATCAGAGGCACGGACAACACAATCTTTCCGCCGATTTTCTCGCTTACATTGAGTCTCGCTCCCCTTCTGTGGTCAAGCAGAAGACGTCCTACGTTGAGTTCCGCACAGAGTACGTCAGTCTCGATTTCTGTCTTAGTCCCAAACTCTGCGGACGTCGTATTCACATCTACAGTAGCCTTGCCGTAGGTCACAGACCACGCGTGATAGTTGATCTGCTCATCCTGCATCAAGCTGTTGTCCCAATTCATCTTTCCGTTTTCGTCAGTGACATAGAAATCGAATTTATCCTTTTTGAGAGGCTCTCCGGAAGTATGCTGAAGGAACACCTTGATATCCTTGGTGTCTTTCATCAGAGATACGGTAGTCTCCTGCGCTTTCTCGGACGAACGGAATTCTACATTCTCCTTGTAGCCGTAATACAGGTCATCCAGACGGCTGTCAACATAAGACTTGCCGGCATTGTCCTGTTTCCTGTTCAGCGTGCAGGTCAATCCGTTCTTAACGTCAGAATCCGCAATTGAGAACGAATTGTATTCGTCAGCGTCGCACCAGGCAAGAAGGTCATATTTGCCCGGAGCCGCATCGACTTCCATATAATATCCTTCTTCCGCCAGTTTTTCACCTTTTTCGCTCTTGGTCAGAACGACCTTGCCGCTGTTGTGGTCAATGACATACAGAGTCACCGCCTTCACTTCGTGGACAAAAGCGTCTGCGTGAAGCATATTCATATCGTAACGGAACTTCACGCGATACCGCGAAACGCATTCGTCATTGTCATATATGAATCCTCGGCACGACGTTACCATTCCACAAGCAAATGCTGCAGAGATAAATACGACCAATATTTTTCTCATTCGTGACCACATAGTCCTGAACTCTTTTTAGTTTTTCTTGCGACTGCCGGAAGTAATCAGCCTCCGGCAACCATATATTAATCAGATCCTAGAGATCTACATTCTGGTTAACGACCTTCCAAGAAAGGATGTTGACCTGAGCGCCGACATAGAACTTCTTGCTTGTGTTGTCGTTAGGGACAATCTCTTCATTAGGGTCAAATACTGCTACACCGAGGTTCTTGATGCTGTTGATGGTGACATTGTACCAGTGGTTACGTACGACACCGTAATCAGCTTCTCTGAATGAGCGAGCGGCAAGATTGCCCTCGTTGCGAAGGTGCTCGACAGGGATGTTGTAGTACATCATACCGTCCTTGTAGTAAGAGCACTCTGTAAGAGACCTTTCCCAAGCGGCGTTCAAATCATCCAGCGAAACTTCAGAATATTCGTCACCATTCTTGAGATAATACTTGTAACCGTCCGGCGCTGCCGTAAACTGCACGTAAACGAGACCGTCACCGGCATTCTTGACATCAATATTGGCCGTTGTAGCCTTCTCATAATTAACAGAGGCGGAACCTGCGTTATTTGAAAGCCAAGGAATATATTTGGCAGCATCCAAAAGCTCATATTTTGCGAGGACACGGGTCTTGTATCCTTCAAGTGTCCAGAGATTGTTCTCGTAGTTGACGAGCTGAACCGGCTTGGAATCTTCGTCGATGACAGTTGCCTTTACAAGGATGCCCGTAACGATAGAAGATACATTACCGCTGAGAATTCCTTCTGTATTGGTGTTCTCACGGCAGTATGCGTTCTTGTCCAATGCAACTGCACACTCATCGTAGGTGATGTAATCGAGAGTTGCTTTGTTTGGATCATAGTTATTCTTATCTTCTGAATTAAGATAGCTGTCAGGATATACACCGCCGCCGTAGTTCGGAGACTCAGCCCAATAGCTTCTATGGTTTGCAGCATCATTCCAAGTGAATGTACCGAGAGACCAAGAAGGATTTATGCTCTTATAGACATAAGACTCCTTCTGAGTAGCATTCAAACCCCAAGCTGAGATCTTGGCGTAAAGTGTTACGGAGTCCGCTGCAGCGTCCAGTTTGAACTTACCTATGGCAATTTTGTCGGCATTGAGTGTAGAAGCAAGGCCAAGTCTAACCTTTGCTGCAAGACGCTCAACGTAAGCGACAGCACAAGAACTGCCTGTAGCAGCCTGAGCTTCAGCCTCGGTATCCTTGAACATAGCGTCACTAAGTTTCGTGCAGAAATATCCGGAGAACTTGTCACCGTTGCCGTATGTTGAACTCGTCATCACGAAATTGGTCCAGTCAAGTCCGTTTCCGGGAGTAGCGAGATCAGTAATAACCTTCTCCTGAGCCTGGGCAAGTGTCAAGCCGTCCAATGAAGACGCAAATGAATTGCCGTTGAGAATGACGCTCATATATGCAGGTGAGCTCTTTGCGGTAAGACCTTTGAGAATCACAACGCCTTTTCCTACCCACTCTACATTCTCATCCGCAGAGCCGTGCTCCTTGGCTGTGCCTTCAATGCTCTGGCTTACGTGAGAGAAGAATACGCCATCCTCTTTGTAGAAGAAGAAATCGGCACTCTTGACAGCGTTCTCATCAGCAGTACCATAGTAGAAATGGTCACCTGCAGTAGCCTTTGTAGAAGGAGTCTCAGAGTCTGAGCAGACTACAGACACAGCGAGATAAGCCTCGTCCTTGCTTGCAGGGACCGGTGTCTCGTTGACTGCCTCCTTGTTGCAGGAAACGAGCGCTGCGAGCGCAAGACCTGCAATGAACAATTTGTTTGAATTCATAGTATAAATAATTTGTTAATATTTTTCTCTTCTTATTTGTCAACAATACTTCAGCGTTGCAACATCTGCAGATTTTCCTGAGCGGCCTTAAGATGAAAGGCCTCGCGGAAAAGTTCTACAGCGGCATCCTTGTCGCCATTCTTCGCAGCATATACACCGCGCGCATTCTTCGCCTCATCGCTGTCTCCCGCATTCGCAAGATACTTCGCCGCCGACTTCATATCGTTATTCTCAAGAGCGATACAGGCCGCATTGACATTGGCAGGCTCACTCTCAGGGAACATCCTGACCGCAGTTTCGAACACCTCATTGAACTCCTCGCTACCCTCAGGATAAGTGTTTGCAACCGCATACATCTCATTGAGTGAAAGCTTCTGCGGACGTTCGCGAAGGATTCGCTTCGCCTCCTCCAGATTGAAATTGCGGACATCGTATGTAACAGAATAATCTGTACGGCGGAGTGACGGATAAATGACAGGAATCACTACTTTACGGTAGAATGTGGTGTATCTCATCATTATCGTGCGGTCCTTTTCGTCCGGCGTCATATTTTCGTCGTCAATGATCTTGAGAATCGCTGAGCGCGCAGCGCAGTCGCAGGTGTCCATATATTCACGGAATCCGTCCCAGTCCTCAGGAGTCGATTCTGTTGAGAAAATGCTCTTGTCCAATGCCTTATAGTAGGATTCGAGATACTGCTCCAATGCGAGAGTACGGTTCTTCGCCAAGTCTGCATTGTGGGAATACGAACCGTCCGGAGAAGCATAACCGTGCAGAGTGATACCAGTCAGTTTCACGTCCTCGTCATTGCGTACAAGGTCGATGGTCTGACGGATTTTCTCGAGTTCCGAGGAGTTGTTTCCGAAATCAGGCTTGATATAGTATTTGTCCACCTCGAAGTTAAGGCGAGCTGAACCTGACTCGGCACGCTGCTTCACTTCCTCCGGTGCAGGCTTCACATAGGCGAATTTCCACGGGAGGTCGGCAATGTTCGTCTCCGGCTCCGGCTCAGGTTCAACCTGAGGTTCAGCGCCATTGTCTATGCCCTCGGATTTAACTGCGTCTCCGTCTTCAGGAGACAGTTTCTGGGCGCAGCCGCAATCCTGCTTAACGATTTCGAGCCAGGAATTTGTCATCCAAGACTGAAAATCAGTGGAATATGAATAATGCTCAATCTGCTCTGTTCCATTGTGACGGCGGCATACGAGCGCAGGACTGTCAGTCGCTGTCTTTTCATTTCTCTGCCAATAAAGGTCGCGGAGTCTGCCGTAGATTTCGATGGCAGGAAGAGAAAGCGTGTCAGTTGCAGACACTATCCTTGGAACGAACACCAATCCTTTATTGCCGGAAAGCGTAAGATTCGTCATATCAAGATCGAAATCCACGTTTACCGCATCAGTATTTTTCTGAAAATGCACATTCTGCGCTTCCACCTGACCGTCAGCCAAAGTCTGTGCAAACATCGGCATCATCGAAACGACAGACGCAACAAAAACCAAAATAATCTTTTTCATCATATCGCTTGTCATTAGAAAGGAAACACCAGACTGATGGCGGCTTTTGTAGGAGCCACCTTGAATTTCTCGTTCTCCCCTATCTTGCTTCCGCATACAGGGCAGTCATACTTGTCGAACTCCGTGTAAATCACGCCCATACCCAACTCGAACTCGATATTGAAATGCTTGGCGAGCGCCCAGTCATAGCCGTAAGCCACTCCGGCACCTACAACCCAGCCTTCATAACGGTATTTTTTCAGTTTGGAGAAATCGTATTTAATCTTGAAATCAGTCGGAGCATTGCCCACATTGTATTGTGCACCGAGAACGTGAAAGCCGAGGAAACTGCGCATAAACTTGTTGCAGAACCACCAGCGAACCTCAGGCTGCACGAGCCAATGTTTCCATTTTCTGTTGTCGGAGAAAGTCCAGGCGTTCAAGTTGCCTGAAATGTCAAGTGTCCATTTCGGCGCGAGCGCGACCTCGACACCGGCATTGACAGTGGCTGTAGCATCATAAAGGAGATTGGTCTTCAATGCGACGTTCTGGGCATTGAGAGAATGCGATGCGCAAAATAAAAGAAATATGACCGGGATTATATACGAAATCCCAATCTTGGGTCTACCAACATTAACAACTACCATATAGCCTTATCACCTTTATTAGAGGACTTCCCGATTCCAGGAAGCGGTATAATTATACGCCTCTGAAATTTCGAGCGCGAATATAGCACTAAATTTCAATTAATCAATATTGTCGGCTTAAAATAATAAAAACAAAGCGTTTAACGATTTAGAACGCCCTTTCCTGCTCCATTTCCTCTCATCCGATCCTACACAGCCCGCTCTTCCGCCCATTCATTTTTAGTCAATGTGCGATAAAAATCCCCCGTATCGCTGCGAGATGGATACGAGGGATTAGAATACTTACATTTGGGGATGTTAATTGACACGGACGTCGCGGACACAGCGGACTATTCTGGAGTGCTCGTTGCCACCTACCGTCACATTACCTCCGCTGACCATAAAACCTGGCTTACTGGAATCGTGGATTGTTGTTCCATTAGGACCAAACGACCAATACGTACGAGTAACTGTGGTTTTATTCTCAGCCCCCGGCAAATAATATTTCATTATCGCGGCTTCAATCTGACTCGGAGTCCTATAGCCGTCAGGGCAATACGGATTTCCGGTACCGGCAGCAACTCCCGAAGTCACATCGTCATTGTATCCCGTGAAATACATTTCACTGCCCAACGCTTGTGCGCCACCGGGATAAGTCTCGAACTTCTTATAAAGTCTGTTTTCAAGAGAACGTTCATCGGAGAAAATCAACTCCTTGGAGGTATAGTAACGTAGAGCCTGAGAATTCAAATGAGTTGTAGTAAAGACATAGTAACTCTTATTGTCCGAGTCTGTGCGCGTATCAACCTGAATATAGTCATCATACATCTTGTCAATGTCATAGGTCTCATCAGAATTACCGTCAATGAAACCAAGATTGCGGACGCAGCGCACAGTTGTGCCCTGTAAGTCACTCCCCCAAGTATGATAAGTTCGGCTCGTAGAAATACCTTCCTCCGCCCAAACCATTGTCGGATCATTACTATTACGAACCTTAGCTCCACTTGCATCCGACTCGTCAGCTCTAGTATCATCCGCAAATATGCTGGTAGAAGACACTACGTGCTCTTGCCAGTCTGTCTTTGTGGATGACTTTTTCTCCTCAGGAGATTTATTGTACAGCTTCGTATCCGAATTAAGAAGTCCGTCTCCGACAAACATTCCGACAAGCTGATTCACGGATGCCAGATACCATCGGACCTCATCACGGTCTATCTTGCCGTCTCCGTTATTGTCGCGGTTTCGTGTCATACAGGAGTAGCGCATATACTGGTAGTCACTCTTCAGCTGCGGAGAATCATTGTCAACTTCGTAATCCATAAACGTACTCCATTCTACCCCGGTAGTGAACGTATTGTCCGAAGCGCTTTTCGGACTCAAACCCCATTCCTTGCAAGTATTGAACAAACCATTCACGTTGCTGGAATTGCCACGATTTTCATAAGTACCGGCAGTTGTGCTCCAATAACTCCACTTTCCGTCATACTCGTCCTCCGTCTCCACGCCCCAGGCCGTCTGCAAGGCAGTATAGGACTGATCAGTATTATAGATGCACTGGATGGCGTGCTGCTGGATAGTCGTCACAGAGCCAGTACTGCTGGACTCCAAGTCCTTGCTCTTCTCTGAGTTACAGAGAATATGGAGTTTGCGATCCTCCTGGTTTACGAACTTCTTCCACAAATCGGAAGACTTCTGCTGCGTGAGAGGATTCTCCGTATAGTAATACTCGTCAACGAAAACCGTGAAGCGGATATTCGGCTTAGTCATATCGGTAGAACTCTTGTGGTCGAAATCACTCGTTTCTCTGTTCTCAATGAACTTGTGCACCTGATTCTTCATATAGGCAACCAAGTCCTTGATATCCATAGAACCGTCATTGTGATAACCTGCCAGTCCGTCCGATCCGTCATCTTCCGCATTCTCGGATGCAGTCCTTTTGGTATCATACGTCTTGAACTCGCGCGGAGTATATTTTCTGCGGTTTTCCGTATAATTGCCGTCCGAATCCTGTTTATTGAGCCTGAAACGAACCCACTTATAATCAAGACCTTCCGTAATGTCGATACCGCCCTCGTTTTTCGGTTCGCCTTCTCCGAACGGTGTCTTCACAGCCCAAGTCAACTCATCGACGATACAGTTGTCGCTTGTCACGTTTCCGTTCTGGAAGAAATTGGAAAGATGGAAATTGATAACCTTGGACACATAGTGACAGTCGCAAAGCGTAATAGTCTCCTTGGCGATCGAAATCTGTCCGCTTGCACCAGGTTGCTTCTCAATCACATCAGACACTTCACCCTTGCTGGACTCAACTTCAACGCGAATGCTGTTCACGGAATTCACTGTCACCGTGTAGGTGTATGAAGTATTCCTTTCAGTATTGAAATTGTCGAATCCGCTGTAAGTATCATTGCCGTCTCCCTGATTGCCGTCTGAGTTGTCGATTGAAGCGCTCCAGTTACCCAAGTGAATGATGTACTGGACATCACCTCCGAGCACCTGACCGGCAGAATCATTCTTGAGGTCCATCTCCACATATCCGGTCACGACAACATAAGTCGAGAAGTCATTGGCATACTCGAACATACGCATATCCCTGCTATATTCCACACCGTCAAGCGAATACGAAACATTGCAACTCTGATTCAATCCCGTGGAAGTCTTAAGTTGACGGCTGCGGTCCTGATACGCAGTCAAAGCCTTCTTCGGGATCTGACGGTTCTCAAGCATATAGAACGAGAACTCCGACGTCCCTGTAGAAGGAAAATCTTCAAAATTCACGAAATCCGTATCGAAGAAATCCTTTGCGTATGTGGAATAATCAGATGAAGATGTGGTCGGAGGAACCGAGACATAATCGTGTCCTCTCTCCTCAGTGATGCCACGGGCAGCATAACTGAAAAGGTACGCGGTACGCGGCACATTGACCACCTTCCACTGCTTTGCCTCGAAGGACTTGATTACCTGTCCTTTCTCGTCCGGACGACTTCCTGTCTTGAAGATGAAACGGATCTTGGAGTCGATACGCTTGAGCATCATCTTGTCGGTTATGACAGTCTTGGTAACGTCAGTGGAATTGTTGGTTCCGCTGTTCGCGATGCTCACTCCCGACAGTTTTCCCGTCATCGGGAAGTAGCCGTTTCTGTTGACGATTCTCTGGTTCAGATATACATTGAAATTCTTCAAATCCTCTTCGTTGCGGATAGATGCGGACAACAGGTCTGAAGACACCCTAACCATATCGGCATCAAGGTTTGCGACCATATATACCGTCATGTTGTCTCCCGCAGATGTCTTCACCAATACGCTTCCGGCAGTCGTTTCACCGTCTGCGGTGGCATTGCTCACCCACCAGCAATTGTCAGTCGCTGCGGTGACAGCGTCTTTTGTAGTCTTCTGATTCGACGAATCAAAATATACTCCGGCAGCCTTGTTTCCGTTTGCATCGAACACAAAGACATAGAAGTTGAAGATCTGGCTCTCATTCTTCTCGCTCAATGTAGCCTTGGTAATGACTATATCATTTTCCTTCGGTCCGAAATTCAACTGAAGCAGTCCCTCACCTGTCGCTCCGCCGGACTTTCTCTCCGACAATTCCTCCTTCACACAAGAAACGGAGAACACCGCCAATATAATGAATACAAGTATATGTAATATTCTTTTCATATTAGAAATCAATCAAATGTCGTCTCACTATCCTTTGAGCTCCAGCCCTCCACCTCAAAATCGAACTGTGCAAGTTCACGGTTATAGAATATGTTGACAGTGACCGTGACGTGCCCGTTCCTGCTGATCTTAGTCAATTTCTGAGAATTGCCGTACTGGTCGATATAAGTGATAGGACGCTTCACAAGCGGAATATCGTTATCGGAATTCACAAAATAAGCCACACTACTACTACTACTACTACTACTACGTCTTATATTCCATTTTGTCACATTGTCGCTCTCCTTACCCGTCGTTCCGATGACACCGGTGATATTTTCATAAGTGAGAGAATATCCGTCCGAATTCTTGAAGGAGAATTTGTCCGAAGAACTTGATATCGTAAAGACTGTCGCATCCGTCTTTTCATCTGACAAACTTGCAGTCGAACCGTTCAGAGTAATATATTCACCTGTCACATAATTCATCAAGGTAGCACTGCTTGCATCGGAGATTTTCCACAAGTAATACTCGAAATCGCCGTGCTTCAGCAGTTCTTCATCCGAAGTGAATGAATGCACCGTGAGTTTATCAGTATCCTTGTCAACGCCCACATAATATGTGTCCGAAGCCGCCGAACGGATAAGGAACAGACCGGAAGCATCACCCGCGGCAGTAATATTGTCCGAGATTTCATATTGGTTCTTGTAGGCGATCTTTATATCGTCATAAATCGCAGACAGATCATACAAAGCACCGAAAAGCTGGAATGTCATTCCGTTCTGTGAATTCGATTCAGGAGTCTCGTAAAGATACGTCGTATATACTTCCGAGGCTTTGTTCGGATCAATCACAATGATATTGTCATTATCAGCGATATCTTTGAACGCCACTGTGTCAGCCGAGGACGGGATAGAGTGGTCATTAGGGTCAAACAGATATCCCACGGTCGGATTCATCTTTGACAGTCCGATATTGGCAATTGCTACCGTATGGTCAGATATGTTGTTGCGGAACTGGAATGACAATTTGCCAACACAGCGGAGCAGATGGGCGGAGACATAGTTCTCACCGGCAGTGATGGACACATCCTGTGCGACAGAGCAAGGCATTCCGGTGTCATCACCGAACGACGGAGACTCTCCGGAACTGATTTCAGGAAGAAGCTTCTGCGTGAAGTTATTGTCTATCGTCTTGCCTTCCGTGTAGTCAGCGTCAAGGTCAGTGCAATTGGCAAGCACGTACAAACGATAATCACCCCTCTGGATGTCCTCGATAAGCACCTCGTGACTGGAAGAAACCTCAGTGAAACTGACGGACTTGAACGCCATCACCGAAGCATCACTCTGGCTGACCAGCCACAGACTGAGCGTTTTCATAACGTCACCCTCGCCGGCAGACAGCTTCGTCTTAGGATTGTCAACCTTAATATGCAGATTGCCCTTCCCGCGCAACGGGTCAGAGCCTGATGACTGCTTTTCCTTGTTGCAGGAAACTGCAAGAAAAGCAGCAAGGAACATCAATATATGTATGAATCTTCTGTTACTCATCTCACTAAAGCACTATGTCAATATTTGACTGAATCTCATCCCAGTCCGCAATATCCACAGTCACAAGCACCTGCGTACCGTGAAGAATGAGAGTATAGGTGTATATCTTTCCCGGTTCAAGAGTTCTTTGCGGGAGTTTGACCTTGTGCAGAGCTGAGCCGCCGCTTACAGTGTAGAAATTCACATAAGTGTCCCCTACTTCGGAAGAAATGGTCTGAGGCACTATCAGCGCGGCCCCGTCCGTAGTGACATTTCCGGAAGCATCGGTTGACTGGGTGTAATATATCGGCGCAACGCCCTTGTAACCTTCTACACCGAATTCCTCGTTGCCGGTCCATTCGTGCATAGGGATAGCACTCTCGAATGTATTCTCGCTGGTCACCCAACTGATATTGTCAGGGTCTGCCGCAGTCGTGGTAAGACCGTAGAACAACTGGCCCGAAGGATAGATACCTGTAATATAGAAGTGCGTGACGGCATCCGAAACTGACTCCGGATTAGCCATTGCATCCTTGAACTTGAGTCTGAAGCGCAATCCCGAGAGCAGATGTTTGAAGTTCATTGTAACTCTGCCGATGCCTTCCGATACCGGATATCTTGTCGCATAAGCGCCCAAAAGGTCTTCATTGTGATTCACGATGGAATAATCCACTGAAATCAGATTGGCGTTTGACTGAGCCTTGACTTCCGAAGAATATGGCCATATCGCACGGAATCTGTAGTGCATAGCCCGCTGCCACTTCTGCTTAGGGCTATATGTCCAGTTGTCGTCAGACCATTCCACTTTCTGCATTCCTGAACTTTCGAATACAGACGCGAAATTGGAGTTGTCGTCCATTGACTTATAGCCGAATATGCCGAACGGCTCAGCCTGCAGTTCCTCATTGGTATTGACAAGACTTTCCGTCCCGACCTTGGTCTGCGGAGTGTAGGAAACATCCGAAGAAGCACTTGTCTTGGATGCGCTTCCGGCAAATGAAATATATTCACCTTCGTCCACAGGCGCAGTCTCCGACTTCTTGCATCCGGACAGAGACAGCATCACCGTCGGCACAAGTACTGCCGCCAGGAAAGCATCGTGAAACAATCTATCTATATTTCTGCAGACTATCATAATGAATTTTCTGTTACACAAGAGTCAATCGTAAGTGACAGATTCTGGGATACTTTGAACGTATATATGCGCTTCTTCCCGACTGCCCATTTCATTGTCCTGTCTATCTCCACATCAAGGTCCTTGATTTCTCCGCCTGTACCCGAATCGAAACTGTACTGAAGCGTGATATGAGGCTTGAGATTCTGCGGTATCATCGTCAGTGTCGTTCCCAAAGATTTGGCTTCTTCTCCAAGCACGACGTTTCCTTCAAATACAGTGACGTCTTTCTTCTCTCCGGTTATTGTCCATTCCGGCTCCGGGAGCGAATGGAAATCTCCTTCCGTACCGACATCGCTAAGAGTCAACTTGGTCACTGTCAGTTTTATGTCATCTGAAGCGACAGACTTAGCCCAAAACTCGACTTCACAAAGCGCATTGGTGAAAGCTATTCCGGTAGCGGCATCAGCCACAGGCTTGCGCACATCGCAAAGTGTCGCAAATTCGACAGTCGGCTGAGACGATTCGAGAGGATTTTCCGCCTTGAATCCGGTTATCGTTATGCCGTTATCCCTGGTGAACGCCACATCAGCATCGGCAGGAGAGACAGCGAAGAAACTCATTCTCGAGTTCTTGTCGCACCACAGATAGTCAGATTCGCTTCTCCAGCAACCTTCTGAACAAGAGAACGTTTCGCCTTCAAAAACGGATGTAGCCTTTCCGTAGTCATCACTCCAGTTTTTCTTCTCCGGCAAAGTATAGCCCCAGACCTTGAAAGAGGCCGAATCCGCGATTCCGCGTGCGCCTGACTTGGTGCTTTCCGCTCTCAAAGCCTTGAATGTAATAACCCTTTCGGCATCATAATTCTGAACCTTATCGATACACGAAACCGCCGTCACAGCCACTGCAACTGCGACAACTGTCGTCATATATGATAAAATCCTTTTCACTCTTCAAATCAATTTTTTTCATGGGGCTTGACCGTAGCCGTAAACCTTCTATGAAACAATACCGATGTTTATATCTTCCCCGCTATCATAGTTCCAGTCACCGGCGTTTGCGTCAAACTCAATATAACTGTCTTCTTCTCCGATAGTTATGAGATATGTGATATATTTTCCGACATTCCACGCAGAAATACCTGAGGCTGTGTCATTGTACAGCTGCGCTGCCAAGGTCTTCTCCTCTCCATCAGCATCGATGCAGGTAATCGTAATTATAGGTCTGCTTGTCCTGCCGTCCTCTGTCATATACTGCGGAAGCATCATTGTCTCCGGGAAAATCACCGCATTGCTTCCGTAAACTACTTCAACTTCCGAATCCGGGGTATATGCGTAATCTTTCACTTCCGAATGGGTTATCCATTTATCCGTCTGGAAACTGCCCTGGGTATATACATTTGAAATCGTGACAGACTTGATCTTCCAAGTAGATTCCGACTCTGTCTGCTCTTTCGCCAAAGTAGCTATCACTCTTACTTTGCAGAGTTTATGGGCGAAATTCACAGGCGCACCTGTAACTGTTTTCGCGCAATCAGAGGTCTGGGCAAGCAATATGTCAACACAACCGTCATCGATACTGCCACAACCGTATCCCGCCGTATTCTGCATAGTCCAGCTGCTTATGCTGAAGCCGGAGGTATTGCTGACAGAAAGACCATTGTCCTTTAGGCTGAACGGTGACCAGGAATAAAATGTCAATGTACCTACCTGTGGCCACCAGTAAACCTGTCCGCTCGTCCAGGCTTTCCAGACTGAATTCTGGCAGGAGATTTCTTCCTCGCCGATGTAAGTGACTGCTGATGAAGCGTCAGCGGACCAGTTCTTGCCGGAAGGCAGATACCAGGCACAGGTACCGAATGTCTCGTCTTCAGGGAATTTGGACACGGTCACCGACTTAGTCTGCGTCTTGACAGGAATGAGACAGAACTTGAGCTGAGTGTTCTGCTTGTCCGCATCCGGAGAAAGCTCATTTTTCACGCAGGAAGTACACAGAATACCGGCAGCTATCACGGAGGTGAACATCACCCTCGCAACAGCGCAACGCACTGCGGTCAGCCCCGCATCAAGTCTCGATATTATGCCGTTTCTTCCCATTTTTAATTATGTTTTTCATTTGCGCTTGCAGCCAATACTCTCTTTTCGCCTTCTCATTTCTCGGCTCAAGCCCTTTTAAGTGACTGTCTGACGCTTTGTGAAAGCTTAAAGCCCTCACTTTTGAACCTCCGGGAGGTATCACCCTCCACGGAGATTTATAATCTTCGTCGCCTATTTAATGGCGTACGATTGACTTACTTAACTGTAATCTCGCCTGAAGTTGCAGGTGTCCAATCTTCAACAGCAGGGTCCCAAGTAATCTCGTCGAGAGAGAAGGTAAGATTGACTGTGTATTTCTTGCCAATCTCCCATTTTGCATCTTCGAATGGTTTAACAGCACCAGTTGCAGTAGGAGCAAGAGAGATTTCTCTTGTTACGGTTTCTGTAAATGGTTCTGTTCGGCCTTTAACCGGTGTCTTGATTTCATACACCACTTCTATGTACTGGGTAGAACCGAATTCCTGCGGCAAGTAATAGTTCACTGTATTATCACTCGTCAAAGTAGTTGCAGTGTTCGTAATGGTTGCGTCACCAGGGTAATAGGTTTGTACAGATGCGTCACCTATAGCTTCCCACGCTTCTGAACTTTGAGTATAATTTCCTTTAGTATTGATACTATTGAACTTGATGGACTTCAACGTGAAAGTTTTGCTTCCGGCAGTTGTTGTTGAGTAATCCTTATCAGTCTTGACAGTAAACACTACATAAGAGAGTTTATGCTTGAAAAGTGTAGGAACGCCATTGTGATTGTAATGTGGCGTATCGTCTGCAGTCGAATTCTTTGTTTGATTCTCAGCCTTATCTGCAACAAGAAAATCTTTATTTTTATTGGTTTCAAGATCATAACTAGAGGCTTTTATACCATTTGCTGATGTGCAAGATACTCTATCCACATAACTTGTCTCGTATGATACCCCCTCAGCAGCAACTGTTTCTTTAAGGCTAGTCCAAGCATAGAAAGTAAGCGAGCTGCCTTCTTTCTTAGGCCAGTAATAAGGCGTAGCTGCCTTCCAAGCAGCATCATTCTCAACGTAACTGATTTCCTCATCATTAATGTAAAGTTTAGCTTCTTTACCAGTCTCATTATAATAAGCGTATGACTTAAACTTGAGGCTGTGATCGAAATCTGTAACAGCTTTAGTTTTAGGCGCCACGTTGAACGTGATCTCATCGCTAGAAGTCTTCACCGGAAGAACTTCATTCTTCGCGCAGGAGGCG
>CAVKAQ010000055.1:0-15979 GCA_963654225.1 Butyricicoccaceae bacterium | reverse complement strand
CACACCGTCGGAATATAGAAAAACATCGTAATATCAAGGCGTTATCTTTTGAGAGTAATGCCGTGAACAATCATTATAATTATATAACATTCTTACAATGAAATATATAGCCTACATTTCGCAAGCCGGCTTCTCACTCTCTAATGGATTTCGTACGTACGTCGCGAAGATTTTCTTTATAACAGTGTCATTAGTTATGTCAATCAATATTTCAGCTCAGAATCTGTCTGAGCGTCAACTTCATCTTGCGACCTGCGCCGCGCTTGAGGCACAGGGAGACCTTACTCGTCTTGAACCTGCGGTACGTGCGGCATTGGATGCCGGGGTTACCGTCAATGAATTGAAAGAAGCATTTTCGCAGCTGTATGCCTACACCGGTTTTCCCCGCTCTCTGAATGCTCTGGGAGTTCTGTCAAAGGTGCTTGAGAACGGCAATGAATCCTGGAAGGTAGGAAGGCCCTGGACGCGTCCGTCCGCGTGGGATGATGCAGACGCGGCCCTGAAACTCGGAACGGAGGTGCAGACCCGACTCGCCGGAAGGACTTTTGACTACACGTTCTGCCCGCAGGATGACTTCTATCTGAAATCGCACTTGTTCGGTGACATATTCGCCGGAGACCAACTCTCTCCCGCAGACAGGGAGATTGTTACTGTGGCGGCACTCTCTGCGCTGAAAGGAGTCGCGTCTCAGCTTGCTTCCCATAAGGCGGGAGCTGTGCGTATGGGTAATACTCAGGAACAGATTGACGAACTGTGCAAATTCTTGAGCGATAACGGACTGAGTCAGTGCGACGCCGCAGCGGATGCGCTCGCAGGTGATTGGAAACAAGGTAACCCGAACAGCGGTTATGCACAGTACTTTTCAGGAAATTCATATTTGAATCCTGTCGTTCCGGTGAATATGTCTTCGGTTGAAGAAAGAGCTCTTCCATTGTCGAACGTGACATTTGAGCCGGGCTGCCGGAACAATTGGCACATCCATCACGGCGCTCGCCAGATACTCATCTGCGTCAGCGGACGCGGCTGGTATCAGGAATGGGGAAAACCTGCGATTGCACTCAAGGCTGGCGACGTGGTTGACATCCCGGAAGGCGTAAAACATTGGCACGGAGCGCAGAAAGACTCGTGGTTCCAGCACCTGGCCACACACGTCAAAGTGGAAAACACCTGCCCTGGGTCAGAGCCTAACGAATGGCTTGAACCGGTCAGCGACGAGGAGTACGACAAGTTGTAAGCCTGCCCCGTACATTATTTCCAAAGAATCTACAGACGGGTGATGTCGATAACCTCGCCTTTCATCCTGCGCTCTTTGATCTGAGCGTTGAAGGCTTTCATCTTGGATGCGTTCACGTAGCGTCTTGCGAGAATGTTAGGCACTGCGACGCCTAATGCGATTGCACCGATAATCAATGAGGCATTGACTCCGTTCACACCGGCGGAGACGAAGCTGGATGCGAGTTCTCCGTGCGCATCAGGAATTGTCAGCAATGAGAAAAGGCAACGGTACATCAGCACTCCGGGTACCATAGGGATGACACTCGAGATGGCGAGAATCTGATGCGGTGTGTGGAAAACGTGCACTGCCTTGATACATATCACAGAAACTAGAGCGGAGCCGGCAAGGGAGCCGATGATTCCTCCCTGCCCGAGGCTGAATGAACAGAATGCGTCCGGACGCAGACTTACAAGATTTCGGGTGCAGACCGCGATGATACCGCCGATGGCGACAACGGGAAGCAGTCTTTTAGGTATGTTGAAAATCATTGCGAATCCCATTGCAGAAATGGCTGCGGCAGTGGCGTACATCCAGTACGGATGCTCAGGCACCATAGGAATTGACATTATGTCCGGAGCGAAGTTGAATGCCCAGTTGCAGAATTTAAGCGCGAATACGATACCGAAAGCCATTCCTATCATCATCAGCATAGTGTTTATCGCCCGCTCGGTGCCGACCCTGTAATTGGTGTCCAGCATATCGTCCACGAAATTTATGATAGGGACACCCGGAACTATGAACAGTGCACAGGCAAGAAGCGGATGCAGGGGAGTGGTGCTCCACGACGGCAGGAAGGTGGTAAGCCAAGCTGCCAAAGTGGAAACGAATGCGGCAACTGCAATAGAGAAATAGGTGTTTATTCCGGCTTTGTTGAGATAAGTCCTGGTGTTGAAGCCCAGAAATGCGGCGATAGCCGAATAAATGAACGCCATCCAGTCACCGCCGAATTGTATGCAGAATCCGCCGCAGGCGAGTGCCGCTCCGGCAGATGTCACAAGCTGATTGTAATTGCGTGGTTTTGAGGCTATCTTTTCGAGTTCGTTTTCGTATTGCTCTACTGTGAGGTGATTTCTTACTGCCTTGAATGTCAAGTGACTGACAGATTCGATAGTGCAGAAATTGATGCCGCTCTTTTCTCTCTTCTGGAATTTCGTGAATGAGTGTGCCTCGTCGCTGTAGTTGACCATCAGGATGTTATGGTCGATGAACAGGTGCAGGTTGTCTTCATCGAAGCCCAGGAACAATGCGGCTCTTACCATATTGCGGCGAATCCTGTTGGTGTCTGCGGAACTTTCCAGAAGCAGCTGGCCTGTTCTGAGCAGAACGTCAAGCCTTTTTCTGAGGGACAGCAATTCGTTGCTGGCCTTGTTCTTCTGTAAATT
This sequence comes from Butyricicoccaceae bacterium, assembly GCA_963654225.1. GTDB lineage: Bacteria > Bacteroidota > Bacteroidia > Bacteroidales > UBA932 > Cryptobacteroides. Next base: position 13,321 of record CAVKAQ010000055.1, on the reverse strand, counting down.
ATCGTTAAGATTCTTGGCGGATTCCATCAGCCTGTTCTCCGCTTCCTGTCTCCTTTCTTCTGCGGTGTTCGCCATCATTATCGGCGAATCCTGCAGCGCAATTGTACCTTTCATATTTGTCAAGACGCTGTTTTTGAAAAAATGTTTCATATCTCTCAGCACACACTCAATCCCATCGTAATGCAAAATTACAGCCCTTTGACCATATCTCAAAAATGTTGCAGGAGAACGATTTATAGTTGAATTACAACGATAAATCCCGGACATCTGCACGCGAGCGCTGTGTTTCAAATCAGTCGCCAGCGGCTTATTTCGCGGCTCAGGACCTCATCCAGCGGCGGGAGAGGAGAAGACTGTATCCGTATGTCGGCAGAGAGCCTGCGCATCATATTTTTAAGTGTCATACGCGGATTGCTCTGTCTCTGCTCATAGCACTCCACCCATTTGGCGTATTTCTGCGCGTCAGGGGAGCCTATGTTGATGAGATGCTTGACATTGGCAATGCAGAGGTGCTCCAGCAGTGCGTGGAATCTCGGGCCGTGATTGGGCTCTTTCAGGTGGCAGAGTTCGTGCAGGATGACGTAGTCGCATAATGGCTCCGGAAGGCGTATGAGATTGAGATTCAGGTTGATGTTGCCCAATCTTGAGCAGCTGCCCCAGTTCGTTGCATTATGCTTTATCGTGATGTTGTTGAACTTGAATCCATATTGCTCGGCAAAGAAATAAGCCTTCTGCGGAAGCAGCAGTTTGGCCTCTTCCCGGAGAATATGTATGAGCGCTTCTCTTAACCCGTTGCTGACGGCGATATCCATAGATTCCTTAAAAGGAGCGTCACTCCGGCTGTTCTGTATCTCCGGAGGCTTCGGGTAATTTATGGTTTTGATGCTCAATGGCTTTTCCAGACTTAGCCATAGCCTGCCCGTATCTTCAGGATTCTCGACGCGGACTGATTTCATATCTATCTTGCCGGAGCCTTGAAACGTGTTGTTTTCCATTGACTTGAACACGATTTCAGACAGCAGAGTTTTAACGGCAGTCCCGTCGCTTATGGTGTAAACGGATTTTCCTTCTGATGCTGCATTCTCGGATTTCTTTGCCTGCCGGGCAAGTGCATCTCTAATCCATTCACGTCGTTTCTCCAGGTACTCGATGCCGTCCTGGTATCTGAGACTATAAGGAACTGTGACTGATATTCTTGTCCCGTTCCGTCCGGACATTCCGCGGACTCTGATGCTGATGCCTCTGCTGCGGCTGTTCTTCCGTAGCGTAATGTCTCCGAATTCGGGGTCGCTGTATAGTTTGGTATTTACCATATTGATACTGTCGCAATGAATTGAACTATAAGCCCTGCAGTCTGCTGCTCCGAGTGATAATCTCGCGCCTTTGGCGCAGAAGAAGTTTTAATGGGGAAGGTATTCCCCAAACCCCTTCGGTCACTTCGTTCCGAAAGAAGTTTCAAAATGCTTATACGCGGAATATGCCTATTGCCTGGGCTATGGACAGGGCATCCTCCACGCGGAAGCCTCCGGTCCGTATCCTGCGGAGCGCATCAAGGTGTGCCCCGGAGTTGAGTGCTTCGCCAAGGTCACGGGCGAGCGCCCTTATATATGTGCCTTTGGAACAGCTGACTCTGATTTCCGCGTGAGGCAGATGCAGAGCACTGTTGTCGGTGACATTTATCCTGCAGTTCCTGGCGTTGTCTTCGGAGTGCATCGCGGCAATCAGTTCACTGCCGTCTTCCGGGATTCCGTCCTGGCAGTAGCGGGTAAGTTCAATCTCTGAAATGTTTATGGACTGCCTGCTCAATGTCTCCACTGCAGAATGGTCAAATGCTTTGCCGCCTTCCCCGGTTTCCGACCCTGCGTTTTTCATCTTCTTCCACTCTTTACGGGCAAGTTCATAAGCCCTGACTCCGTCAACTGATTTTGCCGAAAAAAGCGGTGCTACTTGCTCCTGTTCTCCGATGAATTTCTCAAGGACCTCCGAAAGAGCAGCCTCCGAAACCTCGTCTATGGGGTATCTGGCGTCAATATCCTTTTCCAAGTCATAAGACGGAGTGGTGGCGCCGAATGTTATGCCCGCCTCATATTCCTTTTCGTGACGCTGCAGCTCTTCCGCCTGTTTGGTCGCCTTTCCGATGCAGACCAGCAGAACACCAGTCGCGAGCGGGTCCAAAGTGCCGGCGTGGCCGACTTTGAGATTCTTCTTGTGGAAATGCCTGCACGCGCAGAATTTGACCTTGCGGATAACGTCGGCGGAAGTCCATCTGTACGGCTTGTCAACAGGAAGAATAATCCCCTCCGGATAATCGTCGATGTTTCCGGAGAGGACTGTGCTTTCAATATTTTCGCGTGAAAGTATCAATGCCATTATCTGCACGGTATTTTCTCGATTCTGCGCTCGTGACGGCCACCCTCGAACGGAGTGTTCAGCCATACTTTCACGATTTCCTGCGCCATCCTGTAAGATATGAAACGTGCAGGCATCACCAGAACATTAGCGTTGTTGTGGGCCTTCACAAGTCGGCCTATTTCCGTACCCCAGGCAAGCCCGGCGCGCACGCCCTGATGCTTGTTCAATGTGATGGCCATTCCGTTGCCGGTCCCGCAAAGAGCTATGCCGCCATTTACGGCTCCGGTTTCCACTGCCTCCGCAAGCGGATGGGCGACATCCGGATAATCCATACTTTCCGTGGAGTGCGTACCGAAGTCCACAATCTCGTGTCCCATTTTCTGGAGATACGGAATCAGTTTGCTCTTGTATTCAAATCCGGCGTGGTCGCTGCAGATACCGATTTTCATTTTGTTGCAGATTTTATGTGGTGTATTGAAATTTTACCTTCCCAGTCTCTGGCCCGCAAAGTCCATTCTTGCCTTGAACTCGTCCTTTCCGATGAATGAAAGTATGTCGGCGATGCCAAGTCCGCTTGCGGCTCCGGTAATGGACAATCTGATGCAGTTCATTACTTTACCCATAGGCCAACCCTGTTCGCGGATATAGTCCTCAAGGTATTTTTCAACGTTTTCCTTCGAGAATTCACCATCGTAAGCGCAGACATAGTCAGTGGTCTTGAATGCAGGCTCAAATGCCTCGGCTTTCCAGAATTTGTCCACGTCCTTTGCAAGGAACGGTACGGTCAGGCTGTCGTCGTAAACTTTGGCGCGCGGGTCAGCCGCCCTTCTCGGATCCGCAGGTTTTGCGGCCTCTGCTGCGGCTCCTGCTTTGACTCCGTATGACTCATATTCAAACGGTGACACGAACAGGCAGGCTGCATTGAGCCAGATGTCCTTGATGAACGAAGCTCTTTCCTTCACGAAAGCCACAACTTCGTGCACGTATTTCCTAGTCACAGTATGGTTCTTGAAATCCACGCCTTTGCCTGCGAATGAGCCTTCAGCGGCGGAGTCAACGACTTTGATGCCGTGCTTGCCCAGTTCCGGAATGAATAGGTCCGTAAGCTCGTCGTCTGACTTCATCCTGAGATATTCCTTGTTGTACCATTTTGCCTTCTCAGGATTGAATCTCGCTCCCGACTTGATCACTCTGTCGAGAGAAAATGCCTTCACCAGTTCGTCAATCGAGAAAATCTCCTGGTCCGTTCCCGGATTCCATCCGAGCATAGCCAGCATATTGACGAATGCCTCAGGGAAGTATCCGTCTTCACGGTATCCGTGGGACTCTTCACCTTCCGCATTAACCCATCTGAGCGGGAATACAGGGAATCCGAGCCTGTCGCCGTCACGTTTGCTGAGCTTGCCTTTGCCGTCAGGTTTGAGCAACAGCGACAAGTGCGCGAAACGCGGCATAGTCTCCTCCCAGCCGAATGCCTTGTAGAGCATATAATGGAGAGGCAATGACGGAAGCCATTCCTCACCGCGGATTACCTCCGTGATTTCCATAAGGTGGTCATCCACGATATTCGCAAGGTGATATGTCGGGAGTTCGTCGGCTCTTTTCCAAAGGACCTTGTCGTCGAGCGTGTCTGTGTTCACCTCGATATGGCCACGGATGAGGTCATCCATCTTTACGACAGTGTTCTCCGGCATTTTGAAACGGATGGTCCAGCTGTCAGTCGTGTCCAGCAGTCTCTTGACTTCATTCTCAGGAAGCGTAAGGGAATTGCGCAATTCCATCCTTGTCTCCTGGTTGTAGATGAATGTCTTGCCGGCCGCCTCAGCCTCCGCTCTCTTGGCGTCGAGTTCTTCGGCCGTGTCGAATGCGTAATAGGCATAACCGTTCTCAATCAGTTGGTCAGCATATTTGCGGTACAGCCCTTTCCTCTGGGACTGGCGGTACGGTGCGTGCGGATGCCTTTCGGACGCTGTCTCCACTACGTTGCCGTTCTCATCAACACCCTCATCTGCCTTGATGCCGCACCAGTTGAGCGCTTCGATGATATATTTTTCCGCTCCCGGAACAAATCTGTGGGAGTCGGTGTCTTCAATTCTGATTATGAAATCTCCGCCGTTCTGTTTGGCGAACAGGTAGTTGTACAATGCAGTCCTGACACCGCCCATATGGAGCGGGCCTGTCGGGGACGGCGCGAATCTTACACGAGTCTTTCTTTCCATTGCTTTGTCTTCCAATTGTAGGGGCGGCTGCAGGAAAAGTCTTTCCCGAGCGCCCGTTTTTTCGAACCCCAAAATTACTGAAAATATAGGTCCGACGCAAAATTTGTCAATTATGCTCTTCCACCACTTTATGGGGGCATCTTCGATAAGCTGCGATGTCTTTCAGCCTGGTGATGTCGCTGCCTCTCTCCACTGCGAGCACAGGTCTGGTGTCGTAATGGAATCTCGGAGAATTGGAGTTCATATTCCTGCCTATAGTATTGACGTTCGGATTGTCCGGCAGCGAAATTTCACCTCCTGCGTTTATTTTCTGATCTTCGTCATAGACGAAATCCTTTCCGATAATGACCAGTTTGCCATAATCGTTGCCTGTGAGCCCGGTAATGTCCACATTGAATCCGGTCGCCACAATGGTGATATGGATCTTGTCTCCGACGTTCTCGTCGTCATCCCAGATGAGACCTCTCTTGGATTTGTCAACCTGGCCGGTGTAAGACGTGATCAGGTCGCTGATTTTCCCGAAATCGCTCATCAGCAGTCCCTGCTCGTTCTTGCCTACGGTGATGTTCACCAGCAGATTCTTGGCAGTCTTGAGGTCGTAGTCATTAAGCAGAGGCGATTCCAGAGCGCCCTTTACGGCATCTTCGATTCTGTTCTTGCCTGTACCTGTGCCGCAACCCATCAAAGCCATACCGCTGTTCTTCATCATAGTTATAACGTCCTGGAAATCCACATTGATATATCCGGGCTTCTTGATAATCTCGATGATGCCTCGGACTGCAGTTGCAAGCACCTCGTCGGCTTTCGGCCAAGCATCCTGCAGAAGCATCTCGCCGAAATATGTGTACAGCTTCTGGTTGTTGATGATAAGCAGACTGTCCACATTCCTCTGAAGTTCGTGGATTCCGTCGCTCGCCTTGGCCAGAGCCTGACGGCCCTCTTCTGCGAACGGAATGGTGACGACGGCGACAGTGAGAATGCCTCTGTCTTTCGCCATCTTGGCAATCACCGGTGATGCTCCAGTGCCGGTTCCTCCTCCGAGACCGGCTGTTATGAACAGCATCTTCGTGCCGCAGTCCAGGACTTTCTTCGCAATCGCGTCTTGTGACTCAAGTGCGGCGTTGCGCGCTTTCGTCGGCTTCGTGCCGGCTCCCAGGCCGTCTCCCAGGCTGAGCTTTATCGGCACGTTGCTTTTGTGGAGAGCCTGAGAATCAGTGTTGCAGACGATGAAACTGCACCCCTGAATTTTTTGGTTGTACATATATGTCACGGCGTTGCAGCCTCCTCCGCCTACACCGATGACTTTTATCATTGAATTTTCAGGGACCCAATCGGTAGGGAGAATGTTGTCCGTCAGGTCTGCGATATTATTGTTTTCGTTAATCATTTTACAACTCCTTTCCGTTTATCTCGTCATTTATACCGGACACTTTAATGATGAACCTGTCCTTCAGTCTGTTGAACAGACTCTCTTTCTTGTGTTCGACCTTCTTGTTCTCTTTCGGAGCTTTTACTTCCTTATCTTCAGTTCTGTCGGAAGGCTGCTTCGCTGCCGGCCTTTCATCCCGATTTGTCTGAGTTGCTTCCGGCGCCGTGGTTTCACTATGTTGTTCAGAAGCGGCGTTACCTGTCTCTTCTTCATGATTATCTGCGTTTTCTTCGGCTGTAACTTCTTCTATTGCAGGCTCTTCCGCTGCAACTTCCGTCTTTCCGGCATCTGGCGTTTCCACAAAGTCATTGTAGGTGCAGCAGGACAGATTTTCGTCAAGAGCCATAAGCGTCAGTCCGGCGATGGTGGAAGCATCCGACTTCAGTATGTTCTCGCATCCGGTTATTCCGAATCTTGGTTTCGGATAGCCTATGCGGACATTGTATCCCGACATTTCCCTTATGAGGTTGGACAGGTTCAGCATTTCCGCTCCGCCTCCGGTGACCACAATGCCATTTCTCAGGTCATAAATGAAATCATTTTCCTGGATGGCGTAAAGCATTGCGTCTATTATCTCTTTGACCCTGGCCGTGATTATCTCGGACAGCGTCATTACAGGAATCTGCGAGTATGCGCTGAGGTCATCATTCTCTATCTGAATTATCTTTTCTCCAAGATTTTGAAGTTTCTCCGGCATACATCCGCCGTACGCTTTCTTTATGTTTTCGGCAAGCCTTTCGGAGATTCTGCATTCAGTGCGCACGTCGCCGGTTACCGAATCGCCGCCGAACGGAATGGCATAATATCCGACGAGTACATCCTTCTTGAAAATGCTGATAGACGTGGCTCCTGCGCCGAAATCTATCAATGCGACTCCGTTGCTTGTCTCCTCGTCGGTAAGTACGGCCCTGGAGGTGGCGAGCGGAGTGAAATATGTGCGTGCTATGCCTAGGCGCAGGTCGTTGAACACCCTTGTGAGGTTCATCAGTGGCGTGCTCTTTCCGATATATACCTTGAAATGTCCGTCAAGCTTGGAACCGGTCATTCCCACCACGTCACTTTCCATCTGCTGGAAATATTCGTCAGTGGAGAATGCCTGCGCGATGACTCCATATATCTTTTCCTTGCCGCCAACCTGGTCGTTGAGAGATTCCTTGGCAATGGATTTTATCGCATCCACTTCCTCTTCAGTTATACACTCCTCAGGATTTTCCCTTGTCATTGAACCGGTCGCGTCGGACCTGGTGATGTTGCATCTCGGCATACCGGCCACTATCTGGCTGATCTTAAGGTGCAACTCTTCCTCAGCATCCTGAATGAGTCCGGCAACGACATTCTTGGTCTGCCCCGGATTTATTACTTCTCCGAAATCGATTCCTTTGGACGGCACAGACTTGTAGTACAAGATCTGCGCATCCTTGCCTTCAGCCCTGGCGACAGCAAGCGATGTCTTGCAGGTGCCCAGGTCGATGGCGGCTATGATTCTTTCATTCAAACTGTTATCTGTTGTCATCTTGCGTTTATTTTCTGCATACGATTTGTCCGTCGAAGGATACGTTCACATAACTGTAAGCTTTTTCTCCTTTTTCCGGTACTATGAATCTGTAATAATCCTCAATTTTGGCGAACTTGCGTTCGAACTGCTCCGGTCTTCCGATATGGAACTTCTCCCGGCCTTTTCTCGGTACTATGACCAGATGGCCGTTCGCATTGACGTGAATCTGCGCGACACTGTCGTTCCATTTCCTGTTGTCTGCGAGAAATTCCACAAGTTCCAATATCCCGTTCAGCCATTCCTTGTCCTTTTTCTTTTCAGGGATTCCCTTGAAGTCATTGCTGATTTCCAGTGGAATGGCTCCGTCAATTACTGGCACTCTGGACGAATAATTCTTCTGCATAGGGAATATGTAGCCGGTCTCGTCCACATACCATCTTCCGTTGTCGGAAATCAGCCTTACGACCGGCTCTCTCTGGTATATCTGGATGTGCAGGACTCCGTCACGTGTAGTGTACGCCTCGCTTTTGAGTATTGCGCTTTTGCTGTCCAGTATGCTCTCGATCTGAGCCAGGTCAATCTCTTCGAGCCTCATTCCGGAGCAGGTTCTGTAACCCTTTGTGATATATTGCTTTATATCCGATTCTGTAACGAAATTGAGCCTTTCGGAATTTTTGAATTCGACTTTGATGTCACCGCAGGTGATTTCTTTGCACACAGCATTATCCTTCTGTCCCGACAATATCAGGACAGTAACAATAACTGCCAGCGTGACGGCAAGGACTGCGTATTTCAAAAATCCCCTGACGTTCATTCCTTATACTCTTTTTTTCAGCATCTCGGTGATAGGTTCGATATATCTGTCAATGTTGCCGGCTCCGAACGTGACAAGCACGTCCAAGTCTTCTTTTTCCAGATAATCCATAAGTTCCTCTTTCTTCAGCAGAACTTTTTCAGGCGCGGTCACCTTGTCGAATATTATCTCGGAAGTGACTCCCGGTATCGGTTCCTCGCGTGCCGGGTAGATATCCAGCAGTATGAGCTTGTCCACTTTGCTGAGCGATGCCGCGAAATCTGCCGCGAAATCACGTGTGCGCGTGTAAAGATGTGGCTGGAAAATAGCGGTCAACTTTCTTCCCGGGAAAATGTCTCTCATAGAGCTTATGGCTGTCGCCAGCTCTGCCGGATGATGAGCGTAATCGTCAATGTATGAAAGCTTTTCGGTGTTGAGGTGTATGTCCAGTCTGCGCTTTACTCCCTGGAATGTGCCGATTGCCTTCTTGATTGACTCAGGAGCGACTCCGTATGTGAGGCATATCGCTGCGGCGGCAATGCTGTTTTCCACATTCACCCAGCCAGGGGTTCCGCATTTGACATCCTTTATCACTCCTCCGGGATATACTATGTCGAAAATGAAATATCCGAGCTTGTCCGGATGAGGATTTCTCGCGTGGAAGTCGGCACGCTCGTCGTCATAATGATAGTGCAGAATCTTGGCTGCAGTATCCTTTTCCGTGATGTCGAGCCCGAGTTTGGCTATAACTGTGCCGTGGACCTGTGCGGCGAATGCCTTGAATGCTTCGTGCACGTGCTCAAGATCTCCATAGATGTCGAGATGGTCGGCATCCATTGCGGTGATTACCGCGATTTCCGGGTGCAACTGCAGGAAAGAACGGTCAAATTCATCAGCTTCGGCCACCACGGTCTGAGAATGGCTCATAAGCAGGTTTGTATCGTAGTTTTTGGAAATGCCTCCCAGAAATGCTGAACATCCGTCACCGCTTTCTGTCAGGATATGCGCAGTCAGCGTGCTGGTGGTAGTCTTTCCGTGCGTGCCGGAAACTGCCAGGCAACGCTCTCCGTCCGTGATTTCTCCAAGTGCACGTGAACGCTTGATCACTTTGTATCCGTTCTCCTGCACATAGACAAGTTCTCCCATATCATGAGGAATGGCGGGTGTGTAGATTACAAGCGTGTTTTCCTTGTCTTTTGGGATATAATCTGTGTTGTCCTCATAGTGGACCTCGATTCCTTCTTCTTCAAGTTTGTCGGTCAGTTCCGACTCGGTGCGGTCATATCCAGACACGTTGAGCCCCTTGAATTTGAAATATCTGGCAATGGCACTCATTCCGATGCCTCCGATGCCGATAAAATATATGTTCTTGTATTTCGTTGCCATATCTCTATGAATGATTGACCAGTTTATAAGCCTCTTCCGCGATGGCGTCAGCAGCATCTGTCCTTGCCAGGGCTGCGATATTTTTCCGCATCATCTCAAGTTTCGCATTGTCGTTGAGAATCTCGACTGCTGCCGGCAGGAGTTTTTCTGGCGCTTCCGCATCGGTAATCAGCACGGCGGCATCCTTTCTGACAAGCGCCATCGCATTGTGCGTCTGGTGGTCTTCCGCTACATTTGGAGACGGTACGAATATGGCTGCCTTGTGCGCTGCGCAAAGCTCTGATACAGTGCTTGCTCCTGAGCGTGCGATGATGACGTCCGACACGGCATAAGCCAGGTCCATCCTTCCGATGAAGTCACTGTGGTGTATGTATTTCAAAGTGTCTCCGCCCTTGCCTTCAGCTCCGGCGTTCTCCATAAACTCGTCGATGCGTTTCTTGTAGTATTTGCCGCATTGCCAGAGAATTTCGACATTTTCTCCGCCGGGACATCCGTCATTTATCCATTTCTGCATTGACTTGTTCAGCGTGCCACTGCCCAGGCTGCCTCCAGTCACCAGTATGTGTTTCTTTTCTGCCGACAGACCGTAATATGCAAGACCTTCCTCCCTCATTTCAGGTGTCGCGGGAACAATCTCGCTTCGTATAGGGTTGCCGGTCATCACAATCTTGTCTCCGGGGAAGAATCTTTCCATTCCGTCATAAGCCACACATATCCTGCCGGCTGTCTTGCCAAGAATCTTGTTGGTCAGGCCGGCGTATCCGTTCTGCTCCTGAATGAGCGTCGGAATGCCCTGACGTTCAGCGGCCCAGAGCAGGGGAGCGCTGGCATATCCTCCGACTCCGATGGCAATGTCCGGCTTGAATTCGCGGATAATCTTTCCTGCCTTGTGAATGCTCTGGATGACCTTGAAAGGTGCTTTGAGATCGTTGATGATGTTCTTCAGATTCAACTGTCTCTGAAGTCCGACAATAGGCAGACCTATGATTTCATAGCCTGCCGCAGGGACCTTCTCCATCTCCATTTTTCCTTCCGCACCCACGAAAAGAATCTTGCTTTCCGGATTCAGTTCGCGCATCTTGTTGGCGATGGATACTGCAGGGAAGATGTGTCCTCCCGTGCCGCCTCCGCTTATGATTATTCTCAATGCTCTATGTTCGCTCATATTATATCTCAGTTTTATCAGTATCTTCTGTTACGGCATTTTCCGCAGTCTCCGTGTCGCCGTCTGCTGTCGATGTTGAAGCCCAAGAGGCTTCTATGTTTCCGGCTGCCGAGGCTGCGGCTTCCGCCTCCGCTCTTTCACGTGCCAGCCTTTCCATCTTCTTCTTCGCCACTTTGCTGATGGACAGGAGGATGCCGAATGCTATGCTGAACGCAAGGAACGAACCCTTTCCGTGGCTTATTATCGGCAATGTTTGACCAGTATGTATCATCACATCGGCGTTGATCATTATGTGTATCAGAGCCTGTCCTGAAATCAGCAGCGTGATGCCCGCAACCACTGTCCTGTAGAACCTGTCATCGCAGCATCTTGCCAGCATTGCTCCTCGCGCCAGCAGGCTTCCGTACAGCAGCATTATGAAAATGCCTCCTACCAGTCCATATTCCTCTACCAGGAAACTGTACATATAGTCCTCGTACATAACCGGAACCACATATCTCTGCGTACTTTTTCCGGGCCCTTTTCCGAACAGCCCGCCCTCGCTGATGGCTATCTTGGCGCTGATTTCCTGCAGATTGTCGTCCACGACATTTTGGAACTCGACCGTTCCCGGTTTAAGCACCCTCATTTCGGCAAGAGGATCATCGTTGACTTGCACAACTCGGCTTATGGCGGTTCCGATTCGGTTGAAATATTTGCCGTCGGAAATGAAATATAATCCTACGACTCCGGCTCCGGTAATGATGCCAAGCACACCGAGGATTATCAGGTGCTTCCAATTCAAGCCCGCTATAAGTGCGGTGAGAACCATCATCGTGCCTATGATAAGTGCACTAGACACACCGCCTGTAGCAATCAGAGCAGTGGTCAGCAATATGGGGATTATCACGTAGAACCAAGTCCTTCCTGATTCAGTCCTGAGAAACTTCAATGGCTCCCGGGTCTGTTCGTTCCATGTCCAACTGAATCTTGACAGATTGTCTGACAGACTTGTCGTTCCGCTTCTTATGGCATCCATAGCCCAGGCTATGTATAGAATCATAAATATCTTGACGAACTCAAAGATGTGCAGTTGTCCAATGCCGGTTACCGTTATACATCTCCAGGCTCCGTTTATGTGTGAAGCTTTTATCAAAGGAAGTCTCTCTATTCTTAACGCCACGAAAACCAGCATCGCAAACGAAAGGATGAACCCGAATCTGGCAAAATACCAGAAAATGCCGACTTTGTTGATTGAATATAGGGCGATGACAATTCCCAGGCAAATTCCTGAAATTATCATCTGGTTCATCGCAAGGTCTATTCTTGAGCCGTCTCTCTTGACCATCTGGGAGGTGGAGGATGATATCGCCAGAATGGATATGGCAATGAGCAGGAAGAGGATAGTCCAGATGACTTTGTCTCCCTGCAGCCTGTCCGTCAGATTGGCGATATTGAATTTGCTTTTTCCCATATCAGTCAGATGCTAAAAAACATTCCGAAAACTTCTAAAGGTTGCGTACTGCTTTCTTGAACTGCTCGCCCCTGTCTTCATAGCAGGTGAACAGATCGAAACTTGCGCAGCAAGGACTCAGCAGTACGACATCACCGTCCTTTGCGAATGCGGCTGACGCTTTCACGGCCTCTTCCGCGGACAGCGTGTCCCTGATGTTCTCTTTGCCTACAATATCCTCGAACGCCTCGTGGAACTTGTGGTTGTCCACGCCAAGGCATACAATCGCCTTTACTTTCTCCTTTACAAGGCCCTTTAGTACATCATAGTCATTACCCTTGTCCGTACCTCCGACAATCCACACGACAGGTTTTGTCTGGCACTCGAGCGCATACCACGCGGCGTCCACATTAGTGGCCTTGGAATCGTTGATATACAGCACGCCTCCTACGCTCAACACCGGCTCAAGCCTGTGTTCTATAGGCTGGAATGTCTCCAGAGAATTGCGGATAACCTCGTTCTCTATACCGCTGGCCTTTGCTGCAAGAGCTGCTGCCATTGAATTGTATATGTTGTGCTTGCCTCCGAGAGCAAGTTCCTTCAGATAGATGTCACATTCGTCATCGTCGTATTTGACCACAATCTTGTCATCCTCCAGATATGCTCCCTGCTCGACTTTGTCCTTCTGCGTGAAAGGAAGCTTCTTGGCCTCGACAATAATCTTGTCAAGATGGCTGATCGTTATCTCGTCATCCGAGTCGAATATGAAGCAGTCCTCCGGCTTGAGATTCCGTGTAATTCTGAATTTGGCCCTCACGTAGTTTTCCATCTCATAGCCGTATCTGTCCAGATGGTCAGGAGTGATGTTGGTGATGATTGCGATATCCGGGTGGAAGTCGTAGCAGTTGTCAAGCTGGAAACTGCTGATTTCCAATACGTAATAATCGAAATGCTCGGTGGCTACCTGGTAGGCGTAGCTCTTTCCGATGTTTCCGCCGAGTCCGACATTCAGGCCGGCCTCCTTGAGAAGATAATAAATCAGAGAGGTGG
>CAVKAQ010000054.1:0-16084 GCA_963654225.1 Butyricicoccaceae bacterium | reverse complement strand
TTGTCAATTATAATGGTTATGACGGCCACACTGGCTGCGTTTTCGGGTACAAATGTATTTGCCGCAGAACCGGCGGAGCCTGCTGTGGGCACCGAGCGTAAGGCTGAATCAATGGTTAATGCAGTTTCCGCTACAACCTCAGCGACAGCACAATTTCTTCCGAATCTCAGCGGTTTCACAGCTTCATCTGCCACTAAGCCACAAATAGACGGTCATCAGTTGCCACAGACAATATATGTCGGAGGACAGATGCAGCACGTGCAGGGAATAGCGTATGACGGCAAGGCCGGATGTATGTATATGTCATTCACGAGCCGTTTTGTCAAGACTGACCTTGACGGCAATATTCTGGCATCGATTGACCGCATCCAGGGACATCTCGGGGCGATGACATTTGACCCGGTAGGCAGAAAGGTATATGCTTCTCTGGAATGCAAAGATGATGAAATAGGGCAGGGGATTGCCAAGACTCTCAATGTGGCAGTCACTTCAACGTCAGTGTTTTACATCGCCATTATCGATGTCGATAAATTGACGGAACTGGGACAGAGCGCCGAGAACAGTGACGTGATCAAGACGGTTTGTGTGCGTGAGGCCTGCAATGATTATGATGCGAAAATAATGGTTGACGGTGCGGAAATAGAGCATCGTTTCGCCTGCTCCGGAATAGACGGTGTTACTATCGCTCCTGCGGTCGGTTCCAAGGTGAAGTCGCTTTCGGATGCCAAAAAACTGTATCTGTATGTCGCTTACGGCATATATGGAAAAGTGGATAGGGAAGACAATGATTATCAGGTAATTCTGAAATATGATCTTGCGAGTCTGGAGAAATATTCGAAGCCGGTAGTGTTTGAAACAATACATTCCAGCGGACCGAAGAAACCTCTCGCCAAGTATTTCATATTTACGGGCAACACCAACTGGGGCGTGCAGAATCTCGCTTATGACGAGAATACCGGCGATTTCTTTATGGCTGTCTATAAGGGCAAGAAACCGCAATATCCCAACTATGACCTATATGCGTTCAAGATGGCTCAGAAGCCGTTCAAGTCTGCCCTGCGCGGTGTGCCATATTTCTCCGGTAAAGTGTCACAGCTCGTTCTCGATGCTTCTATGGGATTGTCTGACAATGCTTCAGGCGTGTCCGGATGGCGGTTCAAATGGGGCTCTACCGGCCTGAACCCTCTCGGGAACGGTTTGTGGTATATCTCGGAGAACGCAAAAGACAAGGCAACCGGCACTCAGAGCTGCACCGCCCGCCTCTATCGCTGGACTGGAGATAGTGCTGTCCCTTTTGTCCCGGCGCTGGCTGAATAAAAAGCGGTCTGCCGCGTTGTTCTCCTTGCCAGAATCCTCACGACTATCCAATCGGCATTTGGCTTTTCTTCCATTTCAGCGGAGTGATACCTTCCTTTTCCTTGAAAGAAGAATTGAAATTGCTGATGGAAAGGAATCCGGATTTCTCGGAAATCTCCGCAATGGACATTTCGGGATTCGCCAGCATTGACTTCTTCGCGTAGTCGATGCGAAGCCTTGATATCCATTCCCGGAAACTGATTCCGTAAGTCTGATTTATATATGCTGAGAGATAGGTGCGGTTTGTATGAATGGTTTTGGCTAAATCCGTGATAGTCAAGCCGGGCTGTAGGTATCCGTCGGCTTCACTCCATTCAAGAATCTGTTTAGCCAAGAGCGACTCCGCAACTTCTGACGGACCGACAGGTCTCTCATTGCTTTCCATTACTTGCTCTACGGTCTTGTAGAACAGGAAATAGTATGCGTAACTGACATAAATGTAGATATAGAACGGAATGGATGAGAGTACCCATAAATAGACCAGTTTGTCAGGCAGAAACGTCAGAAGTGAGCATCCGATGCCGAAAATCAACATCCAATAAGTCAATATTGACATCCATCTGACATAGTGCTCTATGTTGTCTGATTGAGTGTCGTTCATTATTTTGACTGCCTTCCGATATTCATCCAGCAGTCGGAACGCCAGTATCACTCCGTAAATGGCCAAGACTGAGGCCAATATGTGAGTCAGTTCGGATTTTGTACGGGAATCTTCTACGAAGAAAAATATCAGGAGTGCCGCAATGACGTAAAGGCCGGACAAAGAGAAGTGCACAATCTTCATCTTGCGGGTTATGTAATTGCGGTTCAGTAGAGTATGAAGGGCGGCGACAAAAATTCCATACGCGGTGAAGTATGTGCACAGATTCAGGATTATGGCTGCGGAAGCATCTATGGCACGGATGTCAACAAACAGGTGAACAGCATAATTGGCCGAAAGCAGGAGTATAGCTGTTCCCATTGTCCGTCTTGAGTGAATGTAGTTGCCGCCGGAGTCCAATTTGTCCGGAATTCTGCCGAATATGAAGCGCAATGCAATGAACAGCATCAGTGTCAATGCGATACAAAGCGAGTAACTGTATAAGTCGATATTCATAAATCTGTTTTCTTATCTGAAGCCTGTGTTACAGGTATAGGGATTTATGCAAAAATACTGAATAAATTCTACCCTTTTGTATAAAATTCTTAACGATTCGCTTCAGGTAGGAAGACTTCGTGCGAATTTAGTTTCGCTTTTATCATAGATTATCCCGTTTCTTGTAGTTGGCTCAAAAGACGGGATGAAGTTCATCATTGCGGAATATAAGAGTCATTTCGCCATATTAAGGTCAGACGGCTGTCTCCGTGAAAGCTCTTCTCAAGTGAGAAAATATCATTAAATTTGCGGCGCTCCGCACCAACTGCGGACTTGGAAATTATATGAGAGCGGCAATTTACGGCGCAGGTTCGCTCGGAACCATACTGGGCGCATTCATCAGCAGGAACGGAGGTCGTGTTGACCTTATAAATCACAACGAGAAGCACATTGCTGCGCTTCGGGAATATGGGGCGCACGTCATCGGGACGCTGGATTTTACGCAGAAAGTCTCCGCTTTGACAGACAGGGAGATGAACGGAGTCTATGACATCATCTTCCTGATGACCAAGCAGCAGAACAATGTCGCGACGGTGAATTTCCTGAAGGATTACTTGGCTGAGGACGGAGTGATTGTGACTCTGCAGAACGGCCTTCCTGAACCGCAGATTGCTGAAATCGTCGGTGAAGACCGCGTGCTCGGATGCACAGTGGCGTGGGGCGCGACGATGCAGGGGCCGGGAGTCTGCGAACTTACGAGTTCTCCTGACAGCTTGACGTTCTCGCTCGGAAGCGCATTCAAGGGCAAGGGAAATCATTTTGAAGAGGTCAAGGCGCTGCTCGAAAAGATGGGTCCGGTCAATGTGGATGAGAACTTTATCGGCACGCGCTGGAGCAAGTTGCTCATCAATGCGGCTTTCTCCGGAATGAGCACGGTGCTCGGCTGCACATTCGGCGAGGCTGCCGGCCCAAAGAACTCACGACGCATCGTCCAAAGGATTATCAAGGAGTGCATCGACGTCTGCGATGCCTCGGGAATCAGGATTGAACCGGTCCAGGGCAAGGATATAGTGAAACTGCTGGACTACCGCAATTCTTTCAAGAAAGCCGTTTCCTTCTTCATTATACCCATCGCGATACGCAAGCACGCTCTTCTTAAGGCAAGTATGCTGCAGGATATCGAGCGCGGGAAGAAAACGGAGGTGGATTCCATCAACGGCGCCGTGTGCGCACAGGGACGCAAGGTCGGTGTGCCTACACCGTGCAATGACAAGGTTGTGGAAATCATCCACCTCATCGAAAACGGGGAACTCAAAGCCGGCCGCTCGAACTTGAGCCTTTTCGACTGAATCTCTCAGCCGCCGTTTTCCCGGAGAGGCTCACGCTGTTTTATTTTCCGAAAAGGTCTGAATGTGACACTCTATACAGCCTTCATATTTGCCTGACAATTTGTGTGAGCGATATCTCGGAGGTAAAGTGCCCCCGGAAGACAAGATTGTAAGGACTTCAGATAATCGTTCTCCATTGAAACCCCGCTTAAGGCATCGTTTGTATGAGCGCTTGAACAGCCCCGTGATACAGATTTTGTAGTGCATATTCAAGCATTCAGAAAGTCCATTGCATCTCGGACGTTGTCAAAGCTGACAACATCGCCCTGACTGGCTTCTTTGATTGCCAGATCGAGTTCACAATCGCCGTCGCGCTGATTGAGTATTTTCAGACATTTTTCCAGAATTGCCTCATTGTCAATATGTCCGACCGCGGCTGCAATCTCCTGCCTGAGATATCCGACCCTGTTGCCTCCATAGGTAACAATAGGGTCTTGAAGTCTGGAGATTTCTTCGTTTTCTTCTTTATGTTTCATTTTAAGTCAGTTCTTGGTGGAACTTAAAAGTTGTCCTGCACCGCTCGCAAAGTTAAGGCGTTTTTTTTCAGTGTCAAGCCCTTCTTGGGAACAATGCTTGAAGGAGTGCTCCACCGCGCCACGGGCGCGAAGTATTCCCTCGGGACAGCAGGCGTCAGCCTGCAGGGGTTGGGGAGTCCGTAGGATGGTGCGTGCACCATCCTGTCGCTTTAGCGACTGAGGGTAAAACATCGTGCCATAAAGTTGAGCTTGCCCTGCACTTTGGCATTTGGTTTGCAAAGAGCGGGGCGCATTCAAAAAAACGAATATTAAAAAACATATAGATATAAGAGAAATGAAGATGAAAACTTATTCGGCGCTGGTGATGTGCGCCCTGACAATGTCCTTGTTTTCAGGCTGTAAGCAGAAGACTTCGGCCGTGACTGAGGTAGCGGAAAATTACCCTCTGGAAGTATTGAAACGTGAAGACAAACATTTGTCAGTGAGGTATTCTGCCGTGTTGGAAGGTAGGCAGGATGTTGAGGTTCGCCCTCAGGTCTCAGGAACCATTACCAAGGTTCTGGTCAAAGAAGGCGCGAAAGTCCGCAAGGGTCAGGTGCTCTTCGTTATCGACCAAGTGCCTTATCAGTCTGCTGTGAAACAGGCTGAAGCGGCAGTTTCGACCGCCCAGGCAAGTGAAGCTATTGCAAAGCAGACATTGGACGGAAAAAAGTCCCTCTACAAGGACAATGTGATTTCGGATTTCGAGTTGCGCACCGCGCAGAATAATTACAAACAGTCTCAGGCTACATTGGAACAGGCTGAGGCTGCTCTTGTGAATGCCCGCAACAATCTCTCTTACACCGAGGTCAAGAGCCCGGTTGACGGCGTTGCAGGTATGACGTCTTTCAGAATAGGCGCTCTTGTAAGTTCTTCAATGACAGATCCTCTCATAACAGTATCGGATAATTCATCTATGTACGCATACTTCTCGATGTCCGAAAAGCAGGTGCTCTCGCTTACCGAGAAATACGGCTCTCTTGACAACACTCTGGCTTCGTTGCCGGAAGTAAGTCTGATTCTGAACGACGGGACGGAATATGAACATTCTGGAAAGGTTGATGTGATCAGCGGAATCGTGGACAAGAACAGCGGTACAGTAAGGCTCAGGGCCGTTTTTCCTAATTCGGAACGCAGAC
Source organism: Butyricicoccaceae bacterium (assembly GCA_963654225.1). Classification (GTDB taxonomy): domain Bacteria; phylum Bacteroidota; class Bacteroidia; order Bacteroidales; family UBA932; genus Cryptobacteroides. Next base: position 10,611 of record CAVKAQ010000054.1, on the reverse strand, counting down.
TTATGAGCGGCGGCTCGGCCAATGTGGTAATGCCTTACGAACAGAAATCCTGCATCGTGATACCTCAGGCTGCCACTTATGACATCCAGAACAAGATATTTGTTTACAAAATCGTTGACGGAAAGTCGGTTTCAACTCCTGTCGAAGTCTTTGAAATCAATGACGGCAGGGAGTATGTCGTGGAAAGCGGTCTCGCTGAAGGCGATGTGATCATATCTGCAGGCGCCGGACTTGTCAAAGCCGGAGTCAAGGTCAATACGGATGCCTTGAAATCAAATGGCGCGTCAGCGTCAGCACAGGCTCAATCTTCCGACAAAGCCGTTGATCAGACGACAGAGCCGGCAAACGCAACCGTAACAGAATAAGGGAGGCAACTGTATGAATCTTAAACATTTCATCGACCGTCCGATTCTTTCGATGGTCATATCCGTTGTCATTGTCGTAGCCGGACTTATCGGCATCTACGCTCTGGCAGTGGAGCAATACCCGGATATCGCGCCTCCTACCATTATGGTTTCGACATCATATAGCGGCGCCAATGCTGAGACAGTGCAGAAGAGTGTGATTGTGCCTCTTGAGGAGGCAATCAACGGCGTGGAGAATATGACCTATATGGTATCCTCCGCCACCAACACGGGATCAGCTTCGATTACAATCTATTTCAAGCAGGGCAGCGACCCTGATATGGCAGCGGTCAATGTCCAGAACAAAGTCTCGACAGCCACGTCACTTCTTCCTGCCGAGGTTACGAAAGTCGGCGTGACGACAATGAAACGTCAGTCAAGTATGCTGAAAATCTTCGCTCTGGAGAGCCCTAACGGCACTTATGACGAGACGTTCATCACCAACTACATCAGCATAAACGTCAAGCCTCAGCTCCAGCGTATCTCCGGAGTCGGCGAGGTCAACGTGATGGGCGGTGACTATGCGATGCGTATATGGCTGAAGCCTGATGTGATGGCTCAATATCAGCTGGAACCGTCCGATGTGACGTCCGCACTGTCAAGTCAGAACATAGAATCTTCAGCCGGAACAATCGGTGAGGATTCCAAAAATGTATATCAATATACCCTGAAATATAGGGGCCGTCTCGAGAAGGAAACTGAATTCGAGAATATCGTAATCAAGGCTTATGATGACGGACGTGTTCTTCGTCTCAGCGATGTCGCCGATGTTGAACTCGGTGCCCAGTCCTATGCCTACGAAGGCTCTGTGAACGGTAATCCGGGTACGACCTGTATGGTCAACCAGACTGCCGGTACGAATGCCAACGAAATCATCAAGAATATCGACAAGTATCTGGACGAACTCAAGGACCAGTTGCCTGAAGACCTTGAAGTAGTGGAACTTATGAGTACCAAGGACTTCCTTGACGCTTCCATTCACAAGGTGATCAGAACATTGTTCGAAGCGATACTTCTGGTCGTGCTGGTCGTTTATTTCTTCCTCCAGAATCCACGCTCCACCCTTATCCCTACCATAAGCATTATGGTGTCGCTGGTCGGTACATTCGCGGTCATATATGTGGCCGGATTTACGTTGAACTTGCTGACATTGTTTGCGCTGGTGCTGGCTATCGGTACTGTGGTGGATGATGCCATCATCGTGGTGGAAGCGGTGCAGGCCAAGTTCGATGACGGATACAGGTCACCTTACAAGGCGGCAGTCGATGCAATGACGGGAATTTCGTCCGCTGTCATAACTTCCACGCTCGTGTTTATGGCCGTGTTCATCCCGGTTTCGTTTATGGGCGGAACATCCGGTATATTCTACACGCAGTTCGGTGTTACGATGGCAGTTGCTGTGGGGATCTCCGCCATCAACGCATTGACGTTGACGCCTGCTCTCTGTGCATTGATTCTCAGGCCTAACGAGATAGTTGAGGACGGTAAGAAACCGGAATTCTCGACTCGCTTCAGAATGGCGTTCGAGTCTTCATTCGATGCATTCAAGGCAAAATACAAGAGGAGCGCGCTGTTCTTTGTAAAGCACAAATGGATGGCCTGGACTGCGCTGGCTCTCTGCTGCTGTGTGCTCGTGCTTCTTATGAGGTCAGCAAAGACCAGCCTTGTGCCTAACGAGGATACCGGAACTTTGTTCGTCAGCCTTGATTCGCCTGCCGGAAGTACTCTGAATCAGACACTTGAGATAATGGACAAGGTCGAGAAACAAATCGCGACAATCCCTCAGGTCAAGAACTTCAATAAGGTGGCCGGATTCGGAATGGGCTCGGGAGCAGGTGCTTCCCACGGTATGTTCATCATCAAACTCAAGCCTTGGGACGAACGAAAAGGTGAAGAGAACAGCGTTGATGCCATATCCAATGAGATTTACAGGCTGACTGCCGACATCAAGGACGCGCATCTGTTCGTATTCGCTCCGCCTATGATTTCCGGTTACGGTACGGGTAACAGTTTTGAAGTATATCTGCAGGACCGTTCCGGCAAGGGCGTGGACGAATTGAATAAGGTTACGACTGATTTTATCGCGGCGCTTAATCAGCGTGATGAAGTCAAGATGGCTTATACGTCATTCAGTACGGATTATCCTCAGTACAGAGTGGATATAGATGAGGCGCAGTGCCAAAGATCCGGAATCACGACAGATCACGTACTGTCCGTCCTGTCGGGCTATTTCGGAAGCAGTTACGTGTCCAACTTCAACAGATTTACGAAACTGTACCGTGTGATTATCCAGGCTCCGTCGGAAGACAGGAATTCGCTGCAGTCACTCGACAATGTTTATGTCAAGACTACCGGCGGAATGGCCCCGGTGAGCCAGTTTGTGAAACTTACGAAGATATATGGTGCGGAGTCGCTTACGCGTTTCAATATGTTCTCGTCAATCCTTGTCCAGGGAATGCCTGCCGACGGTTACAGCTCGGGAGACATCATCGCGACAGTCAAAGAGGTTGCTGCTCAGACACTTCCTACCGGATACGGATATGAATTCTCCGGAATGACAAGGGAGGAGGACCAGATGGCCGGCTCGAATACCACAGTGCTTGTATATGGAATCTGCATATTGTTCATTTACTTGATATTGTGCGGATTGTACGAGAGTTTGTTCATACCGTTCGCGGTCATTCTTTCGGTACCTTTCGGCCTTATGGGAAGCTTCCTGTTCGCCAAAATGTGGGGTATTGACAACAATATCTATATGCAGACCGGTTTGATTATGCTTATCGGACTTCTTTCAAAGACTGCCATTCTGCTCACGGAATATGCTACGGAGCGCCGTAAGGAGGGAATGTCACTCTCCGCTGCGGCTGTGTCTGCCGCAGGTGCCCGTTTGCGTCCTATCCTGATGACGGTGCTTACGATGGTGTTCGGTATGTTGCCTCTGATGTTTGCGTCCGGTGTCGGTGCCAACGGTAACCAGTCGCTAGGTGTCGGTGTCGTAGGCGGTATCGTAATCGGCTCGGTAGCCCTGCTGTTCTTCACTCCTTCATTCTTCATATTGTTCGAGTATCTGGAAGAACGGATTATGGGCAAGCGCCGTGCGGAAAGGCTTGAGCAGGAAAATGCCTATACGGTTAACAATAAATAGAGAAATATGAAACTTAAGAATATATGTATTTTGACATCCGTCGCGGCATTGCTGATTTTGTTGAACGGATGCTCGATATATAAGAATTACAAACGTCCGGAAGGCTTGCCGGTTGACAGCCTTTACCGCGCAGACGGGCTCCAGTCCAGTGAGGTCGGAGCTGATTCGCTCGGCATTGCGGACCTTTCCTGGGAGGAATTATTCCAGGACCCTGCGCTTCAGTCTCTGATACGTCTGGGACTCGAGAACAATACGGATATGCAGGTTGCGATTCTCCGTACAGATCAGGCTCTGGCGCAACTCAAGGCTGCAAAACTGGCGTTTCTGCCGTCATTGACATTCTCACCGGACGCGTCAATCAGCAAGACCGGAAGCAACAGTGCTTCAAAGACTTATGAGATTCCCGTACAGGCAAGTTGGGAAATTGACCTGTTCGGAAGTCTGCGCAACGCGAAGAAAGAGTCGCAGGCCGCTTTGCTGGGCCAGCAGGCTTATCAGCAAGCTGTCAGAACCAACCTCATCGCAAATATCGCGAACGGCTATTATGCTCTGCTTCTGACTGATGAACAGATCCGGATAAGCGGAGAGACTCTTGAAGTGTGGAGAGAAAACGTCCGTACTATGGAGGCGAAACTCAAGGTCGGGGACGTTACGGTCAACTCCGTGTCACAGACAAAGGCTTCATATCATCAGCTGGAGGCCTCATACAATGACTTGCTCCGTCAGCAGCGAGAGGCTGAGAATTCGCTTTGCACACTGCTCGGCATAACATCACGCAAGATTGAACGCGGCACTCTGGACGGGCAGACAATTCCTCTTGACAAGGTGAATGCCGGAATGCCTGTTTCGATTCTTTCGCACAGGCCGGACGTGCTGCAGGCAGAGATGTCTTTGGCGTCGGCTTACTATACGACAAATGCTGCAAGGTCTGCATTTTATCCGAAACTGACACTTTCCGGAAGCGCAGGTTGGGTGGATTCATTCGGAAAGGCTGTGTCAAATCCGGGTGCTTGGGTGCTTTCTGCGGCCGCGTCCCTTGCTCAGCCAATATTCAACCGTGGCAAACTGGTATCCAATCTCCGCGTGTCAAAGGATGCAGAACAGATAGCTCTGCTGAACTATAAGCAGGCGATTCTGGATGCCGGAAATGAGGTCAATGATGCGCTTTATGCGGTGGAATCCAATCAGATAACTCTTGAGGCTCATCAGAAGCAGGTTGAGGAATTGGAGAAGACCGTGAAGTCCGCTGAGTCATTGTACAATACGGCCAATGCGACATATCTTGAGCTTTTGACAGCCAGGCAGTCGCTTCTGTCTGCGCAGTTGAGTGTCGCTTCGGACAATCTCACACGTCTGCAGTCAGTAATCAAACTGTACAACGCTTTGGGAGGCGGAGCTGAAACAAACTAATTGTAGATAAATATCTTGTTTGTCGCTACGACGGATGAGCCTGCGAACGGTTTTCCGCCGTGGTTTTTCGTTTGTGCGCTGCCGTGGACTTTCCTGTTTTCCGCACGCGATTTGATGCGGGGTGGACATTGCTTAAAAAATGCTTTTTGCGGGTCCCCGAATGTAGTAAGGAATGGCCTGGGGGAAAGGTGCGTTAAGTTTGCTGTTGACAATGGGAATATTATAGGCTAATTTTGCAGTCACGCCTTCATTGCGGAATAAGAGGATGATGAATAAAATGGAACAGATTACAGATAAGGAAATTCAGTCGGTGCTGAAAAAGTTGGATATATCCGACCTCGGAAATGTAACTATACGCCAGAGTGTCAATATCGCCAGAGAGTTGGAGAATAGAACAGGAGAGAAGTTTGTGCATCTGGAGTTCGGCGTGCCGGGTCTGGATTCTTGCAGGCTGGGAGTGGAAGCGCAGAAAAAGGCGCTGGACGGCGGATGTGCGGCGATATATCCTCCGGCAGTCGGTATTCCCGAACTGAAGCGGAACGGTGCACGTTTTCTTAAGGCTTTTGTTGACGTTGATGTGCCGCCTGAATGTGTGATTCCGACGGTAGGCTCGATGCAGGCCTGCTATAATCTGTTGTTGGAGTGTTCGCAGATGTCTCCAGGGAAAAATGCCGTGGTGTATCTGAATCCCGGCTTTTCGTCATATTATCTGCAGGCTAAAGTGCTTGGCGTCGAGGCCAGAATGCTTGACATATATGACTGCAGGGGAGCGGCTCTGGAGCATTGTCTTGAGGAACTGCTCTCGGACGGAAAGGTCTGTGCAATAGTATATTCCAGTCCGAATAACCCCACCTGGACTAATCTTACGGAAGAGGAATTGAAGATTGTCGGAGCATTGTGCACGAAATATGACGTTGTGGCTATTGAAGACTTGGCATATCTGTGTATGGATTTCCGGGAAGACAGATCAAGGCCGTTTGTGCCGCCGTTCCAGGCTACGGTCGCGCATTACACCGACAACTGGGCGCTGATGGTATCTTCCTCAAAGATATTCAGTTATGCGGGTGAGAGAATCGCGCTCGCAGTCATTTCCGAAAAACTGTACAACAGGGAGTTCCCGGCTCTGCGTGAGCGCTTTGGACGCGGACGTTTCGGGGATAACTTTGCGATGACTTACATATATGTGAACACCTCGAGCGCGACACATTCGGCGCAGGTGGCCTTTGCTGCTATGCTGGGAGCTGCCGCAGACGGTCTGTATGATTTCGTGAACAATGTGAAAGAATACGCACGACGCGCTGCCGCAGTGAAAGAGATATTCCGCAGACACGGATTCTATCTCGTGTATGACAAAGATGTGGACAAGGACGTCAGTGACGGTTTCTTCTTCACAATCGGATATCCCGGCAAGACCGGCAGCGAACTCGTGGTGGAATTGCTCCGCTGCGGAATATGCTCGATTTCGCTGGTCGCCTCCAAGAGCACGCGCGAAGGCATAAGGGTTTGTGTGTCACTGATGAAGGACGAGGAAAGTTTCCGCCTTCTGGACGAGCGCCTCGGGATGTTTGAAGATTTGCAATCTCGCAACGCCTAACCCTTCGGCCAGCCCGGCCCTGCTTGACTGCGCCGGATTTGTTCCATTGTGTTTCTTTTGTTAAATTTGCAGTTCGTACTAAAACCGATTGTATGTCAAAATATAATGTTGTGGAGGTTTCCGGGAGGAGAGAACTGCGCAAGTTCATCAAATTTCCGGACGACCTGTATAAGGACTGTAAGCAGTATGTGCCTGCACTTCATTCAGACCAGAGGTTCAGCTTGACGGCTGACCCGGCGTTGGATTATTGCAAGCATAAACTGTGGCTGGTATATGACGGAAAGAAAGTCGTCGGCCGTATCTGCGGTATGATTAATCCGCGCTATAATGAGTTGTATGGAAAGAAGCGTGCGCGTTTTGGCTGGTTCGATACTATAAACGACATCGAGGTTGCGAGACTGTTGCTCACCACGGCTGAAAATTGGGCGAAAGAAAATGGAATGACCGAGGTTCACGGACCTTTGTATTACAATACGTTGGGTAAGCAGGGAATGTTGGTCGAGGGTTTTGAGAACATTCCTCCGTTCAACTGTCTGTACAACTTTCCGTATTACAATGACTTGGTTACGGCGCTCGGATATGAGAAGGAGTGTGACTGGCTGCAATACAAGATGGATGCGTGCCAGGGTGTGCAGGACAAGATGCTTCGCATTGCCGGGATGCTGAAGGAAAGATACAATCTTCACGAGGGGAAGTTGGATGATTTGAAGAAGGACAAGAAGATGGTCGATTATTTCTTCAAGGTGTATAATGAGAGTTTTGCCGCTGCGGTATATAACTTCATCCCATTCACGGAGAAGGAGATTGACCACGAGGCAAAGGTCTCGATGCCTTTCATTTCGGACAAGGTCAGCAGCATCGTTCTTGACGAGAATAACGAACTGGTGGCATTCGGAATAGCGTTTCCTTCCATTTCGAAGGCGCTGCAGAAGGCGAAAGGCCGGTTGTTCCCATTCGGTTGGATTCATCTGCTCAAGGCGATGAACAATTACGAGGAGGTGGATTTGATGCTCAACGGGGCTGTGCCTCAGTGGCAGAACAAAGGCGTGAGCGCGATATACCATTGCGCAATGTCGGAGAAATATCGCAAGGTGAAGACGATGTACGCCATCTCGAATCCGCAGATAGAGACCAACAGCGCCGTGAATGTGTGGGGCAAATACGAACACGAGCTGTTTATGCGCCGCCGCTGCTACGTCAAGGCTTTGTAGCCGTCTAAAGCGGTGATTGAAGCAGCACTGGGAGCGTAGCGACTCCTTGACGTTATAATTGATAGTAGAAAAAGACAGAAATATATATGGCAGAAAAGAATACATTGCTTGAAAAGGTTCTGAGCCTTCAGGATAAGTTCAATTCGCTGCAGAATCAGCTTTCAGATCCGTCAGTTATGTCGGATATGAAGAAGTACGTGCAGCTGAACAAAGATTACAAGGAGCTGGAACCAATCATCAAGGCCGGGTTGGAATACAAGAAGATGGTAGATGAACTGGCTTCGGCAAAGGACATAATGGCTAACGAGAAGGACGATGACTTGAGGGAGATGGCACGTGAGGAAATCGCCGAGATTGAGCCGAAACTTCCAGATATGGAGCAGAATATCAAGCTTTTGCTTATCCCGTCTGACCCTGATGACAGCAAGAATGCTATGGTCGAAATCCGTGGCGGTACAGGCGGCGACGAAGCTGCTATTTTCGCGGGTGACCTGTTCAGAATGTATTCGAAATATGCTGAGCGTAAGGGCTGGAAACTTGAGATTACAGATCAGGCTCCGGGAACATCCGGCGGTTTCAAACAGATAGTGTTCAAACTTTCCTGCGCCGACGGAGTTTACGGCACGATGAAATATGAGTCCGGCGTGCACCGTGTACAGCGCGTGCCTCAGACTGAGACGCAGGGCCGTATCCAGACTTCCGCAGCCTCCGTGGCAGTATTCCCTGAAGCCGACGAGTTTGATATTGACTTGGATATGAACGATATCCGCAAGGATACATTCTGTTCTTCAGGACCTGGCGGACAGGGCGTCAACACCACATATTCAGCCGTGCGTCTTACCCATATCCCGTCAGGAATCGTGGTTCAGTGCCAGGAGGAACGCTCTCAGCTCAAGAACTTTGACAGAGCCTTGGAAGAATTGCGTACGCGTCTGTACAATATGGAGCACCAGAAATATCTGGACGGCATCGCTGCCAAGCGTAAGACAATGGTATCGACGGGTGACCGTTCTGCCAAGATCAGAACTTACAACTATCCGCAGTCGCGTGTGACCGACCACAGAATCAACTGGTCTATGTACAACCTTCCGGCATTTATGGATGGTGATATCCAGGAATGTATTGACCAGTTGCAGATTGCAGAGAATGCAGAACGTCTCAAGGCGGCAGGCGAAGAAGAATAAAATCTAAAAAATATAACATATTCTCAGAAGCTATCTGAAAACAGCTTCTCAGTGTGCTTGGTAACCACTTAAAAAACAAGATAATGAAAGACAACAAAGTATCAGTAGTGTTTATGATGCTGGCAGTGCTCTTTATAGTCTGCCTGATTGCATCAAATCTTTTCGCAACTAAAGTATTCGCCATCGGCAGTGTGACTCTTCCGGGCGCGGTTGTGATTTTCCCGATTTCATACATCCTCAATGACTGTTTTGCGGAGGTTTGGGGATATCGTAAAGCCAGATTGGTGATATGGACTGCATTCGCGATGAACTTCTTTGTCGCTGTCGTGGGCCAGTTGGTGGCAATGCTCCCGGCAGCATCGTTCTGGGACGGTGCGGCGCATTTCAATTATGTCTTCAATATGGCGCCTAGAGTAGCGTTCGCATCCCTGCTTGCATTCCTTGCCGGCTCGACCCTCAATGCGTTCGTTGTCAGCCGTATGAAGGTGGCGTCAGGTGGCAAAGGCTTCTCCATCAGGGCGATTGTGTCGTCTATTGCCGGCGAATTCCTTGACTCATTGATATTTATGCCTATCGTATTCTGGGGCGCGGATATCAAGTCTCTCGCAACTATGATGGTTGCGCAGGTGTCGTTCAAGGTATGTTACGAGATAGTCATTCTTCCGATTACCGTTCAGGTGGTCAAGGCGTTGAAGCGTTACGAGGGCATAGACACGTTCGACGAGAATATCTCCTACAATCCGTTCCGCATATCAGACATCTAGTTGGGTTGTCCGCTCAGTTTGTCCGGGAATTAGTCGTTTCCCCGGACAAACTGGGCTGCGGAAGTACTTTGTCCGGTAATTAGCCATTTGCCCGGACGAATTGGGGTGCGACGGTGTTTTGTCCGGCGATTTGGCGTCTCACCGGACAAACTGGGCTGCGGAAGTGCTTTGTCCGAGATTCCGCCGTTTCCCCGGACAAGTTGGGCCTCGGAAGCGTTTTGTCCGGAATTTAGCCGTTTCCCCGGACAAATTGAGCTGCGGAAGTATTTTGTCCGGGATTCCGCCGTTTTGCCGGACAAACTGGGCTACGGAAGTATTTTGTCCGAGATTCCGCCGTTTCCCCGGACAAATTGAGCTGCGGAAGCGTTTTCTCCGGTAATTGGACGTCTCGCCGGACAAATTGGGTTGCGACGGTGTTTTGTCCGAGATTTTGCCGTTTCCCCGGACAAACTGGGCCGCGGAAGTATTTTGTCCGGTAATTTGACATTCCACCGGACGAATTGGGCCACTGAAGCGTTTTGTCCGGTAATTTGGCGTCTCACCGGACAAACTGAGCAGAGGAAGCGTTTTGTCCGGGAATCTGCCGTTATGCCGGACAAACTGTGCTGCGGAAGTGCTTTGTCCGAGATTTCGCCGTTTTGCCGGACAAACTGTGCTGCGGAAGTGATTTGTCCGAGAATCTGCCGTCTCACCGGACAAAAAAACCGGACGAAAACCCCGGAAGGGCTTGCGCAAGAGCGGTATGGCAAACTTATGTGTGATGGCGGAGAACAGGATTTGGCACGATTGGCACGCAAACAATAAATGCGCGCAGAATTATAGACTTATAGGCATATTTACAAAGAGTCAGATATTAGAAATTAGTACAATGAATAAAGAAAGAGAGCAGGAGGGCTTGC
>CAVKAQ010000053.1:0-16084 GCA_963654225.1 Butyricicoccaceae bacterium | reverse complement strand
TTACTCACCAGCCGCCGCTGAATATACTTGACTTCTCCGAGAACTATCACTATGGAAGTGCGGAGTTACGGACACAAGTAATGAAAATTCGGCCTAAGGCTCATCTTTTCGGACATATCCACGACGATGCCGGCCTAGTGCCGTCCGGGGATATCATTTTCTCCAACGGGGCAGTTCTCACCGGCAACTACAAGATGAATCTCCGTCCGTACAACATCATAGAGATTTGATTTGCAACTTTTCCAAGGTGTTTTTGCCTCCCTTTTGCAACTTTTCCAATTTTGTGCGTTCTCATTTTGTGTGGGATGTGAAAAGTAGGTCTTCACTGAGAATGGTTGCCCAAAAATGACTAAACATGAACTCTTTTTTTTTGGGGGGGGGGGTAAAAATTTTACCTTTACAGAGGAAAAACACGTTAAAACGCCTAGCTATGAGCCGGCGGTCGGTAAACTTCCCAGCCCCTTGTTGGATTTTTAAGTTTATCTTCTGACTGCCGATTTTTTGCAGTCTGACGATTTTTCTTTGCATCTTGAAATATAGAAAAGCTGCACGATGTGGCTACGTATCATAAAAACTAAATTGCTATGGAACTGCAAAAGAACGGAAACGGAACAATTCTGGAAAAGGGTATAGATACCATTAGAGACCCGAATTCTGGCAAAACTGCAAAAATAGCCGCCTTTGGAATGGTAGCTGTAGGTGCGATTGCCTTTTTAGGTAAGGCGGTTATTGATGCAATGAACAACTCGAAGACTTAATAGTACTATGGTTCGAGGAAAAAGTAAATTCGTCTGCAAAGACTGCGGATGCCAATTCATCGGACTGGACGTAGAGTGGCTGGCCACAGCTGAGACCTATCCTGAACAATGTCCTAACTGTGGCAGTATGCACACCGCTCCGGGACCATTCCAGTTGTTGGACATAATCTTCAAGAAAGTGATAGTCAATGATTAAGAAAAACAATACCGACATCAAGACTTTGTCATACGAAGAACACGACAAAATTTTCGAGAGGCTGAGAGCTTACAGTTCTCTGCCTAAGTATGAATGTGCAGAGAAACTCCGTGCCGAAGTCTGTGACTTCGAGAGCCGCATACTCGCAATCACAGGCGACCCCTTGGAGACGTGCTGGTGGGATAAGGTGGAGCCGAGGAATGTTTCTGAATATGTGGACGACCTTTTACTTTATCGCTTCTGCGCTCTGACAGAACTGTTTAAGATTCATTGCACCGAGGCTGAGGTGAGAAGGATAGCGCAGGTAAACGACAAACTTCTTGAGATGACAAGGGAAATGTTCGAGCGCACCGGGCAAGTTTATAAGCATTTTCTCGATATGCCGCGGGACCGAAGCGATGAGGACCTCGAAGTGGAAGGTACACTTAAGTATTGGGAGGACTTTGAGCCACTGCAGCTTGAAGATGATGACTTCTATGGCTCTGATTTTAAGCATATTATCCCTATAATAGCTTATCTTCACGGTCAGCTCCGCGGAGAACTGCCGATAATCTCCTGCCGGCCGGGCATTGATCCTGAGCACAAACACAATGCGTCTATGAGCGACAAAGAGCTAGGAATTGACAACGACCTGGATGACGGAACGACCTGGGCCGAGGCGAGTCTTCGCGATGAGCGATTGAACCATATCGTTTTCTGCTATGCCTCCCACGCCGTCGTTACGCACCTGGATTTTTCCATTCCGGACTATATGCGTATGGATGAGTATGAAATCAAGGTCAATATCAAGTACCAGCATTTCAGAAAAACAAGGTAATGGCATATGCCACATTTTGGCAGCGAAAGTCTATTTCTTTGCAACGTAAAAATAGACGACAATGGGAAAAACTTACATTCAGCTTATCAAAGCGGCAGCCACAAGAGTCAGAGACAGCAAATTAAAGAAACTTGGCACCAAAGAGACAGCGGAGTCCTTGGACGCTCTTGTGTCTGGACTCGGACTGGGAAGCAGAGGCGAAGCCATAATATTCTCCGCGATTTTCGACAGAAGCTGCTGCGGATGTGGTTCCGACCTCGACGACCTCGCAAGATACTGCGACTGCACTCAGCTGGATGTGATGGAATATCTGCCGGCAATCGCATCCCTGCAGGACAGAGGTTTCATCATTCAGGACAACCCGGACGAGTCCAGGCGCGTAAAGAAGTCATACATCGTCTCCAACTACGTAATGGACTGCCTGTTAGATGGGAAAATGCCTGATTCGAGGCCAGTGCAGATGCTCTGCAAAGATTTCGACAGATACGATTTCTGCAAGACAGTCGGAACGCAAATGGAAGACAGTGATGTCAGTTGCGAGGAACTCCTTCAGCAGACTCAGGCTATGGAACGGGAGCACGGGGATCTCAGCTTCATTGCGGCTGTAAAGAAAGAAGTTCGGGATCTAAGTGACAGGGTTCTGTTTTACGACATATGCCACGATTTTATCGAAGGAAACGGCAGACCTTCCAATATCGATTCTACATTGAGAGATATGTACGGAGTTTTCTCGCTGCGTTTTAAGGAAGGAAGTGCACTGCGCAAGGGGACGCATCCTATAATCGTGTCCGGACTCGTGGAACAGGCTTCGGACGAGGACCACATCCAACTTAGCGACAAAGGCAAAGAATTATTGCTTGAGGAAGACTACAAGGCGTATTGCGACAAGTATTCAGACCTTGACCGGTATCGGTTCGCAGCAGCGCTTAGGGAGTATATACGCAGCGACGAATTCGATGCAGACAATTCCAATGCGGAAGTCCGTCTGGTAAGGTTTATACAAAGGACTGAGAGGTCCAACGTCAAACTGGAGTGCCTGTCAAAGGTCTGTAATATTCTGGATAATGAATTGGACAGGGCACTGTTCTATCTTGTCTGCGACGACTGCGCGAGATCAGGTTGCGGAATCTCTATACCTTTTGAGTTGGGAAATTTATATATTCTCAAGACCAGGCGAACCTGTCTGAAACGCCTCAAGGAAGAGACACATATCCTGCAGAGAACAGGACTGGCCGAACTGACCACAAGAAGCAGTCTTTTCGGGGAAAACACTGTACTGTCATTGACTGAAAAAGGCAAAGAACTCTACTTCGAGGATGACGCGGAATTGTTCGTTGAAAAAGGTAATGACAAATGCCGCATTAAATCTGAGGGTATCAAAGAGAAGCACCTTTTCTTCTCAGATACACAGCGCGGACAGCTCGCACTCGTGGAAAATGCGTTGGAAGAAAGCAATTATCAAAGCCTTGTAAGCCGTCTCGAGAATAAGGGACTTATGAAAGGACTTGCGATACTGCTTTACGGCGCTCCAGGTACCGGCAAGACCGAGACTGTTATGCAGTGGGCGCGCAAAACCGGCCGCGACATCATCCACGTGGACATAAGCGCTTCCAAGAGTATGTGGTACGGCGAGAGCGAGAAAATCATAAAGAAGATATTTTCCGACTACAGAAAAGTCTGCAGGAGTACATCCAAGAAGCCGATCCTGCTTTTCAACGAGGCGGATGCCATTTTCTCCAGACGCCGCAATATCGGTGACAGCAACGGCAGTATTGACCAGACCGAGAACACTATCCAGAATATCATACTCGAGGAGATGGAGAAACTGGAGGGCATACTTATAGCCACGACCAATCTCGAAGGAAATCTCGACGGGGCGTTTGAGCGTCGTTTCTTGTTTAAAATCCGCTACGAGAAGCCTTCTCTGCAGGCTAAGACGAATATCTGGCGAGATAAACTTCCGATACTTTCCGAGTCGGATGCCAATACTCTCGCATCCGGTTTCGACTTCAGCGGTGGCGAAATCGACAACATCGTCCGCAAAGTAACGATGGAAGAGGTCATAAGCGGCAAATCGCCTTCAATCGGCGATATCATCTCTCTCTGCGAACACGAGAAGTTGACCGCCGGCAGGGGAGTCCGCATTGGATTTTGACACGGCTTTTGACTTCAAATAAGAATTACTCAATTATCGTATCATCCGAACTTCGACCATATATGGCCACGAATTCTGACTTTTTCGACTTATAAAGTCGATCCAATGTAGCCATTTCCACTTTTCTTCCGATTATAGCCTTCTGTGTTATTGTGATTTTTCTTTTATTTATTTGCGACAAATGTGGAAAATTTCTCCCGGAAACTCAGCGAAATCCATCAATTTTTCGTCATTTTCGCCGACTTTCTAGGAATGTTTGACGGTGAAAAATCAGCGAAAGTATGGCAAAACTAAGCACTCTAATCGCATTTCTGATTATTTGCAACGATACGCAATTACTGATTTTTTCAGACTTGGTTGCTGCATAACTTGCGACATAAGGGGTAACAGCAAAAATGACTAAATATGAATCCATTTTTTTTTGGGGGGGGGGGTAGGATTTTACTATATATTTGAAAAGTGCAGGTGTAAAATCCCGACAATAGTGACTACAATTATTAATAACAAATTCGAAGAATCATGACGGCAGATGAGCAGCCCCGACACCTTCAGGAATACATCAATTCATTGGCGCAGCAGGTTAAGGACCAGCTCGAGGCCGCCGGTATTGTCGGTCCGCAGGAGGGTTCAAAGCCACGTCAGGTGCTTGTCGGAAATCTTGATGAACTAAAAAGGCTATTCTCAGAGAAAGGCTGGAAGTGGTAGCATCTGCCAAAGTATCCTATAATTTTTCGAAAACTCTTGATTTGTCTTGGATAAGTCGTATCTTCGTCAAAACATTGCACGAATCGCGGTTAAGCATATGTTTGCGCTTTCCCTTTAGGAAAGGCTTTATATCCACGACAGCATCTTAATCTTTTCGATGCCGTGCTCACAAAATATTTATGGACGCTATGAAAAAATTTCTGTTGTTCACACTGATATTAGTGATTATCGCAGGTGTCTGCGTTGTAACTTGCCCTGACAAAGAGGCTCACACTGCGGCTTTAAAAGAAGTCTTGAATGCAGCTATTACAGAAGAATTATCAAGCAGTGAAAGTGATGCCGGGTGGGTTACATTGGGTTCAATGATAGGAACAGGCCTTGGAGGATTGGTTATCGACAATCTGCTGAAGGTTGACAATTACTTCGTCTGCAGCATCGGGACAATCACATACGATGGAGAGTCAAAAGTGGTTTCCGTCGGTGTGCTGAATCACGTATTTACACCGGATAAAGCAGATATCAAGAAAGCAGCAAGCCTGGAATAATGTTTTTTGCAGTATTTGCGCACATAATTCGGATTAATCTTATGAAAAACAAGAAATTGCGGATTACGGAAAAGGATTTTCTTCTGGCCAACCGCAAGGCTTCAAGAGCGGAAGAAATCGAGAAGTACGGGAAACAGATTATGATGAGGACTCTGACAAAAAAAAAGAAAAAGGTCTATGACCGTAAACGTCTGAAAAAGGCAGGCATCAACCGCAACGATGACCTGCCTTTATTTGTCCCGGAAGCCGGTAAAATCACAACAAAAGTCTCACAGTGGCTTGCATAGACATCCTAAAAGTGCGAAATTCGTGATAAGATAATTCAATGGTGGAGGCCACATATCGCTATGTCGGAAAATACAAAGTCACAAGCTCAGCTGGCAATAACAAAGCGACGTTGCCGTTGGTGCAATCCGAATAATCCGCTTTATGTTGAGTATCACGACACTGAGTGGGGTGTGCCTGTGCACGATGACCGTAAGTTGTTCGAAATGCTTATTCTTGAAGGGTTTCAAGCAGGGCTTTCGTGGGAATGCATTCTCAACAAAAGAGAAGCATTCCGCCGAGCATTTGACGGATTTGATTATCGCAAAGTGGCAGAATACGATACGGCAAAACTTGAATCCTTAAGCCAAGAGTCCGGAATTGTCAGAAATAAATTGAAGATTAACGCAGCTGTAGAAAATGCCAAGTCATTTATGAAAATCCAAAACGAGTACGGCTCGTTTGACAAATTCATTTGGAGTTTCACCTGCGGTGCAGTCGTCTGCGAATGCGGACGCACATCTTCTCCATTGTCTGACACTATTTCAAAGGAACTGAAGAAATTTGGTATGAAGTTCGTAGGAACAACCATCATATATTCATTCTTGCAGGCGGTCGGCATTATAAATTCTCATGAAGAAAGCTGCAGGCTGCGTAAATATTAACGTAAACATTATGACAATAGATCACATTGCTCTCTATTGCAGAGACTTGGAAGGGATGAAATGTTTCTTCGAGAAATATTTTCACGGAACGCCCAACACCTTATACCACAATCCCCGTACTAATCTCCGCACCTATATACTCACATTCCCGGACGGTCCGTCGCGACTTGAAATTATGACTCGTCCGGAAGTGGAGGGCGACAACGAAAGCCAATTTCATTCAGGTTTTATCCATCTTTCATTCGCCGTAGGCAGTAGGGAAGCGGTTGATGCGCTTACCGCGACTCTCAGCGCTGACGGCTACGAAACTCTGAGCGGGCCTCGCACGACAGGCGATGGATACTACGAAAGTTGCGTGAGAGGTTTCGAGGGTATATTGTTGGAAATCACTGTATAATAAAATACTATGAAGAATTTTGGACAAAAAGCGTGGCTTCTGCCACAACCTGTTCTGATTATCGGCACATATAACGAAAACGGTACTGCAAATGCGATGAATGCGGCCTGGGCCGGACAATGGGATGCTCACGAAATTATGATTTCTATGGGCAGTCACGCCACGACAGAGAATCTTAACCGCTGCGGCGACTTTACCGTAGCATTTGCGACCGAAGAGACTGTGGTTTCGGCAGATTTCGTCGGCATCACCAGTGCGAAAAATGATCCGGACAAAATGCAGAAAACAGGGTGGACGGCAGTAAAGTCAGAGACGGTCAATGCGCCTGTTTTCACAGACTTTCCGATGACTCTTGAATGTCGCATCAAAGAGAAGATTGACGAAAGCGAAACCGGATACTACATCGTTGCCGAAATCTTGAATATCATCTGCAAAGAAGAATATCTCGCGGAAGACGGTAAACCCGATTTGGAAAAGATGCACCTCATTTCATTTGACCCTATACACAACGGATACATCCAACTCGGCAGCCGCGTCGGCAACGCCTTCTCAGACGGAAAGAAGTTGAAATAATCAGGAAGCTTTGGCGGTCTATGGGCGTGCCTGATGCACGTGTTCTTTGGACTGATTCTCGGCATCACCATAATAGGAATCCCTTTCGCAAAACAGCATCTCAAGATGGCCGGCCTCTCGCTTACCCCATTTTAGGCCTATAGAATAAATTATATGCAAGGAGAAGCGCATCTAGGCAAGGTTACTGCTATTTCTATGGTTGACTCGTTTTTTATGGATTCTCTGTCAGCTAAATGACACACATTATCACCTTGCCGCACGGGTGTTAATTTTCTTTCCGTTCTTATCCCAGGTATAAATCCAACTGCCATTCCGAGATGTAAACGTATCACCGGAAACACCGATAACATCTCCGACAGATGCGTAGCTGAGCGTCTTGTATCGTTTTCCTTCGGAATCGTACAGATATATCCAGCTGCCGTTTTTAGAAACGAAAAAATCAGCGCTGAATCCTTTAACCTCACCGACGCTGCTGACGCTTAAGGTCATATACCTATGACCTGACTGGTCATACATATACACCCAACTTCCGCTTGTCTCAACACTGGAAATCTTATGTGCTCCGCTCATCAGAACAAGTGATATTAATGCAATCTTCAATAACTTAATCATAGTTCTACGAATTTAATTTCTTTGCGAATAAATTCAAAAAAAGATTATTGCTGTCCGCTAAAGATTTAGCGAGTATTACAACGAGGTGCTTTCGCGGGTTGTATCGGTCAATGGCTATGGCTGTCGCTTATGAATATGCAAGGTCAGCCTTATCGTCTAAAAGGACGTTCCCAATTTCTTACGCAATTAGCACGAAAGAATATTGTGATATTGCGGTAGATCTATGCAGACTAAACATATAATGCAATGACAATCGAAACTGCTGAGAAGGATGTACGTCACCCCGAAGGTAAGATTCTACTGAAAAACGGCAATTTGCTGGACTGTTTCCCTAAAGCAGATCAGCAAGAAAGTATTGTCGCAGATAATTTGGCTCTTGATTCTACCGGAGATTTTCTTCGGGTCAGCAAAAGGACGAAAAGAGACACAATCAAGAAAAATCACGCCGAGCTACCCGCTTGGGCCCAACTGTTTCTCCAACACGCTTTCTTCCTTTATGCACATCGGAACAGTATTCTGAACGATAGTAGAATGTTCCTTGCCCCTCTGCCTTTCCAGAATAACCTCGCCTATACCGGGACATCCGGTTTGAGGAATGCCACCTTGGGCGTGTATTTGGAATGGTGGAAAGATTGCCAGCGTTCAGTCATCACAAAAGATGGCGAGATACGTGCATTGACCTATTTCATCGCCGGAAGCCCATTGAGTGGCAGCAATCGGTGCTCGGCCATAACCAGAGAAGGGAAGTTAGAACAAATTTGCTTTGAAAATCCTTTTTCTGAAATATGGAGTTCATTTATGCGCATCAACGGGCGTTACACCGAGGCAAAACAACGATATCAGGCTTATACCATTGAAGAAACAATAGTAAAACTTAACGAATTGCAAAACAACACTATTTGAACAGTTCTTCCTGACTATCGGACCCATATACGATGTCGTTATGCGCGGATTCGCCAAGTCCGATTTATGTCAGCATAATCCATTCCGCAAATATGCTTTCCTGGAGCTGGAATAATCACATCTATACGAGACACAATGCTGTCTGCCATGTTACCAATCCAACTGAGCAGTCATCACTTTTCCGATGTCAAAGGAAAAAGTGAATCGACATCATACTGGGATAGCCCCAACACTCGGCGGATCTGACCGTTAGACGAACGGAATTTAATGCGTAGTCTCCGTGCAAGGTCGAATTTCTGGGATTTGGACAAGTCTTTAATGGTGGAGACTCCGTAGTCAGTCCGTACTAAAGAACCCAAACGGGTGAAAAGTTCCGCATCCGTAAGAAATTCTCCTTCGTCAAGTATTGCGGCCAATTCCGCGTACCCCTCCACATTTTTGCTGACTAGGGCAAAGTAGTGGTGCGCATCCCTGAACATTGACATGCCAAACTTTATGGTGCAGTAATTCCACGGAGCGACGAAACCATCTCTGACCACCCACGAGCCAGGAAGCACAGGAGTACGGCATCGGAACATCTCTCTCTTGCTGTCCACGAATATGGAAGACAGGGACTCTCCTTCGGGCCAGTCTAGAAAATAATAGCGGCCAGTTCCCCAAGGATAGCTGAACGGTGTGAAGGCAGGATCTGCAACATAACCGTTACGGTTGGTATAAACGATGTTGTTGCGCAATGCGCCCAGATCTTCAATTTGCTTGAGAGATATTTGAAGCTTCTTCATAAGCGGGAATGATCTCGACAATCTCTTCCGTACATATTCCCAAAACGCAAGTATAGCCTTCTCTTCAGCAGAAACTACAAAGTGAAAATGGTTGTTCATCACTTCGAAAGCTATAATCCGGACATCCGGAGAAAGAGCCGCTCCGTGCGCTACCACATTCATCACAAACACAAGCTCTTCATCTCTGGCAAATAGCAACGGCGTATCTTTCCCCGAAGTGTATGCGTGCCAATACGGCCCTCCAGACTGAAATATCGCCTCACAACTCTTTTCTTTTTCTATAAATGTACTCATACTCTATAATTTTGTCCACGCAAAGCCCGTTTCCCCGGACGAAATCCCTCTGGAGTCCGTTTTGTCCGGCAGAGAGCCTTTTCACCGGACAAATGGCACTTTTCGAATGCATTGTCCGCCGGATTGCCGTTTCACCGGACAAAATCCCTCTGGAGTCCGTTTTGTCCGCCGGATTGCCGTTTCACCGGACGAATTAGCCCCCTGCTCTCTTTTGCCCACGCAAAGCACGTTTCCCCGGACGAAGCCGCCGCATAGGAAATTACCCCAGAGGCAGACCTAACATAAAACAAAAAGCGAGTCGGGCGCGATATGACCCAACTCGCTTTGCGGACTCAAGGTGCCGCGGTGTCCAGTCTTGAAATGAAGCCCGGAAACGCCGGGACTGTAAGTTTCTAGTACTCCTCCTCGTTGAAGAAGAAGTCGTCTTTGGTCGGATAGTCCGGCCAGATATCTTCTATGCTTTCGTAAACTTCGCCGTCGTCCTCCAGTTCCTGAAGGTTCTCTATAACTTCTTCCGGAGCGCCGGAGCGGTTTGCGTAATCTATAAGTTCATCCTTTGATGCTGGCCACGGAGCATCATCAAGGCTGCTGGCAAGTTCAAGTGTCCAATACATATCCTGTTCTCCTTTTAATAAATATCTATAAATCAATAATAAAAGCATTCTTCCCTTATCGGGCCGGCAAATATATATAAAAATTCCATACAATGAACTTTTTTTATATATTTTTGCATCGGAATAAGTAACAGGATTGAATAGATCCGAGAATCGCTCCGAGAATCAGTCCGCGAGAAAGCCTTAGGAGGATTCTCAATATAAAGTCAAAGAAAACACGGTTATGGGATACATTTCTGAAGATATATACGACTCTGAAACAACATCTGAAATCGCAGCACACGTTAAGGAAATACTGCGTCTGCTTGGTGAAAACCCTGAGAGAGAAGGACTTATGAAAACGCCGGAGCGAGTTGCCAAGTCTCTGCAGTTCCTTACAAAAGGATATTCTCAAGACGGAGAAATGATTGTGAAATCAGCTCTTTTCGATGAGGAATACCAGCAGATGGTTCTCGTAAAAGACATAGAGCTGTATTCATTGTGCGAACATCATATGCTGCCTTTCCTCGGAAAAGCGCACATCGCCTACATTCCTAACGGCAAAATCACCGGCCTGAGCAAAATCGCCAGGATTGTCGAGACTTATGCGAGACGCCTGCAAGTGCAGGAACGTCTGACAGTTGAAATACGTGACTGTCTGCAGAACGCCCTGAATCCGCTCGGAGTCTCTGTGGTAATAGAAGCGACTCACACTTGCATGCAGATCCGAGGCGTGCAGAAATCCAATGCAATCACCACTACATCAGCATTTTCCGGAGCATTCCTGTCATCGGACAAAACAAGGAACGAATTTCTCAATCTTATAAAGTAATCAGTTCCGATGCAAGATTTTCTGTATTCCAAGTTCAGAGAACATCTGAAATACGAACCCACTGACAGTCAGGATACATTTCTGCACAAGGCGGGGGAGTTTCTGACATCGGATGACGGAGATATCTTGATCTTGAACGGATATGCCGGAACAGGAAAGACTACCGCTATATCTGCGGTCATATCCGCATTGAATGAGCTGAAAATCAGAAGCATACTGCTCGCACCTACCGGGCGCGCCGCAAAGGTGTTGTCTATGTACGCCGGACAGCCCGCATACACGATCCATAAACAGATATACAGACAGAAATCTGTCGGCTCAGACGGCTTCGGACAGTTTTCGTTGGCGCCCAACAAATATAAAGATACACTTTTTGTGGTTGACGAGGTCTCTCTCATCGGAATCGATAATGGGGGCAATATGTCAACTGCGCAATTCGGTACGGGCAATCTCCTTGAAGACCTCGTAAAATATCTCAGAAACGGCATCGGCTGCAGAATGATACTCATAGGAGACTCCGCTCAGTTGCCTCCTGTAGGTCACGAGTACAGCCCGGCGCTTGCACGTGAGTATATGGACGGATTCGGTGGTGTCGGCTGGGCGGAATTGACAGAAGTCGTCAGACAACAGAACGAATCCGGAATACTCTACAATGCGACAATGCTACGGACAATGATTGCCGAGGACTACAGCTCCGGTGGAAATCTGTTTCCGGTGGACACATTGGAACTGTCAACTGACGGATTTACAGACATTCAAAGAATTACAGGCGGAGAACTGATAGAATCCCTTACTGACGCATACGAACATTATGGAGAAGATGAGACTGTAGTCCTCTGCAGGTCCAACAAACGTGCGAACAAATATAATGCAGGCATCCGTTCGTCAGTGCAGTTCAAGGAAGAGCGTCTTGTTCGCAACGACAAACTTATGGTCGTGAAGAATTGCTATCAGTTTACGGATGACATTCAGAACCTTGACTACATAGCTAACGGAGACATCGTCCGGCTGCTTTCCATCAACCATTATGAAGACAGGTACGGCCTGCATTTTGCTCAGGCAAGGCTCTCATTTCCGGATTACAATGACCAGGAATTGTCTGCAAAAGTCTGCCTGGATACGCTTGAATCAGAGTCCGCATCACTCACATACGAGCAGCAGAATGCTTTGTATCAAGGCGTTCTGGAGGATTACAGTTATCTTGCGACCAAGAAGAAAAGATACGACGCGGTACGTGAAGACAAGTTCTACAATGCTCTTCAACTTAAGTATGCCAATGCCATCACCTGCCACAAATCGCAAGGCGGACAATGGCGCTGCGTATTCATAGACAACCCTTTCTGGCAGGATGAACTTACCGTGGACGACTACAAATGGCTATATACGGCACTGACAAGAGCCGTGGAAAAAGTATATCTTGTCAATTTTAAGGACAAATATTTCGTATGAGACGATTAACAAGCATAACTGCAGGTTTTATTTTTTTCCTTTCTGCGCTCTTTTCCGCTACTGACATTGCAAACGGGCAAGATTTCAATAATATACCAAGAGCCTGGAAATGGCTTAATAATGAGAAAGTTGCCTTCAGCTATGACGGAACGTTCACTGACTCTGCAGCGTTTGCGGTCAATGCGACAAATCATAGAATTACAGTCGGAATCAAGGCTCCTGCAAAATACACCGCTTTCCCCGCAAATCCGGAAGGCGCAGTAAATCTTACATTTTCACCGGATTCCGCTAAACTTGCTTATACCCGAGATAATGATCTCTATGTATATGATATACAGACAGATTCAGAATTAAGACTAACCTATGACGGTTCGGAGACTATTCTCAACGGTTATGCTTCGTGGGTATATTATGAAGAAATCTTGGGCCGCCCGTCCAAATACAAGGCATTCTGGTGGTCTCCTGATTCCAAGAAAATCGGATTTTACCGCTTCGACAACAGTGCAGTAAACGTTTTTCCGATATTCTCACCATTCGGCCAAGACGGTTCATTGAGAAACACGCGCTATCCGAAGGCAGGGGAGTCCAATCCTAAAGTAAAGATAGGAATCATCTCCATACCTGAATTGAATGACAATGCGTTACCTAAGACCGTCTGGGCTGACTTCAATGAGGATGACGACCAGTATTTCGGCATTCCGTTCTGGGGTGCGGACAGCAAGGATATGTACATCGCAAGAGAACCGCGCATCCAGAATACTCTGGATTTGTACCGAGTCTCATCCGCAGATGGTAGCAAGTCGCATATTTACCACGAAGAATACAAGACCTGGCTGGACTGGATTGACGGTATGTTGTTTACGGACAACGGGTTATATATGGCGAGAAGTTTTGAGACAGGCTGGCAGCAGATATATTTCCTTTCTTATGACGGTAAAACATTGAAACGACTTACAGACGGTCCTAACTGGAGAATTGCACTGAGATATGCAGACAAGGATGGAAATATATATTTCACAGCCTGCAGAGACGCGTCTGTACGAAATTGTCTGTATGAGGCAACCTGCACAGGTGAGATCAAGGCCTTGACTGATACCTCGTTGAATGTCTCCGATGTAAGATTTGCTCCTGACGGAAAGCATTTCGTCGCGTCACTTTCAAATTTCACTACGCCTACACAACTTTGGCTATATGAAACGGCGACAGCATCTGAAGCGTGGAAATCAAGACGACTTATAAACTCGAATGCAAGCGGAAAATCTATGCGTAAACGTTTCAGTTCAAGACTGGCGTCAACTGCATATATGGTCGCAAATCTTGCCGGACCGGCATTCAATGCTGAAAATTATGCTCTTCCGAAACTCATATATATAGAAAATGACGGTTTGAAACTTCCTGCATATATAGTATATCCAAAGAATTTCGATCCCGCAAGGAAATATCCTGTTCACGTTGACATTTATGGAGGTCCGGACAATCCTATGGTGCGAGACAGATGGATTCACCCGAATTCAAGCAGCCAGTGGTGGTCAGAAAATGACATCATCGAGGTTACCGCTGACTGCAGAGCCGCTGGACACAATGGACACGAAGGGATGGACCAGGTTTACAAACATTTGAACAATAAGGAATTGGACGATTTCAAAGCGTGGGCTCGTTACCTGCAGTCATTGCCGTACGTAAAGGCGGACAAAATTGGAGTCGAGGGGTTCTCTTTCGGTGGTACGATGACAACTATGCTCCTCTTTACCGCTTCAGATTGCTATCATTACGGAATTGCCGGAGGCGGAGTATATGACTGGGCTCTCTACGACACTCACTACGGCGAGCGTTTTATGGAAACACCTCAAGCAAATCCTGACGGATATAGAGATTCCAGGGTAATTAATTATGTATCAGGCTATCCTGTAAGTTATAACAATTCGGACAAGGGAAATGCCGGAACAAAATGCACTGTGGAGCCGGTAATGCTGAAAATCACCCACGGCACGGGTGATGACAACGTGCATTTCCAGAACACGCTTCAACTCATTGACGAAATGCAGAAGCAAGGCAAAAAGTTCGAATTTATGATATATCCTGACGGAATGCACGGCTACCGTGGCTACCAGGGTGCACATTTCCAGGCTGCAAATAGAGATTTTTGGCTCAAGTATCTATGCGAATAGCGGCTGTATAGAAGTCCGCGCTTTTTCAAAACTCTACTGTCGACACTATAGTGAATGAAAAAATGATGACTGAAGAAAAACTTCAATCATCATTTTCATATATATGCAGTAGACCGCTTCTATCTATTTAATGAACTGCTCTTTAAGTTTCTCTATCTTAAGGTCAGCATCATCACCCTTAGCTCCGAAATAGAACTTGATCTTAGGTTCAGTTCCGGAAGGTCTTACCGTAACGACATCACCGTCTTTATCGAAGAATTGCAGCACATTAGAGGTAGGCAAACCTGTCTCTTCAGATTTCAGATAGTCCACGACCTTGACAACCGGAGAACCTATTAGATCCTTTGGCGGATTCTGACGAAGGTCAACCATAATCTTCTGAATTTCCTCAGCGCCAGTCTTTCCTTTACGTACAAGAGACGTCAAGCCCTCTTTGCGATAACCGAATTCCTTGTAAATCTTCTGCATCAGCTGATAAAGAGTCATTCCATTGTCGGCTGCCCAAGCTGCACACTCTGCAACCATCGAGCAGGCAATCTGAGCATCCTTGTCGCGCACATACTGTCCGGCATTGAATCCGTAACTTTCCTCTCCGCCGCAGATGAACTCTCCGCTATGCTCATTGCGTTTGACTATTTCAGCGATATACTTGAATCCTGTAAGCACGTTATATATCTTGACGCCGAAACTTGCTGCGATTTCAGCGATGAGCTCTGTTGTCACAATAGTTTTGACAACATAAGTGTCGGGTTTCAGTTTGCCCAACTCTTTCCAACGAGTGAGAATATAGTAGGTAAGCATCGAACCTGTCTGGTTACCGTTGAACTGCACCATATTACCCTCGTTGTCACGAACAGCGATACCCATACGGTCAGCGTCAGGATCTGTAGCCATAACTATGTCAGCGTGCTCTTTTTCAGCTACTTCCAAAGCCATTTTCATAGCGGCAGGCTCCTCAGGATTAGGAGATTGCACAGTAGGGAAGTTACCGTCGCTTACATCCTGATCGGCAACGTGGAAAACGTGCTCAAAACCGAGTCTGTGAAGACATTCAGGCACAAGCCTTACTCCGCATCCGTGCAGAGGGGTATAGACAAATTTGAGCTCTGGATGATGTTTGCGGGCCTCCGGAGTAAGCATAAGAGAAAGAATATCATTGAGATATCTCTCATCGACATCCTTACCCATCAACTCGATTTCCCCACATTCTTCTTTAGGCTCGAAACGGACCTGTGAAGGATCTGTAATCTTTGCCACCTCAGCGACGATATCCTTGTCGACAGGGGATGTTATCTGTGCTCCGTCTGACCAGAAAACCTTGTAGCCGTTATATTCTTTCGGATTATGGGATGCTGTAACCATCACACCTGCAATCG
>CAVKAQ010000052.1:7415-16626 GCA_963654225.1 Butyricicoccaceae bacterium | reverse complement strand
TAAAATATGCTTTCAAATTGGAAGTGATAATTATCTATTTTGAAAAATTAAAATTCCGTTCATCGTTTTATAGTGAATTAAATGCTATAAAACCGCTTTTTGGCTTATGTTGCAATTTAAAAACATAATTTTCATTTTTGTCGAAATCGCATTTTTCAAGTGCGCTTTGGTGGTGCGGAAACGCGCTGTTGAGAATTAAGAATGTATCAATATTATGTTAAACTAAAGTAATTGCTTATGAAAAAGATTTGTCTTCTTTTCACGGCAGTCCTGATGTTCGGTTTATCCGGGGTTTTGTATGCCCAGGATGTTAAAGTCACGGGTGTCGTCACAGATGCAGGTACGGGAGAGTCCATACCTTTCGCATCTGTAGTTGTCAAAGGCACAATGACTGGCGTTAGTACAGACGCAGATGGAAAGTATTCAATTTCCACCCCAAAAGAGGGAACCCTTGTTTTCTCATCAATCGGTTATCAGTCTGTCGAAGTGACAGTCGGAAACAGGGCTGTCATTGACGTCAAACTCGAATCAGACAAAGAGCTCCTTGAAGAAACGATTGTGGTTGCGTACGGTACTGCAACCAAGAGCTCATTTACAGGTTCGGCTTCTATGGTGAAAGCTGAAACCATCGAGAACAGGGTGGCTACGAACGTGACTTCCGCCCTCGCCGGTACGACTCCGGGCGTACAGATGATTTCATCATCAGGTGACCCTGCTTCAAACGGTGCGTCTATCCGAATCAGAGGTATCGGTTCAATGTCAGCGTCAAGCGCTCCTCTCTATGTTGTGGACGGTATGCCATACAGCGGCTCAATCTCTGACATCAACCCTAACGATGTCGAGTCTATGTCAGTCCTGAAGGATGCCGCTGCGAGTGCGATCTACGGTGCCCGCGGTGCAAACGGTGTCATCCTCATCACTACCAAGAGGGCTCAGGCAGGAGATGCAGTAGTCAAGTTCGACGCCAAGTTCGGTTCGAACTCAAGACTTATCCCGCAGTACGATGTCATCTCTGATCCGGGTCAGTACTATGAGACCTACTACAAGATGATGTATAACTCTCAGATCTATGCCGGCAAGTCCGTTGCAGAGGCTTATGCCTATGCTGACAAGTATCTCTTCGACGAGAACGAAGGCGGTCTCGGTTATCAGATCTATACGGTTCCTAAAGGTGAGAAACTCATCGGTACAAACTTCAAACTTAACCCTAACGCTACATTGGGTTATTCTGACGGTACTTACTGGTATACTCCGGATGACTGGTACGATGAAACTTTCCACAGCTCATTCAGACAGGAATACAATGTGTCAGTAAGCGGAAGCAAGGACAAGTTCTCATACTTCGGAAGTGTCGGCTACTTGAACGACGGCGGTATCGTCAACAATTCAGGTTACAAGCGTTACACAGCCAGAGTAAATACTGATTACCAGGCTAAGAAATGGCTCAAGTTCGTAACAAATCTCAGTTACACTTATTCTGATTCACAGGTTGCCAGCTACTCGTCTTCTTTCGGTTCATCTTCGAACGTGTTCTACACTGTGAATATGATGGCTCCTATCTATCCTCTGTATGTCCGTGACGCTGAGACTCACGAGATTATGACGGAGAATGGCAGAAAGATCTATGATTCCAACCAGACCGGTTTCAAGCGTGCTTCATTCGTAGGTAACGCTGTCCGCGACAACGAGTACAACAAACGCCAGGTTTACAGCGATGTGCTCAACGGAAAAGTCGGAGCTGTGATTACTCCGGTCAAAGGCCTGAGTCTTACCGCAAATGTTGGTTTCTTCAGCAACAATACACGTGCGAACTATCTGTACAGCCCGTACGGTTCTGCAAGTTCAGTTGACGGACAGGCTTATGTATCTCATAGCCGTGGATTTACCTACAATACTCAGTATCTTGCTGAATACAAGACTGATTTCGGCGGAAGCAAGCACAATTTCGATATCCTTGCCGGTTTCGAAATGTACAAACTTCGCAGCCAGTCTCTTTCCGGCTCGAATGACCACTTGTTCAGTCCGTTCATCGGTGAGTTGAACAATGCTGACGGAACATCCAACAGAGTGGTGAATTCTTCTTCTACCCAGTATATGACAGAAGGTATCCTTTCGCGTGCACAGTACGACTATGACGGCAGGTACTTCATCAGCGCTTCATTCCGTCGCGACGCATCTTCACGTTTCGCTCCTGGACACAGGTGGGGTAACTTCGGCAGCGTAGGTGCAGCCTGGTTGATCTCAAAGGAGTCATTTATGAGCGATGTGAACTGGGTGAATATGCTCAAACTCAAAGCCAGTTACGGTGTTCAGGGTAACGATAATCTTGGCGGTTACTTCGTTTACGCTGACCAGTACACCCACTCTTATAATGAGGGTACCGGAGAATATTCAATAAGCCTTTCATATAAAGGAAACAGCGAACTTACCTGGGAGTCTTCACACTCGTTCAACGTAGGTGCTGACTTCGAATTGTTCAACGGCTATCTCAACGGTTCCGTTGAAGTGTTCAACAAGAAGACAGCTGACCTTCTCTACAACAAGGACGTTCCTCTTTCAGCAGGTAACCCTACCGGTTACTATCCTGTCAATGTCGGTTCAATCAGAAACTATGGAGTTGAACTCTCACTTGACGGAAAAATCTTCAGTACAAAGCACGTTCAGTGGGATTGGAATGCAAACTTCAGCCACTATGTGAATAAGATCCTTTCTCTCGACAGCAGCGTTTCCGAGAACGGCATCAAAGGCGGAAACTACATCTACAAGGTCGGCGGTTCCCTCTACGAGGCCTATATGAGAAAGTATGCGGGAGTTGACAAGAATACTGGTAAGGCGCTCTACTATTACAAGACTACCGATGAAAACGGCAACGAGGTCGTATCTACAACAGACAACTTCGATGAGGCTGACCAGTTCGAGTGCGGTTCAGTTCTGCCTAAGCTCTATGGCGGTTTCGGTACCAGCCTTCACGCTTACGGCTTCGACTTCTCAGTTCAGTTCTCATATCAGCTCGGCGGCAAATACTATGACGGTACATATCAGGCTTTGATGCACACCCAGTCATCAGCCGGTCAGGCTTGGCACAAGGATGCCCTCAAGGCTTGGACTCCTGAGAATACCAATACCAATGTTCCTCGTCTCGACGGCAGCACGGCAGAAGGCCAGACTGCAATCGACAGGTATCTTACAAGTTCAGACTATCTGAGCATCAATAATGTTACTCTCGGATATACATTCCCTGCGAAGTGGACAAACAAGATAAAGCTTGCCAGCCTCAGAGTATATGTTGCAGGTGACAACCTGGCAGTATTTACAGCGCGTAAGGGTATGGATCCTCGCTACTCTATGGGACTCGGTTCTTACACCAGCGGTTCAGGTTTGAACAGCGGCGCATATTCTGCGATGAGAAACATTTCCGGCGGTATAACGTTGACATTCTAATTTTTAACGAATAGCAATATGAAACTTAATAAATATACAGTATTGGCAGTTTCTGCTGTTGTGCTCGCAAGTTGCTCCGATATCGACAACTTGGAGCCTCAGGGCGGAACACTTATAGCCGAGCAGGTGAAGAAAATAAATGCGGCTATGCCTGAGAGGTCTGATGCTTCATTCACCGGTATGTATTTGAAATTGGGGCAACCAAACGGTTTGGGGTACTCTCGTCCGGATGATTTCGGCTTCATTATGATGTCTTTCTCCAATGATCTGGAGGGTGCGGATATGACATTGGCAGACAACGGATACAACTGGTTTTCTACCTGCGGTGAATATACTTCGAGAAATGCCAACTATTACAATCCTTATCTTCGTTATGCCGCAGCTTACAATGAGGTGGCATTGGCGAACACGGTGATCACTTCTTTCAATGTCACGGAAGATACTGAGGCCGAGATTGTCTATAAGGTTGCTCAGGCAAAGGCTGTGAGAGCGTTCTCATACCTGAATCTTGCTCCTTATTTTCAGCAGAATTATCAGATTGCGGCTGACAAGCCTTGCGTACCTATCGTCACTGAAGAGACCACGGACTTCACCAACAACCCTCGTGCAACAGTCAAGGAGGTTTATGATTTGATTGTCAGCGACCTTACTTATGCGGTAGAACATCTTGACGGTTATGAAAGACCGGACAAGGGCAAGATTGACAGAAATGTTGCTTATGGTCTGCGTGCAAGGGCATATCTTGATATGGGTGAATGGGAGAAAGCCGCCTCCGATGCTGACAGTGCTATGGTCGGATACACTCCTGCTTCTATTAAGGAGATTTCCACTCCGTCCTTCTATAATATCTCAGATCATAACTGGATTTGGGGATATGATATGACAGTGGATCAGGCGCAGCGCTATGTGTATGCAACATCAAGTGCGTGGGTTCGTTCTTTCTCAGGAGACGGTTATTCTGCAGGCACTCAGAATTATGCGCGCATCAACACTCTTCTTTACAACAAGATTCCTGATTCCGATGTCCGTAAGAACTGGTGGGTTGACGAGGACTTGTATTCTCCTCTTCTTGAGGCTGAAGGAGTCAGCTGGAACGGCAAGACAGGTAAGGCTCTCGCAAATCTTAAGATTACCGATGTCAAGGACCCATTCCTTCCTTATACCAATGTCAAGTTCGGAATGTACACTTATGGTGGCACGACTAACGAAGAGGACTGGCCGTTTATGCGAGTTGAGGAGATGATCCTCATCAAGGCCGAGGCTCTTTACAGAAGCGGAGACCAGAGTGCGGCAAAGACGGTTTTGAGCGATTTTGTTACAAACTATCGTAATCCTAGATATATGGTTGATGCGACAGGACGTTCATTCCTGGATGAGGTGTGGTTCCAGCGCCGTGTGGAACTTTGGGGAGAAGGCTTTTCAGTTTCAGATATCAGACGTCTGAACAAGCCTCTTGTAAGATTCCACGATGATGAGGAAAGCACTAACTTCCCGGCAGCGTTCAGATTCAATATGCCTGCAGATGACGGATGGTGGCTTCTCCGTTTCACTACGAGCGAGCTCAATACCAACTTCGCTATCGTTGACAATACAGGCGGTTCTCTTCCTGTTCAGGATCAGAATCCGACTCTCAGAGACGGCGTTACGGACTAATAATTTCTAATTTGGTTGATTATGAACAAGTATATTAAATATTTTCTTTATTCAGCATTGGCATTGACTTTTGTCGGATGTCAGGAAGAAGAGAAAGTGAACCCGGGCGAGAAAGACCTTGACGGATGCTATAAGGTCTATTTTCCGGAGCAGAGTTCAACATCTGACGTGACTCTTGATCCGGCAGATCCTTCTACCGGAGTGATCACAGTAAGCCGTGGAAACACCTCCGGAGATATCGAAGTTCCGGTTGAGATTACAGATACAAGTAAATTGTTCACGGTTTCTCCTATCGTGTTCAAGGACGGTCAGTCTGAGACGACTTGTGAGCTTAACTTTGACGGCATTGAGGTCGGTAAGAGTTACAGGATTTCCATTTCCATTACTGATCCTCAGTATGCCTCAAAATACAGCAGCAATCCTGTATCCATAGATTTCACTGTAATCAAGGAAAAGTGGAACGACCTTGGCGCAGGTACCTGGTACGAAAATGGATATTGGCGCTTTAGGGCTCCCGCTCCGGTTGAGTTTTTCCAGAATGATCTTAACAAAAATCTCTACAGGATAAGAATGGCGGATCCTGAGTCAGGGGAGAATCTTTATTCTGACGACAAACAGGATGAATACTTCGTGTTCAGAGTGCTTCAGCCGGGAGATGAGTTGAGCAGCGGTGTTACGATAACACAAAGCGATCTGGTGCTGTTCAGTATTTTTGATACCGGAATGTACAATTCGAATTATCCTTCAGCTCCAATTTGGATGGTTCATCCTAACAGCTTCAAATCTCTTGCTGATGAGGCGAATTTTGGATACAACAAAGTTCTTCAGTATCAGGAAGACGGTGAGACTCCTGCAGGTGTGCAGATAGCCCCTTACTACTACATCAGCGGTGTCGGCGGATGGGACTATACTCAGGAGGATGATATCATCACTATTGTATTCCCTGGCGCAGTGCTTACAGACTATTCTGTAGAGGTATCTGTCGGCGAGTGCTCAAAAGGCAGTGTGCCGGTATCATTCAAAAAGGGTGCGGATGTCGATTCAGTACATTTTGCAGTTTACGAAGGTGAATTGAGCCTTGCGGCCCGCGAGAGATATGTCAAGGCGATTTCCGAAGGCACTGAAGAAAATGCTCACTTTGCACCTGAAGAAGGGGCTCTCTCTATGAGTTTCGGCGAGTCAGGAACCTACACTATTGTAGCTGTGGCTTTCGGTGCCGGTGAGGCTCAGTCAGACGGATATGATGTGTTCAATTATGTCAAGTCAGGTGATGAGGATAACTACAAGGTCGATGTGAACATCGGTGTTGAGCTTACATCCAAGTATGCGGGTAAAGGTTATACCAAACTCAACTCTGCCGAGTACTTTGTTTACGGTACTGACCTTACTGACGTGAAGATCGGTCTCATCAAGACATCTAAACTTGAAGATGTCGATGCTGACAGTCTCAATGTGCTGATTTCCGATGTCAAGTCTGTTTCCGATTCTGTTTTGACACTTATCAACGGCGACGGTGTTGTTGACGTGTTCACGGATTTGGACCCTCTGACTTCTTACACTATGGTTGTCAAGGCAAGTAACGGCTATCTGGCTAAAGTGGTTACATCTGAAGTTACAACTGAAGGTCTTGCCAATGTGCTCAAGGGTACAGGCGATTATACATATACAGTTATGTTTAACAACCCTGTAGTAGATGAAGGATTGAGTCTGTATCAGAATCCTAATTACAAGAATACGTATCTGATTCCGGAATGGTTCTATGGTGTCAACTTTACGTTCAACTTCGATCCTGCAACGGGTGTGGTAAATGTTCCTGAACAGTACTCTGGTTACACTTCTTCATCTTACGGAGATGTTTATGTGGTAGAAGCTAAAGATTACTATACGGAAGAAGATGATGAATATGCTGAACTTACTGACAGCAAGTATGATGCGGAGTCACATACATTTACTTTCTGCATAGCGTATGTCGTGTCTGCCGGTTCATTCGGCTTTGGCGAAGAGACTTTCGTTCTCGATGAGGCTGTTGATTTCGGCTCGGCTTCTGCTTCTACATCATCAGTGAAACCTTACGCAGTCAAGATAGCCAACTTCGGCAAGTCAATTTCTGCTGAAAAACTGAATAAGGTTGAGAAGAAGGCGAGTGCAAAGGTTTCTGTTGCCGGTCTGAATATGCCTATGGAGAGAAAAGCCGGTGGCGCAGTTGAATTTGAAGCAACTCCGATTCAGGAAACTCCGGTTGTTTTCGACGGAAATCGGAACAAAAAGGTGACTAGCAATGTAATGATGTAATATTCTTTGCTTAGTATGATTAAGAGGGTGACTCAAATGTGGGTCATCCTCTTTGTTTTATAAGCTGCTCCATATTGCGAGGTTGCCCGCTTCCATCAAACTGGCTTGCGCTATCCGCCGGTGACTTCGCTCGTTGCGAATTCCTCCATTCGTAGGCTATTTAAGGCTATTTGGTGGCCGCAATTTGTAATATTTTCAAATAGTCACTACCTTTAGAAGATGTTTGATATTTTTTTAAGGATGAAAACGAATAGATATTTATGCCTTGTCGGCCTGGCCGTATTGTCTGCCGCCTGTTCGGACATTCAGAAGGAGAGTAACGGCTCTGAACCCCTGGCAGTTCAGATG
Source organism: Butyricicoccaceae bacterium (assembly GCA_963654225.1). Classification (GTDB taxonomy): domain Bacteria; phylum Bacteroidota; class Bacteroidia; order Bacteroidales; family UBA932; genus Cryptobacteroides. The sequence continues at coordinate 8,892 of CAVKAQ010000052.1, read as the reverse complement.
GGCAAGGTTATCAACACCAAGTCTTCTGCCATCCAGAATCACAGAAATGTGCTGGTGAAGTTTGAAACAGTGCCGGGAGAAGGCGTCATTGACAACTTGCTGTCAAATTCGGGGATTCTTTCCGTTGAACCTTTGTTTACCCAATTCCCGGGCAAAGAGGAGTTGAGCCATAAATATGGTCTGGACAGATGGTATCAGGTGGATTTCGAGGCTGATGCGGATATTGATGCCGCTGTCGCCGATATGTCGGCTTTGAGTTGCGTTCAGACTATCGAGTACAATATGGAGTACAAACGCGCCTCCGACTGCAAGACTTATCCTTATAACCCTGAGCAGGAGGCTCATCTGATGGCAGGATCCTCCGTATTCAACGACCCGGCTTTGTCTGACCAGTGGCATTATAAGAATACCGGTGACAAGACGGTTGCGAATTCCGTTTACAAGGGTGCGGACATCAATGTTGAAGATGTCTGGAAAACGCTTACTGCAGGTGACAATTCAATTATCGTGGCAGTAATTGACGAGGGCGTAAAATATACGCATCCTGATCTAGCGGCCAATATGTGGGTGAACAGCAAGGAGATTCCGGGTAATGGAATTGATGACGACGGGAACGGTTACGTGGATGATGTTTACGGCTATAATTTCTATTCCAACGGAGCGATTTCCTGGGATGCCGCAAATGACAGCGGTCACGGAACACACTGTGCCGGAACTATCGCTGCGGTGAACAATAATGGGGTAGGTGTTTCCGGTGTCGCCGGCGGTTCGGGCAAGAAAGACGGCGTGAAGATTATGTCCTGCCAGATATTCAGCAATGACAACGGCGGTTCTTCAGCTGTTGTAGCAAAGGCTTTCAAGTACGCGGCTGATATGGGGGCGTCCATCGCTTCCTGCTCTTTCGGATATTCTGCCGGTTCAATCGCTTCCGATGCTGCATTCAAAAGCAGGTCTGCTGAGTATGATGCCATCTGCTATTTCGAGGGCTCCAAAAACAATAGCGTCCTTGACGGCAACATCGTGATATTCGCTTCCGGCAACGATGCGCACGACGGTTCCGCATATCCCGGCGGCTTGACTGAAATTATCAGTGTTTCAGCTTTCGGCCCTGACTATCTGCCTGCATATTATACCAATTATGGTGCGGGCTGCAATATCTCGGCTCCGGGAGGTGAGGCTTATCTCGCTCCGTGGACATCATACAAGGCTATGGTGCTTTCAACGCTGCCTTCAGAAGTGAATGACGGCTCGGACTACGGCTATATGCAGGGTACGTCAATGGCTTGTCCGCACGTCAGCGGAATAGTTGCACTTGCTCTGTCGTATGCTAAAAAATTGGGCAAGACATTTACCCTTCAGGAGTTTAAGAGCCTCATACTTGCTTCTTCCAACGATTTCGAGACAAGACTGTCATCCAGCTCAAAGGATTATGCTGCTGGAACGGGTGTAAACGTCATTCCTTTGGGAAATTACAGAA
>CAVKAQ010000052.1:0-7405 GCA_963654225.1 Butyricicoccaceae bacterium | reverse complement strand
ATGCCTGGAAACTGATGATGAACATAGAGGGAACTCCTTGCATTGTCGCCGAGGTCGGCAAAAATCAGTGGCTGAACCTGTCAGATTATTTCGGAACGTCATCAAGCTCATTGACTTACACTGGCGTTGAAGTGACATCTGATGCTGTGACTTCTCTCGGACTTAAGCAGACACCATACATTGAGTATGGCCGCCTGTGGGTTTATCCTACGAAGTGCGGTTCCGCAAAGATTACAGTCAAGGCTGTCGGCGGAGGCGAAAATGTCGGAACTGACGACAAGATGGGCGGAATGGAATTCAGCCGCGAGGTGTCAGTCATTGTAAAATCACATAAAAGCGATAACGGAGGATGGCTATAATGAAAAAGATATTAGTTGTAATGCTTGCGGCGTTGTCATTGTTGACATTCTCGTCCTGCAAGAAGAGTGACAAACCAATAAGAATCTACGGAGACTGGGAACTCAACGATGTCGAATTTGTGACGAAGAGTGCTGTTGTCGGCAGTGAAACAGTGTCCGTATATATCAGATTTACAGAGGATAATACATTCCAGCTTTGGCAGAAACTCGGTGAAGGCAGATATTCTTCATACGACGGGCAGTGGACGCTCACCGGCAATGTGCTGAGCGGTACCTACACCAACGGTAAAGCGTTGTCTTCTGAGTATGAAGTCAGTGTCAACAAGAATACAATGACTCTGACGACCCTTCCGGACCGCAACGACACCTTCACTTATCAGTCCTGCACGATTCCGGAGGATTTGTAATGGTGCGTCACTTCGTGACAGCTCCAAGGAGCGCGGGGAACGTATACCTTATCCGTTATCCGCAAGGAATCAAAAAGAGGTAGATGACCGGAGCGAATTTTCCCTAAGTTTTTGAGCGGAGGGCGCTGCCTCTTTTTGGTGTTTAGAGAGGAGGACAACGCAGTAGACCGCCTTTTATTCGGGTATATCGCTATTCGTTACGATACTGGCTAGGAGTAATGCCAGTATGCGATTTGAAGAATTTGTAGAATACCGACTGGTTCGGGAAATTCAGCTTCGCAACGATTTCCTTGATGGAAAGGTCTGAATATTTCAGCATATTCTTCGACTCAAGGATGACGAAAGCGTCAATCCATTCGGGAGCGGACTTGCCGCTTACGGTCTTTACAAGTTTGGACAGATATTTTGGCGTTAGACACAGTTTATCTGCGTAGAACGCCATATTTCTTTCTGAAGTGTGATGGTCAGTGACCAGACGCAGGAATTGGTCGTATATGTTCTTGGCCTTGGCTGACGTGGCGTGGCGCTTGTGCTCGGCTTCGGAAAGTCTGCCAGTCCAGATGGTCCCGAGAACGTATGAAATCGACGAGACGAGTGCTCCCAGAGCCTCCTTCTTGTTCTGGATGTCGCTCGTTAGCAGGTCTGACGCAAGCTGAAGATACTTGGCGCAAATGTCCTTCTCGTTGTCTTTCAGCGATATGCAAGGATTGTCCATCAGAGCGACGCTCTCATTGAACAGTTTGTTGAAATCAAAACGTACGCTCGACATAAAGTCCTTCGACATCGCCACTATGATGAAATGAAGGTCCTCATCATTGCTTTCAACTCCTGCAACCCTTATGATATTTCCGGGAATATTCAACACGAGCGAGTTCTCCTCAATCTGGAACGAATCGAGATTCACGTCCAGCCGGATGTGCCCCTTGAGGCAGAATATCAATATGTATCCGTCGAATCTGAAAGGGTATTGGAACATCTTAAGTTCCTTGTCGTAGTGGAGATCTGCAATCAGAAGGTCATCACCCAGTCCTTTGCCGGGCATATCAGGAAAGAGATCCTTGAATTTCCTGATGCTGATATTGTGTAGTACGTCTTGCTGTTCCATAATGAGCGCAAATATACTAATTTATTTTATTGCTAAAAATCTTTTTTTTCGACCTAAATATCATTTTTCGCTCAAAACATAACCTTTTTGCGGATAATATGGCAACCTTTTTGTATATTTGCACCCCTCGGGCCCGGAGGGTATTTCCGAAGTGCTCAGGAGGCTGCTTGAAATGGCGGAAAATCCATACGAAAAGTGGGATGAACAATCCTGAAGGCCGTCTCCAATGGTTATAGAATAATGACAATGTGTTAGATATGAACGAATTGATGAAAAAAATCTGTCTTATGTCGGTGGCGTGTCTGCTGCCGTTGGGTATGACAGGTCAGGAAACTCTCACGCTGGAACAGTGCAGAGAGATGGCTCTTAAGAACAACAAGAGCATTGAACAGGCTAGAACGAAAGTCGAGATGGCTGGCTATGACAGGAAGATAGCCAGAGCTAACTATTTTCCAAATATCAGTGCGACAGGTGCTTATATGTATAATGAGAAAAGCCTTGCTCTGATAAATGACGAAATGTCAGGCAAGTTGACAGGTGCCGGAGCCGCGCTTCAGAATACTGTCAATGAGAAGGTGACTACTGTCATTGAGGCACTCAGCAAGATGCCGGGCGGTACTGACATTATCAACAGCCAGTTGGGACAGTCTGTCATAGCCGCTTTGCAGAAAGGCGAAATCAGTTCAGCGATTACACAGATCGGAACGGAGGTCGATGACATCCTGCATCCGGATACTCATAACATCTTCGCTGGCGTGGTTTCATTGCAGCAGCCTTTGTTTATGGGTGGTAAAATCGTGAATGCTAACAAGATGGCGAAACTCGCTGAAGACCTTTCCAAAGCAAAGTATGACAAGGAGTATCAGGATTTGCTTACTACTGTGGACCAGGCATATTGGCAGGTCGTGTCGGTTGCCAACAAGAAGAAACTGGCGGAGAATTACGCAGATTTGCTCGAGAAAATGGAGCACGATGTGGAAGTTTCCGTCAATGAAGGAGTTGCCACAGAGTCTGACGCATTGTCCATCAAGGTGAAAGCCAATGAGGCTGCTATGATGAAGACAAAGGCCACCAACGGTCTTGTGCTTGCCAAAATGTTGCTTTGTAAGGAGATAGGTATGGACCTCAATTCTGAGATTACCCTTGCTGACGAGACTCTTGATGTTGTCCCTGTACCGCAGATGACTGCCCAGAAAGATCTGGAGACTGTGTATGACGACAGGCCGGAGACCAGAAGTCTTAACCTTGCCACTCAGATTTATGACGCGAAAGTGAAGATTGCCCGCGCGGATATGATGCCTAAGGTTGCATTGACCGCCAATTATATTGTTTCCAACCCGAACCTTTATAATGGCTATCAGAATAAATTCGGGGGAATGTTCAATGTGGGCGCAGTGATCAATATTCCGATCTTCCACGGTACTGAGGCTTTGCAGAAAACCCGCAAGGCTAAAGCTGAGGCTACTCTGTACAGAAGCCAGTTGGAAGAGGCGAAGGAACTTATCAATCTGCAGGTGACGCAGTTGCGCAAACAGCAGGAGGAGGCTCTGGAGAAGCTTGATATGGCAGAGAACAATCTCAAGAGTGCGGAGGAGAATCTGCGTACAGCATCTGTCGGATTCGAGGCAGGTGTGATTACGGCAAACATCGCTTTGGCGGCGCATACGGCTTGGCTTCAGGCGCATTCCGAATATATTGACGCCGGTATAGAACTTCAGATGAACTATGTAAATCTGCAGAAGGCCGAAGGAAGTTATAAATCCGATATGGACTGAAAAATGTAGAATAGGCAGAATTCCGTAAAGTGTTTTGCTTTAATCGGTAAATAAAATAATTGTTTGAATAGTAAAAAGTTAAAGATATGGAACAGTCTAAAAAATCTTACAATCTGGTAATCGGCGTGGTTGCCTTGTTGGCCATCATTGTGCTGATAGCTGTGATCGGTTATTTCGTGTCAAGGCCTAGGCCACTTGTGATTCAGGGTGAAGCCGAGGCTTCTGAGTACAGGGTTTCGGGCAAAGTGCCTGGACGAATCGAGACGCTTTTCGTGAAAGAGGGTGATATGGTGAACAAGGGTGACACTGTTGTGTTCATCGATTCTCCGGAAGCCCGCGCGAAACTGGAGCAGGTAACGGCTCTCAAGAATGCGGCTACCGCGCAGGAGACTAAGGCCCAGAACGGTGCCCGCAAAGAGCAGATTGCCGGTGCGTATGAACTTTGGCAGAAAGCTATTGTAGGTGAGAAGGTTATGAAGAAATCCTATGACAGGATCAAGAACCTTTATGACCAGAAAGTGGTTTCCGCTCAGAAGTTCGATGAGGTTGAAGCTCAGTATAATGCAGCAATCGCTACGACAAAGGCTGCGAAGAGCCAGTATGATATGGCTGTCAACGGCGCACGTGCGGAAGACAAGGCTGCGGCGGCCGCTCTTGTTGAGCAGGCAAACGGCGCTCTTATGGAAGTTCACGCCGCGTTGGATGAGTTGTATCTTACATCGCCTGCTTCAGGAATCATTTCCGCGACATTCCCTAAGGTTGGCGAACTTGTAGGTCAGGGCTCTCCGATTATGACAGTGACTGATCTGAACGATATGTGGTTCACATTCAATGTCCGCGAGGATTATCTCCACGGCCTGAAACAGGGTGACAAGGTTGTTGTGTCAATTCCTGCTCTGGATGACGTTGAATGCACGGCAACAGTCAATTACATAGCTGTACGCGAGTCTTATGCGACTTGGAAGGCTACCAAGGAGACAGGTATGTACGACGCCAAGACATTCGAAGTCAGGGCAGTGCCTGACGCGCCTGTTGACGGTCTGCGTCCGGGAATGTCCGCAATCATAAAGGATAGCAAGATTCTTAAGAAATAACAAGTATGGGATTTTGGCATAACATAGGAGCGATTGTCCGCAGGGAACTCAGGATAATGAGGAACAGACCGATTTATCTTCTGGGTTCCGTGGTGACAGTGGCTTTCTGCGCCGTATTCTTCTTGACTTTCCTTAAGCAGGGACTGCCGCACGACCTTCCGATAGGAATTGTGGACAATGACAATTCGTCGCTTTCCAGAAACTTCGCGCGTCAGCTTGATGCCACGCAGTTGGGCAAGGTTATCAAATACGATACTTTTGCTGATGCCCGCGAAGATATGCAGAGCGGCAAGATCACTGCGATATGCGTCATTCCGAAAGGTATGTATGCCGACGTGCAGGCAAGCAGGCGTCCTACGTTCACTTATTACCTGAACGGACTTTATTTTGTCGGCGGAGCATTGTCCTACAAGAATATCCTTACGATGATAAATCTTGCCGACGGTGCTGTCCAGAGGGAGGTCCTGCGTGCGAAGGGTGTCAACGAGAATGCGATTATGGGGCGTATCCAGCCTGTTACGGTGGATGTGCACCAGATTGGAAATCAATATACTAACTATGGTTATTATCTTACCAACATTTTTCTCCCGGGAATTTTGGAACTGACGGTGATAATCATTCTTATATATTCTCTCGGTGCTGAACTCAAATATGGCACTTCACGCCATCTGCTCAAAACCGCAGGCGACTCGATGTTCACCGCGCTTTTCGGCAAGTTGGTGGTTTATACCGTGTTGTTCTCGGCTATCGGCTTGATATTGATTATGCTGATGTATGACTGGATGCACTTCCCGATAAACGGAAGCATCTGGAATATGTTCTTGGCGATAGTGTTGCTGGTGCTTGCCAGCGAGGGCGTGGCGATATTCATAATAGGAATGTTGCCGATTCCTCGTCTTGCATTGAGTATCGGTGCACTGTACAGCGTGATGGCGTTCTCGATGTCAGGATTCACGCTTCCGGTGGAGACGATGCCACCTTATATTCAAGGACTTGCAGAGGCTTTCCCGCTTAGGCATTATTTCCAGCTGTATTCCCGTGAAGTGATTTTTGCAACCGGTTTTCCGGGATGGTGGAAGGAGGTTATACATCTGCTGATATTCCTGTTTTTGCCTATGTTGGCGATTTACAGATTGAAGCGGGCTTATGTGCTCCAGAATTTCCCTAAAAAGTGAGGCTGTTATGAAGAAGAAAACATATTTTGGATCCTGGCTGCTTGATTTCTGGGAGATTTTTACACACGAGTTGAGGCTGATTTTCTCCGATTCAGGAGTTATGGTCATATTTTTTCTGGCAGGCTTGGCTTATCCGCTGTTGTACAATGTGATGTACTTGAACGGAATTCTCAATGAGACTCCTATCGCGATAGTTGACAATGCCGATTGCTCAGCCAGCAGAAGGTTTGCGCGTGAGGTGGATGCTACAAGAGAGTGCGCGGTGAAATATCATTGCGTTAATGTTCTTGAGGCTCAGGAGCTTATGAAAGAAGGTAAAATACGTGGTTATCTGTATTTTCCTTCTGATTTCGGCGACAAGCTTGCACGTATGGAGACGGCTACTGTGTCCGCTTATGCAGATATGAGCAGTTTCCTGTATTACAAGAATATTCTGATGGCGTCCAATCAGGTGATGCTCAAGGAGGTCGGCAGTATCCAGATGGAGCGTTACGCTGCAGCCGGTTTCACCGGTGCGCAGGCCGCCCAACTTGTGCAGGCCATACCTTACGAGGAAAACAATCCGTATAACAGGGCATTCTCATATTCATTATTCCTATTGTCGGCAATTCTTCTTGTCATCGTGCAGCAGACTTTGTTTTATGGAATGTCGATGCTTGTCGGAACGGCAAGGGAGGAAAATAGAAGTTTCGCGATATTGCCTGACAGGCTTGAAGGCCACGGCGTGGGCCGTGTGGTTCTCGGACGAGGTCTTGCTTATTGGCTGATATATATGGGAATAGCCATTTATATCGCCTGCATTGTGCCTGCAATCTTCGGAATTCCGCAGAGAGGTAATTTCTGGGATATTCTCCTGCTGCTTCTGTTCTTCGTTACGGATTGCGTGATGTTCTCGATGACCTGGAGCTCGCTGATAACAAGGAGGGAATCAGTGTTCCTGCTTTTCCTTGTCGTATCGCCGATATGCCTGTTCCTGACAGGATTCTCTTGGCCTACTGCAGCTTTTCCGGAATTCTGGAAATGGTTCTCTTATATTTTCCCTACGACTTTCGGATGTCAGGGATTCATAAATCTGAACACTGCGGGCGGAGACTTGTGGACTGCTCACGACCAGATGATTGCGATGACCATACAGACAATCATATATTTCTTAGCTGCGTGCGTGGCAATCTATGTTGAGAACTGGGTTATCCGGCATAAGGAGAAGCTGTCTGAAAAGAAACGTGAAATTGCAGAGCGCGTCGGCGTCGATCTGGACGAGGACCGCAAGATTATCGCCGGGAAGTAATTCATCGGTTAACGGCAACGCGGCATTCTAGCCGATTATACAAGCGAAAGAGAGCGACTGATAAGTTGATTATCGGTCGCTCTCTTTGTAGTTGGGTGCATCTTCGGCATCTCCACATCTCTGCATCGAGGCTGTATGGCCTCCTCGGGAGTCAAAGAAGTCGGAGATTTTGCCGGATAGCAAAAGTCTCCGACTTCTTTTG
>CAVKAQ010000051.1:16492-16636 GCA_963654225.1 Butyricicoccaceae bacterium | reverse complement strand
GGGCATGATGATTTGACGTCATCCCCACCTTCCTCCGATTTATCACCGGCAGTCTCGCTAGAGTTCCCGCCTTTACGCGCTGGCAACTAGCAATAGGGGTTGCGCTCGTTGCGGGACTTAACCCAACATCTCACGACACGAGCT
>CAVKAQ010000051.1:0-16396 GCA_963654225.1 Butyricicoccaceae bacterium | reverse complement strand
TAAACCACATGTTCCTCCGCTTGTGCGGGCCCCCGTCAATTCCTTTGAGTTTCAACCTTGCGGTCGTACTCCCCAGGTGGATGGCTTATCGCTTTCGCTTGGCCGCCGACTCCTAAGAGCCGACAGTTAGCCATCATCGTTTACTGCGTGGACTACCAGGGTATCTAATCCTGTTTGATCCCCACGCTTTCGTGCCTCAGCGTCAATCCCTGCTTCGTGAGATGCCTTCGCAATCGGTGTTCTGAGTAATATCTATGCATTTCACCGCTACACTACTCATTCCTCCCGCGGCGGGACCATTCTAGCCATGCAGTATCAACGGCACTTCCAGAGTTGAGCTCCGGTCTTTCACCGCTGACTTACACAGCCGCCTACGCACCCTTTAAACCCAATAAATCCGGATAACGCTTGCATCCCCCGTATTACCGCGGCTGCTGGCACGGAGTTAGCCGATGCTTATTCTGAGCATACTCTCATCGGTCCACACGTGAACCTTATTGCTCTGCTCCTAAAGAAGTTTACGACCCATAGGGCCTTAGTCCTTCACGCGGCATGGCTGGTTCAGGCTTTCGCCCATTGACCAATATTCCTCACTGCTGCCTCCCGTAGGAGTCTGGGCCGTGTCTCAGTCCCAGTGTGGGGGATCTTCCTCTCAGAACCCCTAGACATCGTCGCCATGGTGGGCCGTTGCCCCGCCATCTAGCTAATGTCCCGCGAGCCCATCCGTTACCGAAACTCTTTCAACATCCGTCCATGCAGACAAATGTGTTATGGAGCATTAGGCGGCGTTTCCGCCGGTTATTCTCCTGTAACGGGCAAGTTGCTCACGTGTTACGCACCCTTCCGCCGGTCGCCGCCAAAGTATTGCTACCTCGCGCTGCCCCTCGACTTGCATGTGTTAAGCCTGCCGCTAGCGTTCATCCTGAGCCAGGATCAAACTCTTCTTTGTATATTTCTTATTTCTCAAGTTCAATCCGGCACTCTCAATTCCTTTAAAGAAATCAACGCTCTCGATTCTTTTTGTGTTTTTTGGTACTTGCTTCCTTGTACTTAATCTTTCAGTCTTTTCAATGAACTCCGTCATACTCAGTGCCTTCCGGCGCTCTCTTTCTGACTCCCTGTCACTCCCTCAGGCCCTTTTCAGATGCCCTCGTTTCGTAACGGGATTGCAAAGGTACACACTTTTTCTTTCCCTCCAAACTTTTCCCCAACTTTTTTTTGAATATTTTTCACGCCAGCTCACCCGTGTATCATTTTAAGTCGTTGACTGCGCGGGCGTTCACGCACAAGAAAAAATTTTCGGCTCCGCAGGCGGCCGGCCGCAAAATCCGACTATCAGGTACGTAAAAACAATTCAAGTGGCTGAACGACAAGTGGTTTAAATAGCTATTCCGAAGCGAAATCGGTTGCCCGACACCGCGCTCATTCCACATAAGCCAATATCGTTCAAATAGTTATTCGATATTAGTCGAATTGATGCATTCATAATTGCCCGTGCTATTACTTATGGTGCAAAAAAGAAGCCAACCTTTTGGGTCAGCTTCTTCATATTTAAACTAAATCATTCATTACATCATTCCGCCGTCATTCATTGCGGGAGCTGCAGGAGTCGGCTCAGGGATGTCAGCGATACCGCACTCGGTGGTAAGGAACATACCTGCTACTGAAGCTGCATTCTCGAGAGCCACTCGGCTCACCTTGGTAGGGTCAATGACACCGGCCTCGAACATATTCACATATTCGTCAGTGCGTGCATTGTAACCGAAGTCACCCTTGCTCTCGCTGATCTTCTGGATAATGATGCTGCCGTCAACACCCGCATTTCTTGCGATCTGACGGATAGGCTCCTCGATTGCATTGGCGATGATATGGATACCTGTATTCTGGTCCTCATTCTCGCCTTTGAGATTCTTCAAAGCCTCAACCGCACGGATGTAAGCTACACCGCCACCAGGAAGATAACCTTCCTCAACCGCAGCACGGGTAGCGTTCAACGCATCCTCCACACGGTCCTTCTTCTCCTTCATCTCAACCTCGGTCGTCGCACCTACATAAAGGACAGCGACACCGCCGGCGAGCTTGCCGAGACGCTCTTTGAGCTTCTCCTTGTCATATTCTGAAGTAGAAACAGCTATCTGCTTTCTGATGCTCTCCACTCTCTCCGCGATATCCTCCTTGCTTCCGGCACCGCCTACGATAGTGGTGTTCTCCTTAGTGATGGTGACTTTCTCTGCCTTACCGAGCATCTCAGGAGTAGTATTCTCAAGAGTGAATCCCCTTTCTTCTGAAACCAATGTTGCACCTGTAAGGGTAGCGATATCCTGGAGCATCTCCTTACGACGGTCTCCGAAACCTGGAGCCTTGACTGCGGCAACCTTGAGAGTGCCACGGAGTCTGTTTACAACAAGAGTTGTAAGAGCCTCGCCGTCAACATCTTCAGCAATGATAAGAAGTGACTTTCCTTCCCTTGCGATAGGCTCGAGAATAGGCATCAAATCCTTCATCGTGGAAATCTTCTTGTCGGTAACAAGAATGAGCGGACTGTCAAGCCTTGCCTCCATCTTGTCAGAATCTGTCATAAAGTAAGGAGATATGTATCCTCTGTCGAACTGCATTCCCTCAACTACCTTAACCTCTGTCTCAGTGCCTTTTGCCTCTTCAACAGTGATGACGCCGTCTTTCTTTACCTTTGACATTGCGTCAGCGATAAGTTTACCGATGTTAGCGTCGTTGTTGGCTGATACTGTGCCGACCTGCTCAATCTTTGAGTAGTCCTCTCCGACTTCCTGGCTGTGAGCCTTGAGGTCAGCTACTACTGCAACGACAGCCTTGTCAATACCTTTCTTGAGGTCAACCGGGCTTGCACCTGATGTCACGCTCTTCAAACCGGCATTTATGATTGCCTGCGCAAGAACTGTAGCGGTAGTGGTACCGTCACCTGCCTGCTCGTTAGTCTTGGAAGCAACCTCCTTGACCATCTGCGCGCCCATATTGGCGAACCTGTCCTTAAGCTCCACTTCCTTTGCAACGGTAACACCGTCCTTGGTAACCTGAGGAGCACCGAACTTCTTGTCAATAACCACATTGCGTCCTTTAGGACCAAGTGTAACCTTCACTGCGTCAGCAAGAATGTCAACGCCCTGTTTCATTCTCGTGCGTACATCCGAGTCGAATCTGATATCTTTTGCCATAATGCTAATCTCCTATAAATTATAATATTGCCATAATGTCTGACTGACGTACGATAAGATATTTCTTATCATCTACAGTAACCTCAGTGCCGGCATATTTGCCGTAAAGAACCTCGTCGCCTACTTTAACCTCCATAGGTTCATCCTTTTTGCCAGGTCCGCAGGCAACAACTTTTCCCTGCTGAGGTTTCTCTTTCGCTGTGTCCGGGATATAAAGTCCCGCAGCCGTCTTGGTCTCAGCCTCTTTAGGCTCGAGTACCACTCTATCTGCCAATGGTTTAATCATAATTCTATAATTTTTAATGTTTATATACTTATTACGGTTCTCCAATCCGGGAACCGGTGGCATACAAATCAACTGCTGTGCCATCTGACACAATGTGACAAATTGACATATCGGGAGGATTCCGAAATTCTCGATGAATATGACGGACGACGCCTTACGGAAACGGCAGAAATATGTATCTTTACGGCGGTTTTCTAATAACTGACGCTATGCGCAACAATCTAATAATAAGGTTATTCCTTATGGCAGGCATCTCCGCCGCCGTTTTCTCAGGATGCAGACAAAACAATTGCAAAGATCCTGACAGCATATTCGCAGAATATATTGAAGCATATACCGGAGGAGTCATCACGGGAAACAGCAGCATCGTGATAGAACTGAAATCCCCCGCTGACGGCATAGAAGGCACTGAAACGGAAATAGCAAAAGCCGCTTCATCGCTTTTCAAGTTCTCCCCGGCAATCAAGGGCTCGGCAAGATGGGTCAACAGCCAGCGCATTGAATTCATACCGGATGAAGGCGAACTGAAACCGGGGAAAACATATAAGGGCACTTTCGACCTCGGCAAGACAATGAAGACCGACAAGGCTCACAGGACCTTCAAATTCAGCTTTACGACTGCCAGGAAAGAAGCATATTTCGAGGAGCCTTCGGTTGTCATCACAGAGTCGGACAAAGAGCACGCGACAGTGTCGGGCGCATTGGCATTGAGCGAAGACATCATCACTGACGACCCGAAATCATTGCTCGAGGTCGTCTGGAAGGAACGGAAGGATGCGGTCGAGACTGAAGTTACCGCAAAAAACAACTGCCTGTCATTCAGCATATCAGGATTGAGCAGAAGCGACAAGGAACAGACTCTTACCGTCAGATTCAAGCCGGGAAGCACCAATTTCTCGGAATGCGAGGACCTCAAAGTGGAAATCCCCGCAAAAGACGGATTCAAAGTATTGTCGGCCAACGTATTCGGAAGCGAGGACAAATATATGGACGTGCAGTTCTCGCAGCCTTTGGACAAAGATCAGAACCTCAACGGATTGGCAACGCTGAGCAATTCTCAATCAGGTGTTGCCAACGACAATTCGGGCATCAAGACCACGACCAGAATAAGTGACAACAATCTCCGGATATATTACGAAGGCGTCAGCAACGGAAATCTGACGGTGACCATCGATGCGGGAATCAAAGACATTGACGGCAACAGGCTCGGAGAAAGCTGGCAGAAGACATTCAAAAGCCAGAGCCCTAATCCTTCAGTGGCATTCTGCCAGGAAGGCAATATTCTCCCGGACACGAAGCAGCTGGTCATCCCGTTTGTTGCAGCTAACCTCAAAGCGGTGGATATCAGCGTAATAGAGATATTCCCGAGCAATATATTGACATATCTCCAGGAGAACGGATTGAACGGAGATTCCGCAATCAGAAGATCCGGAAGAAAAATCTACAGCAGCACGCTGAGACTGGACACCGACCAGAGCAACGACTTGACATCAAGGCAGTTGTACACGATAGACCTTTCCGGGCTGTTCAAGAAAGAGCCGAATGCAATCTACCGATTGAAACTGTCATTCAAACCGGAATACTATATATATTATAAGGGAAACGGAATCAAGAACAGCAGCGACGGCATCGTAAGCACTTCGTCAGGCAGTATGAGCGAGGAGGAAGAACTTGTATGGGATGAGCCGTATCCATATTATTATGAGAGCAATTATGACTGGGAGCAATACAATTGGAACGACAGAAACGATCCTACGACGCCTACATATTATATGGTATATGATTATCCGTCAAAGAATTTCCTTTCGTCCGACATCGGAGTAATCGCGAAATGCGCCGAGTCAGCCGGAAAGAACGGAAAAGTATGGGTGGTGGCAAGCAATCTGCTGAGCGCAGAACCGGTCTCGGGAGCGGACATAAGGATATTGAACTACCAGCTGCAACAGATTGGAGCGGGCAAGAGTTCTTATGACGGACTCGCGGAAATCGAGGTCACAGGACGGCCGTTCATCGTTGTCGTAAAGAAGGGCGATTCGATATCGTACTTGAAAATGACGGACTCCAACGTGAAATCGCTGAGCAGATTCGACACCGGCGGAGAGAAACTGCAGAAGGGCATAAAGGGATTCATATACGGAGAAAGAGGAGTGTGGAGACCGGGAGACACTCTGCATCTGACGATGCTGGTACACAGCGCGGAGAAACTGCCAGACACACACCCGGCATCGGTGGATGTTTATACTCCTCAGGGACAGTTCTTTGCCAGAAGAATCTGCAATTCGTCAGCCAACGGATTCTATACATTCAGCCTAGCGACGACTCAAGACAGCCCTACAGGCACATGGAACGCATATTTCAAGCTCGGAGGCGCAACATTCCACAAGCCTCTCAGGATCGAGTCGATAAAGCCTAACAGACTCAAAGTCAACATCAAGATAAACGCCAAGATTCTGCAGGGAGGCACGGCCATCCAGGCCGGCATAGCCTCAACCTGGCTCACAGGCCCTGCCGCTTCAGGTCTCAATTCGAAATTGTCAATAACATTGACGCCGGGCGGCAAATCATTCTCGGGCTATGACGGATACACATTCTCAGACCCGGCAAGCAGCTTCACATCTACCGAGATCAATCTTTTCGAATCCAAGCTCGACAATGACGGAAATATCTCTGCGAGAGTGAGTCTGCCGAAGATTCCGCAGGCACCGGGAATGCTCAAGGCCAATGTGCTCGGGTCTGTCACAGAAGAAGGCGGAGATGAAAGCTACAGCACACTGACACTGCCATATTCCCCTTACACAGCATACGTCGGAGCGAAGATGCCTTCATCCGACAGTTATCTGGAGACAGGCAAGGACTACAGCATACTTGTAGCGGTAGTGGATGCCAACGGAAAGCGCGTTTCCGGACATAACATCGAGTGGCGCATATTCAAACTGAAATGGAGCTGGTGGTGGGAATCCAGACAAGACCCGCTCGATTCATATATCAACGGCTCAGGGGCTTCGGCATTCCTTTCAGGCAAAGTCATTTCCGGGAACGGAGACATAACAGTTCCGTTTACCGTTCCTGATGATGATTGGGGACGATACCTTATATATATAAAGGATCTCGACAGCGGACACGCGACTGGAGGAACCGTTTATGTCGATTGGCCTGCGTACAGAGGGCGTTCTGACAGGAACGACCCTGACGCACCGGCAATGCTGAGTTTCTCATTGGACAAGAAGAGTTACAAGGCCGGGGAGACTGCAACCGTCTATATCCCTGCTGCAGAGAACGGTAGGGCGCTCGTATCCATAGAAAACGGGAGCGAGGTAATGTCCAGCGAATGGGTCAAGACTTCCGGGACAGACACGCCGTACAAGATAAGGATACGGGAAGATATGGCACCAAATTTCTATGTGCATATCACTCTCGTCCAGCCTTACAGAAATTCGTCTAACGACCTGCCTGTCAGAATGTACGGAGTCCAGCCGGTGATGGTGGAGAATCCGGATTCGCATCTGAATCCCGTAATCACGATGGCGGACAAGGTTCATCCTGAAGAGCCGTTCACGATAAAAGTGAGCGAGAAGAACGGAAAGCCGATGACTTACACCCTGGCAATCGTGGACGAAGGTCTTCTGGACCTCACCGCATTCAGGACTCCGGACCCGTGGAACGCGATGTACAAGAGAGAGGCGCTTGGGATAAATACTTGGGACATTTACGACGACGTATTCTGCAATACCGGAGGGCCTATGTCCGCGATGTTCAGCATCGGAGGCGATATGGCTATGATGAAGGCTTCGCGCAAGGAGAACAGGTTCAACCCTGTAGTGAAATTTATGGGTCCGTTCCGTCTTGGAACAGGTGCTGACGCGCACAACGCCTCCGGTCCATACACATTGAAACGCGGGTCAATCACCCATACGATAACGCTCCCTATGTATGTCGGAAGCGTGAGAGTAATGGTGGTAGCCGGCAACGACGGGGCCTATGGAAATGCAGAAAAGACGGTTCCTGTAACATCTCCGGTGATGATTCTGCCGACATTGCCGAGAGTTGCGGGCGTCGGCGAGAACATTACGCTTCCGGTAAACGTGTTCGTAATGGAAGACGGCATCAACAAGGTAGATGTGTCTGTAAAATGCGAGGGCCCGCTTGCAGTGGACGGAGCTGACAGACAGGCTGTTGACTTCAACGGCAAGGGAGACGGCATAGTCAGGTTCGCGCTCAAGGCCACAGGTGAGGGACAGGCGAAAGTGACTGTCACCGCAGACGGCAACGGTCACCGTATGACAGAATCAGTGAGCATCGAGGTCCGCGACCCTGCACCCGACGTTGTCGCCACGCAGGAAGTCCTGCTCGGAAAGGGAGAAAGCAAAACATTAACCTACAAGCCTTTCGCAACCGAGGGCAACAGATATGCTAAGATAGAGGCTTGCAGTTATCCGTCCATAGACTGGGATGCGCTGTTCTGCTTTATGACTAATTATCAGCACTCGTGCACGGAACAGCTCACTGCCAAAGGTCTGAGTCTGCTATACGCTATGCCTATGCTGTCGCAGAAAAACGTGGAAAAGGCAAAATCTATGATTCCGGCCATTCTCACGGAGCTTTATTCTCGCCAGCTGTCTGACGGAGGCTTCGCATATTGGCCTGGCAACACGCATTCTGACGAATGGATAACGTCGATGGCGGGAGAGTTATTCGCCACCGCGCGTGCCAACGGATATGATGTCAACTCTGGCGTCGTCTCCTCCTGGCTTAAATTCCAGAAACAGTGCGTCCGGAATTACAAAACGGCAAAAGTGCATGAGCTCAGCGACCTCACTCAGGCCTACAGGCTCTATTCTATGGCTCTTGCCGACAAGTCGGACGAAGCCGCGATGAACAGGATGAAGGAAAGTGGCAATCTGTCCTGGCAGGCATCAATGATGTTGTCATCGGCTTATGCAGTATGCGGCAAGAAGAATGTGGGAAGCGAGATTCTCAACTCGACATCAGAGAATCCGTCAGAATGGAAGGACAATCTTGCCACATACGGAACGCCGCTTAGGGACAGGGCGATTGCAATCGAGGCTCTTGTGCGCACCGGAAACATCTCGTCAGCAATAGTTTATGCAAACGGGGACAAGGATGACAGCCTTGCTCCGTGGTCTATGTCAACACAGGAGTCCGCATTCACGAGCAAGGCGATGAGCCTTCTTGCCAAGGATGTCACCGGGACTAACATCA
The DNA here is from genome assembly GCA_963654225.1 of Butyricicoccaceae bacterium. Lineage (GTDB taxonomy): Bacteria > Bacteroidota > Bacteroidia > Bacteroidales > UBA932 > Cryptobacteroides. The sequence goes on along the minus strand of CAVKAQ010000051.1, from coordinate 7,699 downwards.
GCGTCGATATCAATGACGGAAGCGGAGTCAAGTCTCTGACAGCCAAGCCATCAGACAACAGCCGCATCACTGCCGGCATAAATTCAGATTCCGGCAACGTGACTGTACAGAATGAATCTGACGGCTCTGTCTATGTGCGTCTCACGACAGTATCGCGCGGAGATTCCGGCAAAGCTGTGGCCGCAAAGGCATCCGGGCTGAGGCTTGACGTCAAATATCAGGCAAATGACGGGAGCGCTGTGAATCCTGCATCCCTGCGTCAGGGCAGCGAGTTCGCGGCAGTCATCAGGGTCACCAACCCGAGCGCCGTTTCGGATTATTACAATATGGCTCTGACTGAAATCATTCCTTCAGGCTGGGAAATCATAAACGAGAGAATGACAGGGCAGGATGTGCCTTCTAACGGAAAATACGATTATCTGGATATACGTGATGACCGCAACGTATTCTATTTCAGCCTGCCGCGAAATACTTACAAGGAGTTCCGCGTGCGGTTGAGAGCCGCTTATGAGGGCGAGTTCATACTTCCGTCAGTAACCTGCGAAGCGATGTACAACCCGAGCATCTCCGCCTGCACCGCCTCCGGCACCGCGAGTGTGACGAGATAAGCGTTACAAGCCAACCACAATCGTCACGAAGCAACTGCGCACATAGCCGGTTGTTAGACGGTTGATTATCAAACTTCACATCATCAAAGCGCCCAAGTCCTAAGCTCAGAATAAAATTCACTCTTGACCCGGGCGCTTTAATTCTTCTTACTAAAATACTAGAGATGATCCTTCGGTTTTAGGCTTAATCGACAAAATTGCTATAAAACCGCTTCTTATCCGACAAAATTGCTTACTTTTGCGGTCAGAGACAATGTTATAAGAAAAATTTAGAGGGGTATGATCAACATCCATGAGATCATAATGGCAACTTCCGATAAAACGGAGACGTCGAAGAAGACCGCTATGATAAAGAGCAACAGACTCAGAAAAATAGCGCCCAAGGTTTACACGACCAATATGGATGAAGAACCGGAAGTGATAGTAAAAAGGAATCTCTTCTATATCCTTGGCGAACTGTACCCCAAGGCGGTGATAAGTCACAGGTCGGCGTTTGAGTTGAAGCCGACCGAAAACGGTGACATCTTCCTGACATATTCCTACTCAAAGGTCGTTAATTTGCTGGGAGTCAAGGTCCATCTGCTGGAAGGCCCCGCAGGCACAGAAAACGACAGGCCGTTCATCGGGAACCTGTTCGTGGCAAGCAATGAGAGACGCGTCCTTGAGAACCTCCAGAAAGGTCGTGCAAGAAACGGAAGCGATTCAAAGTGCCTGCCCCGTGAGTCCATCGAGAAGAGCCTGGAGAAGTTGCTTCAGGTAAACGGCGAGGCCGGGCTAAATGAGTTCCGGGACAAGGCGCGAGCGACCTCGGAGCAGTTGGGGATGACGGAGGAGTTTGAGACCTTGAACGGAATAATCGGCGCGTTGCTGTCCACCAAGCCATCCGGCGTGCTCACTTCAGAGGGGGCGAAAGCCCGTGTGGCGGGGCTTCCTTACGACGGAGACAGGGTGAAATTATTCGAAATTCTGTTTGAGTCCTTGCATAATGAGGTGTTTCCGGTCATTGAGGACCCCAATCAGACAAACTCAGAATTTAGAAACTTCGCCTTCTTCGAAAGTTACTTCTCGAATTACATCGAAGGTACGGAATTCGAAATAGAGGAGGCCCGGGCAATCATTGATACGGGGCAGCCTATGCCGGCAAGGAATGCCGACTCCCACGATGTGCTGGGCACATTCCAGATTGTGTCCAGTCGACGTGAAATGCTGCGTACGCCAGACTCGGCCGAGGAATTGATTGAGATATTGCAGGAACGGCATCGGGTCATGATGGCGGCCAGACCCGACCGCGATCCGGGGATGTTCAAGATGAAGAACAATCACGCAGGAGATACCCATTTCGTGGACTACACCCTTGTACGCGGCACTCTCGTTAAAGGGTATGAATACTATCGTGCCCTCGAATCGCCTTTCTCAAAAGCTCTGTTCATGCTTTTCATGGTAAGCGAGGTTCACCCGTTCAATGACGGCAACGGACGCATATCCCGCATAATGATGAACGCTGAGATGGTCTGTGCGGATCAGTCAAAAATAATTATCCCAACGGTGTTCCGCGACGACTATCTCAACTCTCTGAGACGGCTGACACGACGGGGAGACCCGTCAGTGTTTATCAGAGCTATCTCCAGAGTGCGTGAGTTCAGTGCAAATCTGACCGGGGACGATTTCGATAAAACAAAGGCGTACCTTGAGAAGTGCAACGCTTTCAAAGAAGGCGAAGACTATATCCTTCGGTTTTAGGCTTAATCGGCAAAATTGCTATAAAATTGCTTCTTATCCGGCAAAATCACATAAAGACCGGAAGCTTCGTTTTCAGTTTGAAGGAATAATCGCATCATTTATCACCAAGGCCTCGTATTGCAAATCGGAAATAAAATTGTAATTTCGCTTTTGAGATGTTTATCAAAAAGATTGAAGCGCTCTTCAAGCTTGATTTTTAAAGCATTTGCCGAGTGGCAGATGCTTTATTTTTTTAGAAAATGCAGACTGATGAAATTGGCTGACAAGCATATACGCAGAGGATGGAGCATCGGCAAGAGATGTATTTTTGCCGGAGTTTTCGCGTTGCTGTGCTGGTATGTCTGCTGTCTGCCGAAAGACTTGTTCCCAGACTGCAAATGGTCAACGGTCGTGGTTGACAGGAACGGGGAGTTGCTCGGGGCGCGCATCGCGGAGGACGGGCAATGGAGATTTCCGGCTCAGACATACGCGGATTCCGGCACTGACGGCGTGGAGAAATACAAAAAAGCTGTCATCGAGTTCGAGGACCGATGGTTCAGATGGCATTGGGGCGTGAATCCTGTGGCGATTTGCCGGGCAGTGGCAGCCAACGCGAAAGCAGGCCACATTGTCAGCGGAGGAAGTACTCTGACTATGCAGGTGGTGAGGATGTCCCGGGGAAAAGAACGGACGGTGTGGCAGAAACTCATCGAAGCCATACTTGCCACGAGGCTGGAATTCAGATATTCAAAGGACGAGATACTGGAGCTTTATGCGGCACACGCCCCGTTCGGTGGCAATGTCGTAGGACTGGAGGCCGCATCGTGGAGATATTTCGGTCGGCCGGCATCCGACTTGTCCTGGGGAGAGGCGGCAACGCTGGCAGTTCTGCCGAATTCGCCGTCCAGCATCAGGTTGGGCAAGAATCGGGAGAGACTCGAGGCCAAGCGCAACAGACTCCTGAACAAGTTGAAGGACAGAGGCATGATTGGAGAATCCGAATGTTGTCTTGCCTGCTCGGAGCCGTTGCCGGAGGCGCCTGAAGCGTTGCCGTCTTATGCTTCGCAGCTTGTGGATGATATTGCGTCGGGCAACTGGAGTGACGAGGGAAAGGCGTTCAGAGTGATATTGTCCGATGAAGAAACAGGGCTTCAGAAATCAACGAGTGAAGGGCCTGGACGCAGTGAGATGACACTCTGGAAGTCAGCACTTAAACGGGATAAGAATAAAAGTTCCAGATTCGCGCAAAGTCAGAACGCATGCAAAAATAAAGGGCGCAAGACTTCAGCAAATAAGAAGGCTGAAAGCAACAAATACGTCAGAACGACATTGGACATCCACTTACAGAGGGAGGTGGAGAGGATACTGGACAGAAAGAACGACGAGCTGGCTGTCGAGGGGATAAACGACCTGGCTGCAGTGGTAATCGATGTAAATTCCGGCGAGGCGCTGGCTTATGTCGGAAATGCCAATCCGGACAGGAAGAGGCTCGGGGCTAATGTAAACATTGCCAGAGCACCAAGGAGTTCCGGGAGCATTCTGAAGCCATTTCTGTATTGCGACGCGCTGTCGGACGGGACGATACTGCCATACTCGCTGCTTGCGGACACTCCGGTCAACATCAACGGTTTCACGCCGCAGAATTATGATATGACTTATGAGGGAGCTGTGCCGGCTGCGGAGGCGTTAAGCAGGTCATTGAATGTCCCGTCGGTGCATCTTCTGAAGATGTACGGGGTGCAGAAGTTTCTGGAACGGCTGCGGGAACGCGGGCTGACGACTTTCGGGCGCAGCGCTTCAGACTACGGGCTTTCGCTTATTCTCGGCGGCGGAGAGTGCCGGCTTGACGAGGTAACTGCGGCGTATGCCTCTATGGCGAGAGAATATCTTGCGGCGTGCGGAATGACAGACGATAATAGAGGAAGAGCCGACCGGAAGGCAAGAACAGTTAAAGCGGCACACGGTTCTGACGACGACCCGGTGGCGTTGTTCTACACTTTTGATGCGCTGAAGGAGGTGAGCCGGCCGGATGAGATAGACTGGCACATAATAAATTCGGTCAAGAAGGTGGCGTGGAAAACGGGCACCAGCTATGGGTACAGGGATGCCTGGGCAGTCGGTGCGACTCCGACCGTGGCGGTCGGAGTGTGGGCGGGCAACGCCGGAGGCGTTGGCGCCCCGGGGCTCCTCGGAGCCCGCACCGCCGGCCCTGTGATGTTCGAGATTTTCAACATTCTCCCGGCTAACGGTCCTGCCTGGTTCCCTGCTTTGGACCATCTGGATTCAGATGTGCATATCTGCTCCGCCGAAGTCTGCCGAGTTTCAGGATTCCTTGCCGGGCCATACTGCAACGATGTCGATACCCTTGACATCCCTGCCGCCGGCCTTCACGGCAAGCCCTGCCCGTATCACCGCAAAGCAAACGGCGAAAGCACATTCCAATTGCCTCCTGCAATGGAATGGTTCTACCGCCAGAAGCACCCGGAATACGGTTTCGAAACGTCAAGGAATACGCAGTCCAACCTATTCGACAACAATGCAGTAAATGGCAATTGGGCTAGAAAAAAATCTACCCAGACCACTTCATCGCATAATGATGCCGCTACGAATGGAGGAGAACCCGTTATGGAATTCATCTATCCGGAAAACGGCAGCAGGATCACGTTGCCTCGTCAGTTGGACGGCTCGGCAGGAGAACTGGTTCTCAACCTCGCACATCACAACCGCAACGCCACTGTCTATTGGCACATCGACCAAGACTACATAGGCGAGACACGCTTCGTACATCAAATGCGCGTACGCCCATCACCAGGCAGCCACAGCATCACCGTAGTGGACAATTTCGGCAACACACTGTCAATTGGAATAACCATCGGATAGCCAACTCTGCATCAATTTCGTGCAACTTTTACGGATTTTTGCACTTTTTTAGTGCAGATTTCAGCAAAACTTGCATCTTTTTCGTGCAGAACTACTATTTGCTCACATCCTCGTATTTCACATCTGCGACGTCATAGCCTGTGATTACAACTGTGCCGATTTCTTTTTCGCCGTCGCGGAATGTTATTTTCTGACCTTTATTACAGATCAGTTTGTATCCTTCGGCTATGGTTACCTCAACAGCTGTATTAGTCTGATTAGGCTCTAATGACGCATATCCGTCCAGATACGTAAAAGTTCCTGTAACTTCACAACCGTGAGAATAGAACTGCGCGCTGGAGTTCTCTGCTACCTTCTTTGTCACGTTGGCGGTACCATAGATTTTTGACGCCGGCACTATGAAATCCGCAGCATCATCCGACATCAACACAGAGCCTGTTTGGAGTTTACTTTTATCGACTTGATCTCCGAGAAGGATACCAGGTTTATCGCCCTTAGTAGCATAATCAATGTATTTTTTAAACATCTCTATAGAATTGACAGCCACTATGTAATTTCCGTTCGCATCGGTCGGCTGCAGAAGCCTCACCTTGTCGCCCACGTGGACAGTCCCAGCGGTAATGCTGGTAGTCAACCCCACACCTCTGTTTGTCACACTGAAGACATCCGTAACATCCGCTACGAAATATTCTTTCACTGTCACTTCCATACTCATATTCGGTGCTGTCCGGTATTTCGGGGCGCCCGATCCGCTGTTATATTTTGCCGTTATGACAGCAGTACCTCCGGACACTCCGATTATCTTATGCGAGTTCACTTTTACAACTGACTCGTTGCTGGAATACAGGTCGAAATTATCAAACGGCCACTCATTTCCGACAAAATAGTCGTACAGGGAAGATTCCTGATCGACATATATTGTCAAAGACGACTGAGAAAACTCAGCCTGGGTGATGTGGACTTTCAGTGTCGCGTTCTTATCTCCGGCGCTTACCGTAATGACCGCATCGCCAGCTTTGAGTGCTGAAATATTTCCGTTTTCATCAATCTCAGCTACCTTCTTATCATCAACAGCCCAAGTCAAAGACTTGTCCGTAGCGTTTTGCGGCTCAACTGTAGCCGAAAGGGAGTATGAGGTGCCGGTAAAAAGACGGACCGTTTCTCCTTCGAAGTCAAACTTCACACTTTCCACAGCCACTTTCTCAGGCTCCGGAGTCACAGGTGTCTCCTTATTTTCATCCTTCTTGCAGCAAGGCAGAATCACAATCCCCGCCGCCAACACTGCCATCGCAGTCATAAATCTCATTTTCATAGTTCTCAGTCCTTTATAAATATTTTTTCAAGTCTACTTGTATATATATTCCAATGTCACCCTATTGCCTTCAAAACTCCAGGTATCGCCATCTTTAGGAAAGAAATCGCTTGGTCTCACAAAACCGTTCCAAACATATAATTCAAACACATTCTTGTCATTGCCTGGATTATTAACACAAAACAGGGTTTTCAACTGTTTATTTTTGCTTATATCAATAGACTGCAGATTATTCTGTTCGAGGTCAAGATATGTCAACGCATCACATTTACTCACATCTATAGCGGTCAGTTTGTTTTTATTTGCGACAATCATTGTCAATGAAGTTATTTTGCCGACTTCAAGGGTACTAAGATTATTCTCATACGCAGACAATTTTTCCAGAACAACATTATTGCTGACATCAAGAGACGTCAGTTTATTTTTGCTCACAAGAAGTCCTTTCAGGGATAAATTTTTACTTAAATCGATGTCAGCAATTTCATTTCCACGCACATCCAGGACTTCCAGATTCGTAAAATATTCTATGCCGGACAATGAAGTTAACTTAGCTGCATCTGTGTTATAAAACGCATCATTAAGCTCTACTTCAGATATTTCAGAGACGTCATATTTGATTATTCTGACAGTGTTGGATATATAGCCCTTTTCCTGCAAAGCTTTTGCGAATCCCGGGTCGAAATCCGAAGCAAGATTTCTCAGCACTTCCACCTCACAAACTCCACACACACCGATACCGACTGACATCGCCGTAATTGTAGCTACGCCCTCCTTCAATGCAGAAATCTTTCCGTTTTTGTCAACCGAAACTATATCAGATGCACTTGACGCCCATTTGAGAGTCTTATCAGCTGCATTCTCCGGCAATACCTCCACTGCAAGTTCCTTAGACGTCCCCTCATCAATCAAAAGACTGCTCGGAGTAATCGAAACCGAACTCACTTGAGGTCCCCCTTTTGCTTTACTGCACGCTACTCCGACCAGAGACACGCTCATAACTGCCAGCCCTATCTTCACTATCGATAAAATCTTTTTCATATCTGTAAACTATTTTCTCGAGTCCAAAGATAAAGCGCACGACAAGCCCGTCAAATAGGTAATTTTACCTATTTGATACGTAATAGTCGGTAAATGAGAAGGCGACAATAATCAACCTTGACTCGTCAAAGGCATAGTACAT
>CAVKAQ010000050.1:0-16661 GCA_963654225.1 Butyricicoccaceae bacterium | reverse complement strand
CGCTGAAGTCCAGATGCAACACGGGATATTCAATCCAGTCTTTCTCAAGCGAATCCACCGCCAGCCCTTTGAAAAGTTCCCGTTTTCCGCTGAAATACGCCTCCATCGTCGACACGAGAAGACTCTTTCCGAATCTGCGCGGACGGCTCAGGAAATAATACTTGCCGGTGGAGGCAAGGCGAAACATAAGAGCCGTCTTGTCAGCATAAACATATCCATTATTGCGTATGTCTGCAAATGTCTGTATTCCAATAGGGTATAGCATATAACAAATGTGTTGTCCTTAAATCTGTCATCGGCCTGTCATAAGCTTTATGTTGGTGACTTGCGCCGACGTCCAACTATTCAAGCGAAGATACAAAAAAAATCATATATTTACGAGAAGAAGTGAGGGATGATGTCGGGAGAGTCAATGTTGACATTGTAATCAAAGAGTGATATCGAGAATATGAGAAAGAAATTGTTGTTAAGCGTGGTGTTGGGGCTTGCGGCTCTGACAACTTGGGGACAAAAAAGCCAAATCGAGGTGGCCCCTGTAGTACCGGTTCCGAGTCTTGAACAAGTAGAGTGGCAGAAAATGGAGACCTACGCCTTCATTCACTTCGGTTTGAATACGTTCAATGACAAGGAGTGGGGCTATGGCGATTCTGACGTCAAGACATTCAATCCCAAGAACTTGGATTGCGAACAATGGGCGAGAGTGCTTGTCGCCGCAGGTATGAAAGGCGTCATCATCACGGCAAAACACCACGATGGCTTCTGCCTGTGGCCAACTCGTACCACCGACTACTGCATCCGCAACTCTCCGTACAAGAACGGCGACGGCGACATTGTAGGAGAACTGTCACAGGCTTGCAGAAAATACGGCTTGAAGTTCGGCATCTATCTCTCGCCGTGGGACAGAAACCAGACAAGTTACGGCTCGAAGTATTATGTCGAGTATTACAAACGACAACTCAAGGAACTGCTCAGCAATTATGGCGAAATCTTTGAGGTGTGGTTTGATGGCGCCAATGGCGGTGACGGCTGGTACGGCGGCGCGGCGGAGAAGCGAACCATTGACCGCAGAAACTATTACGAGTATGACAAACTCTACCAGATAGTTGACAGTTTGCAACCGAATGCAGTCATCTTTGGCGACGGTGGCCCTGGGTGTCGTTGGGTCGGCAATGAGAAAGGATTTGCAGGTGAGACCTGCTGGTCTATGATTCCTTCCAATACGGTCTATCCGGGTTACGAAAACTATGAACAACTGCAGTATGGTTGGGAGGACGGCGACCAGTGGACGCCTGCTGAGTGCGACGTTTCCATCAGACCCGGATGGTTCTATCACGAGAGTGAAGATTCCAAGGTCAAGACAGCGGACGAACTTTGCGACCTTTATTACAGAAGTGTCGGACACAACGCCACATTCCTGCTTAACTTTCCGGTTGACAGGAACGGACTGATTCACCCTGTCGATTCAGCCAATGCGGTGAATTTCTACAAGAAAATACAGCAGGAAATGTCTGTAGATGTTCTGAAGGGTGTCATTCCATCAGTTGACAGCAAACAGGGCGAGCATATAGGCAAGAATATAACCGACGGACAGTATGACACTTATTGGACTTCGAAGAAAATAAATGGAGCAAGCATTGAATTCAGACTCAGCCGTGAGAAGGAGATTTCACGTCTTTTGCTTCAGGAATACATCCCATTGGGTCAACGGGTGAAATCATTTACAGTATATTGCCTGCACGGCAAGAACTGGGTGAAACTTGTCCAGAAAGAAGAAACCACGACCGTCGGCTACAAGCGTATTCTCCGTTTCGACAAGATTAAGACCAATGGTATCCGTATCGTATTTGATAGCGCAAGAGCTTGTCCATGCATCAACAATGTTTCCGCATACTGACGTTTATCAAAACCGATATGACAGCCTCCCGACGCTCCTCCATCTTTAAGTTTCAGCGCTTCAGGGCTATTTTCTCGATATGAGAGGAATATATCTGAATAAGCAGTATAAAGCGGCGATTATCCCGATTGCTCCGCCGATATATCCTACGTTCCCAATTCCTAGGTGTGAGCATACTATGCCTCCCACAAGTGCCCCGGAGCCGATTCCCAGATTGTATATGCCCGAGTAGATGGACATTGCTATTGATGTGCCGTGTGGCGCAATCCGAATTATCTCGGACTGGAACGCAAGGTTGTAGAAATTTATCGCAAGCCCCCAGACGATGCAGTTTAGCACAGCCGTTTCCGGACTCATAGCCGCAACACGGAGCAGCAGTACGAACAGACATACTCCCAGCACTGCAAATCTTATGAAAATGAGGGAATTCCGGTCATAGTACTTGGAAAATATCACGCTGCCGACAATTCCGACAACACCGAACATTGCGAGGATAATAGTGATCAGATTTTCAGACAATCCTGCTACCTGAGACAGGAACGGTTCGATGTAGCTGTATGCCGTGAAATGTCCCGTGATTGCGATTACGGTAAGAATATAAGTCCCGATAAGCCCCGGTGTCTTGAGAAGTTTCGGCAATGATTTAAGCGAGATGTCGTTGTCGCTCGGTGTCTTTGGCAGCACGCACGCCAGAATAATGAAAATAATGGCGGCAAGTGCTCCTATGAGCTGGAATGTGGCTCTCCAACCGACCATAAGACCTACTGCACGCCCAAGCGGAAGGCCCACAATCATTGCAACGGAAGAACCTGTGACTATCATACTCAGGGCGACAGACCTTTTTCCGTCAGGCGCGACTCTTACAGCGAAAGGCGTTACCATTGACCAGAATATCGAGTGTGCGCAGGCGACACCCATTCTGGAGAACATCAGCATACCGTATGATGAGGCGAATCCGGACAAAACGTGGCTTGCCGTAAACAGTGCTACAATGGAAAGCAGAAGTTTCTTGTTCTCAGTCTTTGAAAATGTCATCATAAGCGGCAATGACGCGATTGCGACAACCCAGGCGTATATGGTGATGAGTAACCCTGCTTTTGACTCAGTTATGCTGAAGTCATTTGCTATGTCTGTCAGGAGGCCGATCGGAATGAATTCCGATGTGTTGAAGATAAATGCGGAAAATGTCAGGCTTATCACAGGAAGCCATTTTGAAAAGGTCCCTCTTGCCTTTTCTTCATTGATTTTCATATCTATCTGTTAAGTAAATGTCTTTTCGGGCGCAAAATTAATTCTTTCGTCGAATTGTGCAATGTGTAATCCTTAAATAATTAGCGGATTCTGTTTTCATATTTGCGGAAATTGTCTTAAATTCGCAATCCGAAATCAAGTATTTCAGAAATGAACTTCGAGACATATTTGAACATATCGGTATTTTTACAGAGCTCAAGTCTCCGTAGTTCTATTGTTTTTGATTGACCGTTTCCGTTAAGGAATGGTCATTTTTTTTGTTGCTTGCGAGGTGTTCGGCTCCAGCGCAAAAGATTAGAATTAAACGATATACATATAATATGGAAAAAAGACTTCGTGCTACACTTCGTCTTCAGAACGGAATGGAATTGAAAGGCTGGTCATTCGGATATGACAAACCTTGCGACGGGGAAGTTGTATTCTCGACAGCAATGGTAGGCTATCCAGAAAGCCTTACCGACCCTTCGTATTCGGGTCAGATCCTCTGTGTAACTTATCCATTGATAGGTAATTACGGCGTTCCTGACGAGGGCGTTGACCAATACGGGATATCAAAGAATTTCGAATCGGAGAAGATCTGGGTCCGCGGGCTTGTCATCTCGGAGTATTCTTTCGAGTACAGTCACTGGGACGCCGTCAAGAGCCTGGACACGTGGATGAAGGAACAGAAAATTCCTGGAATCTACGGAGTCGATACGCGAGAAATTACTAAGATGCTGAGGGATAACGGTTCTATGCTCGGGCAGATTATTCCGGACGGAGAGCCGGCTGAGTCGGAGATTCACGATCCTAATCTTGACAATCAGATAGACGTGGTCAGCTGCAGAGAGGTAATCCGCTATGGCTCAGGAGACAAGAAGGTCGTGCTGGTGGATTGCGGCGTTAAGCACAATATATTGAGATGCTTTGTGGACAGGGGAGTAGAGCTTATCCGTGTGCCGTGGGATTATGACTTCCTGTCGCTGGATTATGACGGACTATTCATCTCAAACGGCCCCGGCAATCCAGAATTCTGCCAGAAGACTGTTGACAACCTGCGTAAGGCAATGCAGCAGGACAAGCCGATTTTCGGTATATGTATGGGAAATCAACTTATGGCAAGAGCCGCAGGCGCGACTACATACAAACTGAAATATGGACACAGAAGTCACAACCAGCCGGTGCGTATGGTCGGTACCAACAAATGCTATATCACATCGCAGAATCACGGATATGCGGTTGACCCGACTGCTCTCAGCAGTGACTGGGAACCTTGGTTTGTAAATATGAACGACGGCACAAACGAAGGTATCCGTCATAAGTCCAAGCCGTTCTGTTCAGTGCAGTTCCATCCTGAGGCCTCAAGCGGTCCTACAGATACGGAATTTCTTTTCGACGAATTCATCAGCAAAATACAATAACCTACGGAGCGTAATCATTTGACAGTAGGAAAACAGAACGTGAAAATTTTTGAAAGTATGAAAAATCAGAATATCAAGAAAGTCCTCATACTGGGTTCAGGAGCATTGAAAATCGGTCAGGCCGGTGAATTTGACTACTCCGGCTCTCAGGCTCTCAAAGCGCTTCGTGAAGAAGGGATAGAAACAGTGCTGATCAATCCTAACATCGCTACCGTACAGACTTCAGAGGGTGTCGCTGACAAGATTTATTTCCTTCCGGTAACGCCGTTCTTTGTGGAGAAAGTCATTGCGAAAGAACGTCCGCAGGGAATTCTGCTCTCGTTCGGGGGACAGACTGCGCTTAACTGCGGAGTCGAACTGTATGAGCACAATGTGCTTGAGAAATATGGCGTGCAGGTTCTGGGTACCCCAGTGCAGGCAATTATGGATACGGAAGACAGAGATTTGTTTGTCAAAAAGTTGGAAGAGATTGACGTGAAGACAATCAAGTCGCATCCTGCCGCAAATATGGAGGAGGCGCGCAAAGCTGCTCACGAACTCGGATATCCGCTCATCGTGCGCGCTGCTTATGCTCTCGGCGGTTTGGGCTCCGGATTCTGTGACAATGACGAGCAGCTGGAAGAACTGTGCGCAAAGGCGTTCTCGTTCTCACCTCAGGTCCTGGTCGAGAAATCTCTCAAGGGATGGAAAGAGATTGAGTATGAGGTTGTCCGTGACAAATACGACAACTGTATCACTGTATGTAATATGGAGAACTTCGACCCTCTCGGAATCCATACAGGCGAGAGTATCGTAGTCGCTCCGTCACAGACATTGTCCAATAAGGATTATTATTTCCTTCGCGAACTTTCCATTAGGATTGTCAGACATATAGGTATCGTCGGTGAATGTAACGTACAGTATGCTTACGACCCGGATGCGATGGATTACAGGGTTATTGAAGTGAATGCCAGACTGTCAAGGTCTTCAGCACTTGCTTCCAAGGCTACAGGCTATCCTCTTGCTTTTGTAGCTGCAAAACTCGGCCTGGGTTACGGTCTGTTTGACCTGAAAAATTCAGTGACAAAGACCACTCCGGCATTCTTCGAGCCTGCTCTTGACTATATAGTCTGCAAGATTCCGCGTTGGGACCTTTCCAAGTTCCACGGCGTGTCCCGCAAGATCGGGTCAAGTATGAAGAGCGTAGGTGAGGTGATGGCGATTGGGCGTTCATTTGAAGAGGCAATTCAGAAAGGACTCCGAATGATCGGTCAGGGCGCTCACGGATTTGTCGGCAACAAGGAACTTCAGGTTGCGGATATAGATGAAGCGCTGAAAGAGCCTACTGACAGGCGTATTTTCGTAATATCCAAGGCAATGCGTGCCGGATATACGGTCGATCAGATTCATCAGCTGACAAAGATTGACAAATGGTTCCTCGATAAGCTGCAGAACATAGTATCTACCTATAATTCAATGAATTCCTATGACAGTCTGGAGGCGATGCCTGTGGATCTTCTGCATCACGCCAAGTGTCAGGGCTTCTCTGATTTCCAGATTCAAAGGGCTGTGTTCAAGGATGCAGGCGATTCCAAGAAACATCAGGATGAGGTCAGAGAGTGGAGAAAGAAATACGGTATTGTTCCGGTAGTCAAGCAGATAGATACACTTGCCGCTGAATTCCCGGCTGCAACAAATTACCTCTACCTGACATATAACGGAACGTATAATGACATCAAGTTCGAGAATGACGGCAAGTCTGTGGTTGTGCTCGGCTCTGGAGCATATCGAATAGGAAGTTCCGTGGAATTTGACTGGTGCTCAGTCAATTGCATCGAGACTATCCGTAAAGAGGGGTACAGGGGAGTGCTGATAAATTACAATCCGGAAACCGTTTCTACAGACTATGATATGTGTGACAGGCTCTATTTCGATGAACTTACATTCGAAAGGGTCCTGGATATAATCGAACTGGAGACTCCTCATGGTGTTGTCGTGTCTGTTGGCGGACAGATTCCTAATAATTTGGCCCTGCGTCTTGCCAGTCACGACATTCCGATTCTCGGCACCAAGGCAAGCGATATAGACCGTGCGGAGGATCGAAATAAATTCTCCAGCATTGTCGATGCTCTCGGGGTTGACCAACCGGAATGGAGCGAGTTGACGACGATGGATGATGTCGACAAGTTCATCTCAAAGGTCGGATTCCCTGTCCTGGTAAGGCCTTCATACGTGCTTTCGGGTGCTGCGATGAATGTCTGCTACGACGAAGAGCAGTTGAGACACTTCCTTTCTCTTGCATCAGATGTTTCTCAGGAGCATCCAGTCGTAATCAGCAAGTTTATGTACAGGTGCAAGGAGATTGAGTTTGACGCGGTCGCAGATGACGGAGAAATCCTGGCTTATGCCATTTCCGAGCATATAGAATATGCCGGTGTCCATTCGGGAGACGCTACAATCCAGTTTCCTCCGCAGAAACTCTATGTCGAGACAGTCAGGCGTATCAAGAAGATTGCGCACAAGATTGCCGGCGCCCTGCATATTTCAGGACCTTTCAATATCCAGTTCCTCGCCAAGGAGAACAAGATCAAGGTTATAGAATGTAATCTTCGCGCGTCCAGGAGCTTCCCGTTCGTGTCAAAGGTCATTAAAATAAACTTTATCGAACTGGCTACCAAGGTTATGCTCGGAAAGCATCCGGCTGCGCCTCAGAAGAGCGCATTCGACCTTGATTATGTAGGTGTCAAGTCCTCTCAATTCTCTTTTGCACGTCTCGAGGAAGCCGACCCTATGCTCGGCGTAGATATGTCATCTACCGGTGAAGTAGGCTGTATCGGAGACGATTTGGACGAGGCGTTGCTGAAATCAGTTTTATCCGTCGGAAACACTATTCCTGAAAAGAGGATTCTGCTTTCTACAGGAGACCCTCTCCAGAAAGCCGATATGCTGACTGCCTGCAAGCTGCTGGCAGAGAAAGGATACGAATTGTACGCGACTGCGGGTACATACAAGTATTTCATAGAGAACAGCATACCTTGCAAACGTGTGCTTTGGCCGTCTGAGGCTGAAAATCCTTCAATGAAGGCATTGTTCCCGTCAGCGCTGGATATGATTCACAACAAGGAAGTGGATATGGTTATCAATATCCCTAAGAACTTCAGCGAAGAGGAACTTTCCAACGGATACCATATCCGCCGTACCTCCATCGACTGCAACATCCCGCTGTTCACCAATGCGAGACTTGCTACGGCATTCATCCGCGCATTCTGCTCGATGTCCATAGATGACATTCAGATCAAGTCCTGGGACGAGTATTAGGAGCTTAACAGCCATTCTTGCAGTAGACTTTTTGCCTGCCTAGCATTAAAGCGGTTGAAGTTCGGAGCGGATTATTTCTGAGCTGAGATAAAGAAAGAGGATGACTCAAAAATTGGGTCATCCTCTTTCTTTTGCGTAATTTATCGAACGCCATTCAGTCGGCTACGTATATTATCTCTCCAGAACGTTCGTCTGAATCCAGACCTGATTTTCGTTGAAGCTCTCCCAACGGACAAATTCAAGATACCAGGAATAGAAACTTCCTTTTACTTCGAAATAACCGCGTCCTACTGACTTGGCTCCAATCTCATCGGATGATTTAGCATCGAAGTTAATGGATTTGTCAAGTCCTATGACTTTCGCGTCAGCAGAATATCCCTGGCTTTGAAGTGTAAGAATGAATGTCTGATCAGGCAGCGGCGCTATAGACATTCTGCATCCAGCCTTAGTTTTAAGTATCTCAGACAAAGTCAAATCTGAGCCATTATAATAGTCAAGAACATTCTTTACCTCGTTAGGTGTGAGCGATTTATTGTAACGCTCGATCATATCAAGACCATAGATGAAATACAGGTCGTCAGAGTATTCAATCCATTTGCGAGGAATGCTGAACCAGGCAGGATTCCTGTAGTCTCCGGAAGTCCTGAGTTGGAAATTGGCAGCATCCATAACGAAATGAGTTCCCGGAATCTGGCAGATGACCTTGTCGCTGTGACGTTCTACAGGACGATTCTTCATATAGTCTGAGAGCGTGTTGAACTTTTTGATGTTATTTTCAAGTATCTTCTTTTTTGAATCATCGTCCAAATCAGTGTTAAGCGTATAATAGATCTGCGTCAAGTACAGATTCTCGGCGGCCACTGCTATATCGCCTGCGCGAAGAGCTTCCCTGATTGAATATCCTTCATTCTCCCAAGCGGTCGTATTGTAGGTGTAGAGGTCATACATATTGAAGATGTCCCTCTGCTCTATGACTGTGTCAAGAAGGAAATCTATGAAATTCAGACCTTGTACATAGACTGGATTGCCTCCTACAGTATGAGATGCCCAATCGCTGATGATTTTTGCTACATCGTCATCAGTCTTGGCATTGCCCAGCCGTACGTAGTATGCCGAGTTGTAGTTGGTGAGCTCGCTTACATACTTGGTGCGCTCGTTAAGTTTGGCTTCGTATGTCGTGTTCTTGTAAAGAAGCGTCATCTGGTTGAGTTGGTCGGTGATTGCATTCATCTTGTTCAGTACGTCATCCAGAGTTGTTTCTTCGCCAGGGAAGAGCATATCCAGAAGCACTCCTACACCTTTACCCCAGGCAGTAGTGGCTGCCGTCTTGCCTGCCCATTCAAGGAACTCCAGCCAATTGAAGTCAAATACTTGAAGTTCGCTGGCACTCAATTGATTCTTGAATGTTCGAGGACCGGCGAATATCGCATCTTGCGGAAGCAGGCTCTCCTCAGCTTCCTTTGGTTGATAATAATCCAATCCGTTCTTTGTCAGGTGATATATGAATTTGTGATCTGACGGACCCAAAATAAGGCTGTCTTTACGTGCCAATTTAAGCTGATTGCCGTCAACTTTGACCTTAAATTCAGTGTAGCTCTTCTTCTTTGTGACAATGTCAATAGAAGATGTCTGCTTAGCTGTAGCATTATATCCTTCGGCGAGGGAATAGTCATAATCAATGAATTCCGCGGTGTTGCCTTCGATGTTCAGCACTCTTATCGAGGTGTTTCCGCCCGTCACGGTCATAGGGCCTTCCCATACTCCGTCCAATGATACGGTAGCGTCGTGAGACTCGTGTTTGCAAGCCGTGAATGCGATTGCCCCTATCAGTAAAGGAATCGCTGTAAGTTTAGTCAATTTCATTTTGAAATAAAATAATAAGGTTAATGTCTATTATTATTTATTAAATTTACGCAATTTACGATAAAAAATCCGTTTTTTTGCCAATAGGCAACCTATTGATTTCAATGGCTGTTAAATTGATTTTAAATAAGATGCAAATGAAAAAACTTTTGTTGCTTGCGATTGCGCAGTTTGTTTCTGTGCTCGCTTTCTCCCAGAATCTCACGGGAACTTGGAAATTTGAGAACAAAGATTCTGATATGATAATGTCCGAGGTGGACACATACAAATCAAACGGTCAGATGGAAGGAGAGGCCTATACGAAATTCATAATTGGAACAACAAAGGACGGTGCTGAAGTGTCGATGTCGATGACCATCAAATACAAGGCGTCGTGGGAATGTAAGAACAACATCCTTAAACAGATATGCGACACGGACAGCATAAACATTACTTCAAGCGAATGCTCGGAGAAATTTCCGAAATGGCTTTTCAAACTGATAATGAGCAAGGCTGAAAAGGAATTCAGGAAAGAGGCCAAGGTGCCGATGACCTATAAGATAACATCTTTCTCCGACTCTGAGATGGTCCTTGTCGAACAGAATACCAAAGACCCTGAAACCGAGAAGTATATAAAGGTAAAATAGTAGGGCCATATCATTTGTAAAATTATGGAATAGAGTTGTCGGCTGCTCGCTTCCGGGACTCGTGCCCACCCTCGGGCTCGTTAGAGGGAGGGGCCTGCAAGCGTAGCGCAGCGGGAGGGATGAGCCGAAGGCGAAAGACTCCGGAGGCGAGCAGCCGATGCTCGTAGAATGTACTCTACAAAAAGAGAAGATAACCTAAAAGTCAAAGACTTAAAGGTCATCTTCTTTTTCTTTTTATTAAGAATCCAACGTTGTCGTAAGGCTCTTCGTGGCCGGCCGCGGCCACGTGAGCGGCTCCCGAAGGAACTATGTTCCGCAGGGTGGATGGAGCGAAGCGGAACTCTTTAAGAGCCTTGCGACAACATAGCAAGATACTAATAATCGTAACTTTTGGCGTCCTTAGGCGAAACTTTGTTCATATTGTCAAGTAGCTCCTCATTCGTCTGGAACTGATCCATAATCTGAATCATAAAGTTCATAGCCTCAGTAGGATTCATCTCGGCAAGAAGCTTTCTGAGAATCCAGATTCTCTGGGCCTGTTCAGGACTGTAAAGCAGGTCATCGCGCCTTGTACTTGACAAGATGACGTTCACGGCAGGGAAAATTCTTCTGTTGGCGAGCGTTCTGTCCAACTGCAACTCCATATTGCCGGTACCCTTGAACTCCTCGAAGATGACGTCGTCCATCTTCGAACCGGTATCCGTAAGCGCAGTCGCGAGTATTGTCAATGAGCCACCGCCTTCGATATTTCTGGCTGCACCGAAGAAACGTTTAGGCTTCTGCAGAGCGTTTGCGTCAACACCTCCGGTAAGCACTTTTCCTGATGCAGGCTGCACGGTATTGTAAGCTCTGGCAAGACGTGTTATCGAATCAAGCAGAATCACTACGTCGTGACCGCATTCAACAAGCCTCCTGGCCTTTTCCAGCACCATATTGGCCACTTTTACGTGTCTTTCAGCCGGCTCATCGAATGTAGATGCGACAACCTCTGCTTTTACGCTTCGGCTCATATCAGTAACCTCCTCAGGACGTTCATCAATAAGAAGCACTATCTCATAGACCTCAGGATGGTTGTCAGCAATAGCATTGGCTATTGATTTGAGGAGCACTGTCTTACCTGTTTTAGGCTGAGCCACGATTAGACCGCGCTGTCCTTTTCCTATAGGGGTGAACATATCCACAATCCTGCAGGAAAGGTCATGCTCGTGACCGTGACCGAGAAGATTGAATTTCTCGTCAGGGAACAGAGGCGTCAGGAAGTCGAACGGTACCCTGTCTCTGATGAATTCAGGTGTGCGTCCGTTGATGAAATCGATCTTTACGAGAGGGAAGTATTTGTCTCCCTCCTTCGGCGGGCGAATCTCACCTGTTACCGTGTCACCATTCTTCAGGGCGTTGTTCTTGACCTGACTCTGGGATACATAAATGTCATCTGGAGAATTAAGGTAATTGTAGTCTGAAGAACGCAGGAATCCGTAGCCGTCCGGCATTATCTCCAACACACCTGTAGCGCGTACCGTGCCTTCAAATTCTATCTTCGGCTTCGGTGCAGGTCTCTGCTGCTCCTTCTGCTGAGCATAGCCGTTGGATTGGTTCTGCTGCTGTCCATAATTTGCCTGCTGAGACTGGGAATTATTGTTCTGCTGATTGGCAGCATTGTTGTTTCCCTGATTCTGCTGCTGATTGTTTCCTCCGTTCTGGTTGTTGAATTTCTTCTTCTTTGGAGGCAGAGGAGGAAGCACAATCTTGTGCCTGTCAGCATATACGATTTCCTCTTTCGGCTGAGCTGAACCTTGTTCTTTTGCGACATTTTTCTGCTCTGCCTGAGCGTTCTGCTGCTTCTGGGCAGGCTGCTCCGGCTTGTTCTGAGGACGATTTGCCTGTTGTTCCTTCGTATTATTTTGAGACGTTACAGGAACACCTGATGTCTCTGACTTAGGCCTTCTGCCACGCTTCTTCTGTTCCTGATTCTCGGCTGCAACATTTTTAGGATTCTGCTCGGGAACCTGCTTTGTTTCGGAGGTCTTGTTCTCTTGAGTCGGATTCACTTTGGAATCAGCGTTGGACTTTGCCGGTCTGCCTCTTTTACGTTTCCCCGACATTTCAGATGTCTGAGGCTGTTCGCCTTCGCCAGGTACTGCAGGTGATTCTTTGGATTGAACTGACTGCTTTTCGGAAGCCCCCTGATTCTTAGGCTTGCGTGAGCGCCTCTTTGACGGCTCAGGGTCCGGCATTTTAGAGGCTATCTTGGCTTCTTCATCCAGGATGGCCAGACTCAGGTCCATAAGGTCCAAATCTTTTGATTTCTTGATTTTGAGTTCATTACCCAATGAGCGGATCTGCTCCTCGGTCATAGACTCCAACTCTTTGAGAGTGTGTGGCATACTTATTTCAAAAATTTTGTACTGAACAGTACGATAAAATACTCAATAATTCCTAAGAATCTGTTCAAGATTTTATTCAATCGAATCTTATGTTGGTTTTTCGGCGGACGTTATTTAGGAATTCCTAAAATGATAGCAGAAGCAACAGATTGCGGAATCCGGAGAAACAATACCGAAAAGGCGCGCTAAAAACTCTTTGACATAAACTTGAAACAACTTCTAAATAGGGGAGTCTGAGAAAAACTCTCAGGTTGAATCTGTAAACAGTCCGCTTCGTTTGTGGACTCTGATTCTGAACGGTGTTATTCCCGTGTTGACTCGGCAAATATACGCAGAAAAATTCAATATGCAAGCATTGGCAAGTCAGCAGTTCAGATAAACTTCATTATCTGTCCCAGTAACTTGTACTCTTCTTGAACCTCAGCAGGTCGGCAAGGGCGGCCGCGTTGGCGGCAATCCTGAAGCTCCACGACTGCCATGTTCCTGTTGGTACCCACGATACGCTGATATTGAAGCAGTGAAGATCGTATGTTGCGCTTAACTGCGTGGTAGTCATCTTCATAGCCATCAGGTCGAATCCAGTGGTAGCATTAAGGGACATTTTAGGCGTCAGTTTTACGTTGCCGGATAACCCCAATGTTTGTGTGAACCGGTTATTCGTGATGAGCTGTCCGTTTGTATATTGGTAGGACTTGCTGTATGCAAATGAGTAGTTTATATTGACAGACCAAGGTACATTCGGATTGGTATAGTATAGCCATCCTCCAGGTATATATTCGCCTGTAATAGGGTGATAATATATTCTCCTATAGTAATTTGCGGCGTTTTCACTTGAGCCTCCGCCTTCACCTCCGGCAGTCTTGGAACCGTCATTTCCGTTTATCGCACCCTTGCCGGACAATGAATACGACAATGACGCGCTGGCGTTGGTGAGTCGTAGCGGTTGCTTCCAACCCATCTGCTGGATATTGAACTTGTTGATCTTTCGCCCGCGTTCATCTATCGCATAAGGGTCGAAATTGACATTGGCGCTAATGCCGACTTTTTCGAATACTGAAGTCGACATAGTTATACCTATATTGTTAAGGTTCAATGAGTCCGCAAGGAAATTGTATCCTGTGCTGAGGTTGAGCTGATCGATGAGTTTCACCTTCTTGACTCCTGCTCCGGTTGTATCTCTGAGGTCGCGGATCTTGGCTTCCAAGTTGTTGCCGATGGAAAGGCTCATAGTCGCGGACTTTCCTTTTCCCGGAGGGGAGTAAAGCTGTCCAGAATAAATATTGTAGTCGTAAGAGTGTTCAACTCCGAGTGTGTCCTGATAAACCATTGTCCTGTAGCCGTTTGCATAAGTACCTTTTTCAGGACTGAACGAAAACGACATTGACGGTGACACCACGTGCCTTATCGCCTGAATCTTGTGGGCTTTTCCGAAATTGAACATTCCGTATAGTCTGGTACTCATAGAGAGGCTTCCGGAATATGTCTGTGATATTCCGAATGCGCTGAACTGTCCGCCGTCGTGCGACTCCACTTTATTGGTCTCAGGATTGAACTCGTAGTTTGTCTTGCGGAAATACCAGTTCTGCCCATAGCTGATGCTCGGAGTAAAATTGAGATATTTCGCCAACGTGAAATTCGGCAAACCAATCTGGAAGCTGTGTGTCATACCGTTTTGGAATTTGTCGAAGAACCCGTCTTTCATAAACTCCGATGACTTGAAGTTTATCTTGTTCTGCAATGTCGTATTGTATCCCAGAGAGAATTTCTCATAGAACTTCTCCTTGCCTACACGGTTCTTTCTCTTGAAAGGATAAAATCTTGTTACAGAGAATGTCAAGTTAGGCAGAGTGAACGAGTACGAACTGTCCCTCGAGTTCTGGTTGTGCAATGCGTTGATGGAAAGGTTGAACTTTCCGTTCCAGTTCTTGGAATAGGATATTGACGACGAAGCCTGGTTCTGCAAGGCGTCAGTCACGGAGTGAGAGTTGTACTTGCTGTTAGAAGGGCTGGAAAAGTTTACCGACGCACTGAAAGATGTCCCCGGATGTGCTTTGGAATCCTGTGTGTGTGACCACTTTATACCGAAGTTTCTGGTCTGGAAGAAATCGGTGCTTCCGCGTTCTCCGGTCTGGTCGTTAGAAATGTTTATCGAAAAGTTACCGTTGAACTTGTAATTGACTTTGTACCTTGAGTTTACATCAAGAGCCCAAGAACCGAGGGTGTATATGTCTCCTGTCACAGACAAGTCCAGATAGTCCCCGAAAACAAAGTACATACCCAAATCCTTCAGATAGAATCCTCGTGAATTTTCTTCTCCGAATGTAGGCATCAGCAGTCCCGTCGCCCTATTAGGCCTTTTCGGTATGAATCCGAAAGGCAGACCTATTGGCAGAGGCACATCCTCGATTACCGGATATGCCGGACCGAACACTGTCTTCTGTGACGGCTGGGTGATGACCTTGGCTGCCGTTAGATGCAGATAGTAATGCGGATGCTCCAAGTCGCAGACGGTGTATTGTCCTTTCGTGATGTTGATGGAACGGTCCGGAAGCATCTTTATGTTCTTTCCGTGCAGGAGTCCGTCTTCTTGCTGGGTTATCATATTGGTAATACGAGCCTTACGAGTGTTGAAGTTGTATCTCACCTCTTCCATGCTGTAAGTCGAATTGCCTTCTTTCATCACAGGCTGTCCTTTGTATTCTCCGGTCAATGTGTCCAGAGTGCCTTTGGCGAATACGGTTCCGGTCTTGAGGTCATACTCCATATAGTCGGCAGTCAGTTCCATATTGCCGTACTTGACCGTCACGTCACCGTAATAGAACATTTTCCTCTGGCCGTCCGTGAACACTTCTACAATGGAATCTTTCGCTGTGGAGAATGCAGGGCGGTCCAGCGAACTCTTTTTCTGCAGGGCCGCAGAATCTATCTTGAACAATGAATCAGCCCTGTGCAGGGAGTCCTTGATCGCTTTCAGGGAATCGGAGAGGGGAGGAACGCTGTCCTTGTTGTATGCAACTGTCTGACTGAATGTCTGTTTAGGCGGCCTTTTCTGCCTTTTTCCGTCCTGAGAAACGCCCGGAAACGCTATTGATATGAACAAAACAAGGATACCTGCCAGAAGCAGTACCCTGTCCTTCATACTCTTTATATAATTGCGTCTATCGGCAGAACGTCCCAATGTCTAGTCGAACTAAGTTAATACTATTTTACTCGTTCCTTTTAGCAAAAATTCTTATTTTTGCAGAATACAAATATAAGACCATTTTGAAGAATACGCAAAAACATATTTTTCTGGCGGTATTGACGGGCCTTGTTTCGATGCTTTGGATGAATGTTCCTGACGCCGCTTCGGCAGACGGAAAGAATCTGGGACTCAAGACAGTGTGCATAGATGCCGGACACGGCGGCACGGACCCGGGATGTGTCAGCAAGGACAGGAAAACCTACGAAAGCCGCATTGCACTGGATATCGCAAAGCGTCTTTCGGACAAGATAAAAGAAAATTACAATGATGTGAAGGTGGTGATGACAAGGTCCACTGACACATTCATCACACTGGGCGGACGTGCAGATGTCGCCAACAAGAACAATGCGGACTTGTTTATCTCCATTCACGTGAATATGGCGTCATCCACCGCAGCTAACGGTTATTCGATTCACGTTCTGGGGCAATCTTCCAAGAAGGACAGAGACTTGTTCGCCTATAATATGGATGTCTGCAAGAGGGAGAACTCCGTGATTATGCTCGAAGATGACTATTCGACAAAATATCAGGGATTCGACCCGACGGATCCGGAGTCTTTCATATTTTTCAATCTTATGCAGAACGCGCATCTGGAGCAGAGCCTTCTCTTTGCTCAGGATGTCGAGAAAGCGATGTCATCCGGTCCTATGCGCAACAGCAGGGGTATATGGCAGGACCCTTTCTATGTGCTGTGGAAGACTG
>CAVKAQ010000049.1:0-16962 GCA_963654225.1 Butyricicoccaceae bacterium | reverse complement strand
GGCGTGGTGGACATTTGGTAGGATAAAATCCCTACAACTCGCTGATATTCTTATATTTGTAGAGATTATCACCGATATGCTTAAAAAAATGGGGAATGATATACGTGTTGGCTGTGAGGCAACGATAAATCATTAGATATCTGGACTTTTAGGAGAAAGGCGGTTATGTTTTTAAGGTATATAATACAGAGATACCTTGAAAGATATGATAGATTTCAGCCGATTCAACTCCCTTGTTGATATTGCACTTTATTTCGATACTCCTGCTAAATGCAAAGATACCCTCATTCAAGCCCGTTGGGCTGACGGGGATATAGTCTGTCCTTACTGCGGTGCACACTGTTGCCACGCACGTAAGGACGGACGTTTTGTTTGCTCCCACTGTAACAGAAACTTTAGTGAGACTGTCGGAACTATTTTCGAGAACACCAAGATATCCCTAACTAAGTGGTTTATGGCTATGTATCTCATTAGCAGCCATAAGAAGGGAATATCCTCCCATCAGTTAGGAAGGGATATCCATGTAACCCAAAAGACGGCTTGGTTTATCTTGCATAAGGTCAGAACACTGTTTGCTCAGGACGATTCTGTCGCTCTTTGTGGCGAAGTGGAATGTGATGAAATGTATCTTGGCGGACGTGAGAAAAACAAGCACCTGAATAAGAGAACTGAAGGAACACAAGGAACCTCTCTCAAGACCAAATCCGCTATCTTTGGAATGGCTGAGCGCACAGGCAGGACAGCAGCTTTTGTCGTGGAGGATACGAAGGCGGAAACGCTCCGCCTATATATCCAACAGTTTGTTGCTGATAATGCTTCTATCTTTACTGACGAATCTAAGTGCTATGCAGGTTTGAAGGAAGCGGGCTATGTTCATCGTTTCATCAAACACGCTGAATCTCAGTTTGCTGAAGGTCGAGTCACAACGAATACGATTGAGGGATTTTGGGGACATTTCAAGAGAATGGTATTCGGTACATATCACTTTGTATCAAAGGGATACTTACAGGCCTATGTGGATGAAGCGGTATTCCGTTGGAATACAAGAAAAGCGTCCTCTTCGGAACGCTTTTCATATATGTTCTGCAAATCCATTGGGATTTGCGACTATAGTATGGTAAAAGAACGTAAAGCGGCTTAGCGAGTTATATAATCTTACAGTACACCTAAGGTTTCGTCTAATACTTCCTTTATGGATTCTGCAAGAATTGTTCTGAATTGTTCTATGGAAAATTCCTTTAGGAACCTCGATTGTAGTTGTTTGGCTTTTGCTTTTCTTTCTATTGGTTGGCCATCTGTCTGGTTTTTAATCGCATTCATGAGAGGGTCAATGAATTTGCCACTGTGTATCGCCTGATAGATTGCATTTACAAATCCTTGAATATATTTCATTTTGATTAGAGAACTGTCATACACATACTGCATTACTTGATAAGAGTGCTTCTTGTCGGTTGTTCCATTTAGCTGTTGCGGAACACATTCAGGGATTTTGCAATTATCACAGTTCGGCTGTCCTTCGCAATCAGAAGTCAGATTATTGTCACCGTCAATGAATACAATAGAGTAGTTTATGCTAAAAGAAGGGTCAATCAAACGAACCGTACTATCCTTTTTGTTTGCCATATCCACCCACGTTTTCAAGTACGTTCCATGATTGGAAAGCCTTATTTGAATTGGCTTTGCTCCATTTCCACGGGATGCGACTAAATAGAAGGAATCGCCATTAGATGCCATCTTGAAAATCAACCCGTTGCCCATATGTTTCCTATTAAACGCCATTTCTATTGCGTTAACTATTTCGTTTGCTGTCATTTTTTATAAACGTTTGTGTATAAATAGTTAGTGAAATGACTAAAATCATTAACTTTATACAAAATACGCAAAGAGATGTATAAGAAAATTGAGGATAAACCAATAGCGGGAAAACTGATGTCAGCCCTTTTATGCTCTTTCGGCGAGCATGAGAAGGATTCGTGTCGAAAGTTATTTCCCGATATAACAGAACGGTCAGTTGTTATCTACTCAACGGATAGGAAAAAGTTAACTATCTTGGGTTATTATACTTTAGATTCAAAAAGAATTGAGGAAGCACAGTTCTTTCACACTCTTATACAAAACACGGAACGGCTTAGCGGAAAAAGAAATGCCTCAGGCTTTTTGAATATGCCTTGTATTCATATCTCACAATGGGAATTTGATGAGTCTTTGAGAAACGAGGGCCATCTGTTTTCCATATTTACAATCCTAATGGCGTCTTTGTCAATAGAAAATGATTCCTTCCTATGGGTTGATAGAAGCGAGCCTGCATATTACCCGCTAAAAAAAGAAGATGTAAATCTCGGATATCACCGGGCAATATCATATTTTGTTGAACTGTTTTTAGGAATGTAGTAAATATCACATCCTCGTAAGGGCACAAGCTTTTTATCTTCAGCAAATAGGCATATACTTCCCCCATAAGAAACCCCGATAAAACGAACTCGGAGAATCGCAGAGATAGAAATGTGGGCCTACTGCCAACACGTATATCATTTCCAAATAAATGATGTAACTATTTGAGAGATAGTGGAATTGATAGCCTTACAATAACTCTTTTTTCAGCCACACGGCCATTACGGGGTCGGGAATGACAACTTGGCGTTTTTCAATCTCAATAATTTCTTTTTTAACCAAGGCTCTTTTTACAATGTTCACGTTGGCGGACGAATTCAGTTGATATTTCTGCAGAACCTCCTTTGTCGCAAATTCACTATGAATACCATCGAGAACGGCACGTAAGAAATTCATCTGATATTGAGTGAGACTCTCCGTCTGCTTCTCGAACAATGGCGTATTCTGGTCTATCAGGTCTTGATATGCTTCATTAAAATTCTGTTCAGTCGCAGTTCCGTTCGTATGAATCCATACCAGCCACGCCAACTGCTGCACGTAAGACGAGTGA
Source organism: Butyricicoccaceae bacterium (assembly GCA_963654225.1). GTDB lineage: Bacteria > Bacteroidota > Bacteroidia > Bacteroidales > UBA932 > Cryptobacteroides. The sequence goes on along the minus strand of CAVKAQ010000049.1, from coordinate 14,021 downwards.
TTATCCACTATAGAGCATATTCTTTCAGCAATCTCTTTTGAGATATGCTTGCCGGTTGCCTCAAAACGGTTACATATATAATCAATCCAATCCGCTGTTCCGATTTTTTGCAAATAAATGGCATCACCGAATTTATAGAACGGAAAACTTCTCTTCTCAAAAAGTTCATTCATCAGATGCTTCTTACTTCCAAACAGACAATAAGATACGGACTTTTGCAGTTGCCATACTGTACGCAAGCGCTTTTGAAACGTCTTGGAATCCTTGAACTCCGCTATCTGCTGAAATTCATCAATGCATACAACTATATTGAAACCCTTTTTCTGGGCTATTTTTTCCGGAAGTTGCAAGATTTCATCGACATCATCACTTTTTGGATTCATCTCAAGCGAAATGGAAAAGTCTGTCATCGGATCTGTACCCATAGAGATTTTGGGACTGATACGGGAAAGGAACAACTTGGCATTTTCCAACCACTCGTCGAATTTGGACGATGTTTGCTTCAGGACCGCTGATGCGAATGAGTCATAGAAATCGCTATCGCTACGGCAGGAAAAAATATCAAGATAGACGACTTTAAGTTTGTCTGACTGTGCTAAGCGACACGCTTTCTGAACTAACGAGGTCTTTCCCCAACGGCGAGGGGAAATCAGTACGGTGTTCACGCCGTGCTGAAAATTAAGCAACAGACGTTCTGTTTCTTTCTTGCGGTCGGTAAAATTCTCTCCGGACGTTGCCACGCCGAATATGAAAGGCTTAGTTTCCATAACCATCAATGTTTCTTACTGCAAAAATACGAAATAATCTTATTACTAATAACGTTATTACTAATAAACTTATTATACGAAATTTTTCGGTATCCAGCCGGTCTGGAGGGGAGACTCGTACTTGCTGAGCAATGGCCCCTACCGAAGTTGCACTTTCCAGTCGCCAACGGTAAGGAGGGTGCGGATGAAGTCCATATCTGTAAAAAAATGAACTTTTGCCATCGGATTAGTCCGGTAAAATGATTTATACCGGATTCTGGGGTGGCAAAATCATCATTTATTGGTATTAGACGGCGAGAGTAATTGTAATATCTTTGTCGGCGAGTTAAGAAACCCGATGAAGAAAACCTATATTGTCTCCCTGGCGGTGAGTGCCGTCATCGCTCATTTGTCCTCAATTTCAGTTGAGGCGGCGTCTCCCAAGAAATCATTTTCGATAAAAGGTGAAGTTGTTTCTGCAACTGACGGTAAGCCTGTTGATTTCGCTTCCGTAGTTGTCACGCCCTCCCGTCTATATGCTATGACCGATAATGACGGCCGCTTCTCCATAGCCGAAGTGCCGGCCGGCACTGTCACGGTGTCAGTGCAATTCTACGGTATGGAGCAGAAAGATACAACTTTCACAGGCTCTGCAGGTGCAGCCGTGAATATCAAGTTCAGGATGAAAGAAACATCCTTCAGACTTGATGATGTCGTCGTGGTCGCTACCGGGAACAAGGCCGGAAGCAGTACCGCCTCAAATATCTCCAGACAGGCTATGGACCACATGCAGACAAGTTCGCTCGCCGATGCGATGACTCTGCTGCCGGGTGTCTCAATCACTAATCCAAGCCTATCTTCCGCACAGTCCATCACAATCAGGACCGCATCTCCTATTGTTGCAGGCGAATCACCAAGTTCAGCATCTATGATGAACAGCCTCGGAACCGCTGTCATAGTTGACGGCGCGCCTATATCCAACAACGCCAATCTTCAGGCCCTCAGCCCTGTCGTCAGCGGAAGCGCGGACGACGACAGCCGTTCCGGAACACCTGCGAGAGGCTTAGACGTGCGTTCACTCTCGACTGACAATATAGAATCCATAGAAGTCATACGAGGAATCCCGTCTGCGGAGTATGGAGACCTGACATCCGGTGCCGTGATAGTGAAATCCAAGGCAGGCAAATCTCCGCTTACCGTAAGGTTCAAGACGAATCCGAACATTTATCAGGCATCGGCAGGAAAAGGATTTTCGCTAGGAAAGAAGGCCGGAGACCTGAATGTTTCAGGAGACTATGCATATAGCCAGAATTCATTGACAAAAGGTCATCAGTTCTATCAGCGCGCAAGCGCAAAAGCCCTCTGGACAGTCAGGGCGGGCGAGTCTGTCAACGAGACCACGTCTTTGACCTTGAGCTATGGCCGTGATCGCAGCAAACTGAATCCTGATGACGAGACGACCAAGACCCAGTCTTATGCCAATGACCTCGGAATTGCTCTGAACACGAACGGTCGTGCATCCATAAACGGCGACTGGCTTCGAAGCGTCAACTGGCTGCTCTCAGGAAGCCTTAACAACAAGAGGTCCCATTACGAGAGTATGGCGGTGAATGCTATGAACCTGTATTCCAAGTCAATGACTAACGGTGAAGTTTACAGCAACATCGCAGGCGGTCAGATATATGATGTAGATGGAAACCTGATTACGAACGTATCGGAAGACAGTTCTGTCAAAGGAGTAGTGCTGCCGTACAACTATCTGTACAAGTATGATATATATGGAAAGGAAGTCAATGCGTTCGCAAAAGTCAATGCTGATTTTGCGCACAGCTGGGGCGGGGTTAACGAGAGACTGCTTGTCGGTGCTGACTTCAAGACGGACGGTAATCTCGGAAAGGGCTCTGTCTATGATGACGACTATCCGCCGTTCAGAAATATAAGCAATGCGGAGTCCGGCTACAGGGCTCGCCCTTACTATGACATTCCGTTCATAAACCAGTTGGGCCTCTATGCGGAGAACTATTTCAGCTGGACTTTCGCCAAAAGAACTCTCAACGTCGTGACCGGTGTACGTTATGACAATGTAAACGGGCTCAATTCAGTAGCTCCGCGAATCAACGCATCCATAGACGTGTTCCCTTGGGCGACAGTCAGAGGCGGATACGGACTTACGTCCAAGGCCCCGACATCATATTATCTCTATCCGAACAAGTCATATCACGATTATATCCTCTACAACGGTATGGTAGCCGGTCTTGATGAGAGCGAGAAACTGCTTATCGCCAAGACAGACATTTACGATGCGACCAACAAGGATCTGGAAATCGCAGTGAACCGCAAGGCCGAGGTCGGTCTGGACTTCAACTTCGCTAAACATTACCGCATAAGCATTACCGCATACGACGAGCGTATGGACAACGGCTACAACTATGGCGCAGACCTGAGCTCGTTTATATGGTATCAGTCAACGTCTTATGAGGTGGATCACAAGGATGAGGGACAGCGTCCGGTACTGAAGAAAGGCACAACCTACAATCTTTTCTACACTGTGTATAAACCGCTGAACAATATCAAGTCGCGCAACACCGGTGTTGAATATGAGATAGACCTGGGCAGATTCGATGCCATACGCACTTCCTTCTATATCAATGGAGCGTGGATGCGCAGTTCGAGCACCAACAAGGGGTATTCGTTCAGCAGCCGAAGCAATGTCGGCACTCCGGAGAAAAACATAGGAATATATGAGCCGGAGGTGAGCACCCATTATTCCGAACAGCTTAATACGACAATGCGTGTAACTCACAATATACCTCAGGTCGGACTTGCAGTGACATTGACCGGACAGGTCAACTGGTACGGCAAATACTGGACAGAATATGGAAATGACACTATGTTCATCAAATACATTTCCCGCAAAGACGGACTGGTTTACGATTTCGACCCGTCGAAGAAAAGCGATCCTGAGTTCTCGTATATGTTCCCTACTCTCAATGACAACAGATTCATAGCGGAAAAATATTTTTCCACGGTCATTTTCAATCTCAACGTGAGCAAGGAAATCGGTGATATGTTCACCGCCTCGTTCTATGTGAACAACATATTCAACAGCCGTCCGCTCTATCAGTCCAAACAGAGCGGAAGCTATTCGGAACTCGGCATCCCGATATTTTTCGGATTTGAATTCAAGGTTACAATCAAGTAAATAGTTAATTACCACTTAAATAGTTCAAAATTATGAGACATTCAGCAATCGCCGTACTGGCACTTGCAGTTCTGGCAGCAGTGGGCTGCGAGAAGTCCGGAACCAAAACAATCAGTGTCAATATCCGGGTTGACGAGACAAAAATCGAGGCCGCAGGAGTGCCTTCACCTGAAACTTACGAGATTAGGCTTTCAAACTTCGCGACAGGCATTACCGTAGATCTGCAGACTGAAAACGGCGTTGCAACTGCAACAGGTGTCGTTCCAGGTCTATATGATGTGACAGTAAGCGCGTTGCAGTCAAAGGACGGATTTACCTACACAATCGCAGGCGCAGCTAGCAGCATAAGCTTGCTCAACAACAAGGACGAGGTGTCCGTGCTCGTGGATGCAGTGAAAGAGGCGGCTCTTGTGTTCAAGGAAATCTATTACGAGGGTTGCGGCAATTATTATTTCCGCGATCAGTTCTATGAGATTTATAACAACAGTACAGAAGTCGTTTATGCTGACGGCCTTTGTATCGCGGAGACAGTTTTTGCGAATTACGACAAGAGCATAATCTATGAATGGCCTATCGAGAATGCAGATCAGTACGTATTCGTGCAGACTGTATGGCAGATTCCTGGAGATGGAACAACATATCCTGTTAAGCCTGGCGAGTCATTCGTGATTGCACAGTGGGCTGCAAATCATACTGCAAAGGAACTCAGTGACGGAGCATCTCCTGTTGACCTGACCGGTGCCGAGTTCGAGGCGCTTGAGAGTGAAACTACAACCTATTCAGGTCTTGTGCTTACCGACAACCCTGCCGTTAATATGGCGAAAGTGGTTTTGGCAAGTTATTCTATGCCTCAGTGGCTTACCTCAGTATCAGGTTCAAGGTACATTCTCTTCAAACCCGTAGAACCGCTCAAGAATGAGGATTTCATTACAGCGACAAATGCTGATTACAACGGAGTTGGACGTGAGATTCCGATTTCTGAAATCATTGATGCTGTGCAGACTGTAAGCGACGAGACAGATATGTCGGTTCTCGGTCTTCCTACCGTGCTTGATGCAGGCGCAATATGGGGCTCAGGAAGCTATAAGGCAGAAAGTATTGCCAGGAAAATCAAGGAGACACGCGCAGACGGCACTGTCGTTTATCAGGATACCAACAATACTACCAATGACTTTGAGCTCCAGGCTGTTCCTCAGGTCAGAAGGAACGGCGCGAAAGTTCCATCCTGGAATACTTGGATCAAGTAAAATAAGAGAGTGGCGTTGCGCCATACATTTTTTAAATGAAGAAATTCATCGCAATATCCGCTATGCTTGTCAGCCTGGGTGCGTTTGCCGCCCGGGCTGGCGTGCCTGCGGGTAAAATAAAAAACACGGTACAGAAAGAGACTGAAATCCGCAATTCCCTCTGGTCGGAAAGCTCTTCCGCAGCTGGCCTTTCATTCAGCTCGTACAGGATTTTCAATACTCTTGACCTCAGTTATGACGGAGGCTTCGGCGAGTACAGAAAAAACGGAACTGGAAAGAAGTCCTCGGACATCTCAGTGAATACGTCAGGCGCGGCCTATATCGGAAAGTTCCTTGCGACAGGAGGTTTCTCGTTCAAGAATATCTTTGAACGTGATGCGCTCTACAATGTCCTTATGTATGAACTTGACGATAATATGCCTTATTATCCGATAGATGACAAATCTAGCGGATGGAACAAGCAGGAGTATCTGCTGAATGCCGGACTGTCGTCGCCAGTGTTGTGGGACAAGGTTTCATTCGGATTGAAAATAGACTACACTACCAAGGTGGGAGCCAAACAGCTGGACCCTAGAGGCGAAACATATAAATATGGCGTGAGGGTGACTCCTTCTGTGGCGGTCCGTTTAGGAAGCAGCCTGCTCGGCGTCAGCGGTACATATATGGACGGATTCGAGCGTTGCACCGTGTCGAACAATAACAACTGGGAAAATCCCAAGGTCTGGGAACATCGAGGCCTGGGTGAGAGTACACAGAACAAAGTCGGCGGCAATGAAGGAATGAAGACACATACCTACCGTACACATCGTTACGGCGGCGCTTTCCAATACTCTTTCGGGAAGAATATCTTCGTTGAGGCGGGATTCGAACACCGCGTCACCGACGCCAACGAGAATCCGAGTCTTCCTCACAAGCTCGGCAGTGTCAAGGAAAATGACATCAGTATCAATGCTGCCTGGCTTTTCGGAAAAGACAATTCTGACAAACTTCATATTGATGCCTTGTTCAGTTTTACGGACGGAATCGAGTATGTGCAGAAACTGAATACGACAGCATATCAGCAGAAATGGATGGTCATAAGCACCAATGAAATGTCTTCTTACACCGGTATAAGTGCCAAACTCGGTTATGACCATTTGTTCGGTGCATCTGACAGCAGGGGATACAGTTGGAAAGTCGGTGCAGAGGCAAGCTTCAATTCGTTTGCTCAGAGCTATATGTCACCTGAGTCCACATCTGACGCAATGCGCGCCTATGCCGGATTGCTTGCTGACAAGCATTTCAAAATGCGCAAATCATCACTGCTCATCGGTTTGAATGCCGGTTATGCGGCAGGATTGGGTGACGGCTACACTTGCCTGAGTACCAAAGTTTATGATGCTCCTAAATCTATGCTGACAGACCAGGCTGACTGGCTGAACGCAAGTTTCGTGAAGGCAGGCGGACATATTGACTGGACAATAAGTGAAGGCAAGAAGGTCAGTTGGATTATGGCGGCGAAAGCGGAATACATAAATGCAATGTCCATAAGCAAGGACAGAATACTCTGCAGTGCATCATTCGGCATTTTGTTCTAGACGGTATCTCAGTTTATTTATGTTGGCAATCAAAGGATTACGATAAAACTAATGACAAATAAGATTTTACTTGCTTGCGCCTCAATACTCATTTCTGTCTCGGCTTCGGCTCAGCGTCATTCGTTCGCGATTGTAGTCGATAACGGGACGCTGAAGAATTGCGGGCAGGCAATAGAAACATACAGAAAGGCAGTCTGTGCCGACGGACTCGACGCGTTCGTGGCGGCAAAAGACTGGAACAGCCCTGACGAACTCAAGGACAGCCTGATGAATTTCCATAGAACCAGAGGGCTTGAAGGAGCAGTGTTCGTCGGAGATATTCCGATAGCTATGATTACCGGAGCCCAGCATCTTACATCCGCCTTCAAGATGGACGAAAACGGCAACTGGCCTATGCGTGACTGCTCGGTGCCGTCTGACAGGTTCTATGATGATTTCGATTTGAAATTCGACAGTATCGGCAGGGACAGCGTCGAGACCAACTTCTTCTATTACAGACTTTCTCCGGAATCACCGCAGTATATCTGCTGCGACATATATACAGGACGCATCAAGTCGTCCGAAAAGAGGGGCGACAAATACGGAGAGATTTCCCGTTATCTTCTCAAAGCTGCCAAGGCGAAATCCCAGGAGAATGCCCTTGACAGAGTAATGTCTTACAGCGGAAGCGGTTCATTCTCAAACAGTCTTGCTGCCTGGAAAGATGAGACTGTGACATTGCAGGAGCAGATTCCTGATGCCTTCACGTGTTCGGACGAAGCAAAGTTCTATGTCTTCGCGATGTATCCCAATATGAAAGACATCTTGCTGAAAGAAATATCCCGCGATGATCTTGACCTTGCGATATTTCACGAGCACGGAGTCCCTGAAAGACAATATGTTACTGATACTCCTCGTCCGAACGAGTCTGACGGATATTATGAGGATGCAAGATACAGAATTCGCCAGCAGATCCGCTCGGCCGTGAAAAGAGGCAAGGATGCGGACGAAATTAAAAACGGAATTGTCGAGAAATACGGACTCAACAGCAGTTGGGTGGATGACTGGGATGACCCTAAACTTGCCGAAGAGGACTCTCTCTATGATGCCGCTACCGGAATAATGCTGGAGGACGTCGTGAAGACTGCCCCGAATGTGCGGATGACCATTTTTGATGCCTGCTACAACGGGGATTTCAGAGAGGATGACTGCATAGCCTCCCGCTATATATTTTCAGAAGGCAAAGCTCTTGTCGGAATCGGCAATTCGGTGAATGTGCTTCAGGACAAGTCTTCGTCTGACCTCCTTGGAATGCTTGCACAAGGCTACAGGGCAGGCGAGTGGATGCAGCAGGTCAATATTCTTGAGTCTCATATCATAGGAGACCCTACGTTCCATTTCACGGCTGCTAAAAATGCAGTCCGTCCGTCATTGGACAATACAAGTTGCAAATACTGGCTGAAATATACTTCTGCGAAATATCCCTGCGACATAAGAGGCTTGGCCTTGCACAAACTTTTCGCATTGAACTACAAGGATTTATCCGCGCTGTTGCTTAAGACCTGGAAGGAATCCGACGAATATATGCTGCGTCTCCAGTGCCTGCATCTGCTGGCTCATTATACGGACGGAAATTATGAAAAGGCATTGAAAGACGGTGCGGACGACCCTTATGAGTTCATACGCCGCAAATCAGCCTATTATATGGGCAAAGTCGGCTCCCCGGATATGGCGGAGGCTCTGGCAGACCTGTATATGAGCGATTACAATTCCCTGAGAGTCGCGAGGAATGTCGGTTTCGTCTGTGCGCATTTCGCTGACAGCCTTTTCATTCGGGAATTTGACAAGAAGTTCGCGGAGGCCGATTGGATATACGATCGCGTGAGATTCCGTGAAAATGCTGACGAACTGTTCCGACAGTCGTTCTCGATTGAGTCTTCGACCGGCAAGGCTCTTCGCGACAAATCGGTAAGGCTCAGAAAGTTCTATATAAGCGGAATGCGAAATCAGCCTTATCCGCAATATGCCGAAGATCTTCTGAAAATCGTATGCGATACGACTGAAACAGAGCAGATTAGGGTGCAGTGTGCCGAAGTTCTGGGATGGTTCGTAAGAGCCTGGAACAGACGCGACATCATAAAAGGAATTGACGGATATCTGGATTCGTCAGATGAGATGCCTTCTGCGTTGAGGGATGAACTGGTCAAGACGAGAAGCCGTCTTGCATATTACACGAGATAGGAATATGAAGCGTTTATTTTCAATGATGATTCTGGAAACATTGCTGGTGTGCAGTGTTTCTCTTACGTCCGTGGCGCAGGTGGCCGTAGATGAATGTAAGGGCAAATCTCCTACCTCTTTTGCGATTTTTACGGACAGCAAGACCTTTTCCGAATGCGGAGCTGAACTCCGTGCATATAAGGATGTTCTTGAGAATGAAGGGCTTGGAACATATATCGTCAGTGCAGACTGGCAGAATCCTGATGAGGTGAAATCGGAGATACTCAATCTCTATGCTAAACGGCCAAAACTCGAGGGCGTTGTTTTTGTCGGCGATATTCCGATAGTGAAAGTGCGTCAGGGACAGTATCTTACGACGGCGTTCAAAATGAATGAGGAGACTTGGCCAATGTCGGAGTCCTCTGTCGCTTCCGACCGTTTCTACGACGATTTCGACCTGAAATTCGACTATATCTGCCGCGATACCGTTGATACGGATGTGTTTTATTATAGACTTTCTGAAGAAGGCTCTCAATATCTCCGTCCGGACATATATTCTGCACGAATGAAGGTGCCGGGAGTGATGAAGGGCGACAAATATGAGATTCTGAGGAAATATCTCCGGAAGGTGGTGAACGCTCACAAGAATGCTGACAGCCTTGACAATCTTACCTATTTCGCCGGTAACGGATATAATTCTGAGTGCCTTACGATATGGAGACAGAAGCCGATGGTGTTCAGGGAATACTTCCCTTATGCGTTCGACAGGGCTTCGCAGGCGCGTTTCCTCAATTTCAGGGAAGATCGCCAGATGAAATGGAATCTGTTGAGCGAGGTCGCCAGAAAGGATGTTGACCTCTTTGTGTTCAGCGAGCACGGCGCGTATGATACTCAATATATTAACGAAAGCAAGGTCGCTACAAACCTTGACGAGGACATTGATTTTCTGAAGCGTTCGGTGGCGGAAATGTATAAGTATTATGGCAGCCGGGGCAAGGGCGAGGGCTTCCTTAAAGAGGCTGTCGATTCTGTTTACAGTCTGCCGAGAAGTGTCGTATCGGACTCAGCGATGGCGAAATATGCCGTTGCAGATTCGCTGGAATATGCAGGGGCGAACATATTTCTAGACGATATTATGAAGGGCCGGAGCAATGCAAAGATGATTGTGTTCAACGCCTGCTACAACGGCTCGTTCCATAATCCTGAAGGCTATGTGGCGGGATGCCACGTGTTCGGAGACGGTGACTGCGTTGTGGCTCAGGGAAATACGGTCAATGTGCTGCAGGATAAGTGGGAAGACAAACTGATGGGCTATCTTTCAATAGGGGAGCGCGTGGGAATGTGGCAGAAAGAGGTTCCGTATCTTGAGTCCCATCTTATCGGTGACCCGACTTTCAGATTCGTGGCGCATAACAAGTCTGAACGGAAAATGACGGATAAGCTTCATAACGACCTTGTGTTCAATGCCGACAATGCGTCTGTCTGGGAAAAATATACACATTCTGGCGAACCGCTGCTGCGTTGCACCGGAATCACCCATCTAGGATATGTCAATGCCAAGGCGGCTCATTCGCGCGCGAAGGAAATGATGTCAGACCCGTCGTGGACAGTGCGCATTCACGCTTTCAATGTGCTCGCAACTGACCCGGATGACGATTTTTCAGATATTGTCAGGAATGGGCTTGGCGACATTTATGAACTTGTGGCAAGGACTTCTGTGAAGTCGGCCGCAGCGCTTGGTGATACGTCTCTTGTGGATGATGTCAAAAGATTCAGCGCAGATCATCCTGAGATGGTCAGGGCTTCAGGGTACGCTGCTGACGATGCTGTCGCAATCCTCACCAATTCAGGATTTTATGGAAAGAATGTTGCCGGAATTTTGGATAAGGAAAGACCTGTCGCAAGGAGGGTGAACTGCATACGCACATTCAGGAATGCCAGAAGCATATACGCAATAGATGCCCTGCTGGATGTTGTAGGGGATGCATCTGACGATGAATATGTGCGTACAGTTGCGGCTGAGACATTAGGCTGGTACAACCAGTCTGTCTGTCGGAATAAGATTGTTGACACGCTTTCGAATGTTCTCGAAACCGGAGGCGAAGTACCTGACAGAGTCGCAAAGGAAATACGGAAAACAATCAAGAGATTGCAATGGAATTGAGATTATTACAAAAACTATATCTGGCTTCTTCCCTGGTTATTCTGACATTTTGCGGAAGTTTTGTCTCGGCTGCTCAGGAGACTATGCCGTCTTCGGTGGACAATTCCACATTGAAATATTTTCCGCCGCTGATTGACCAAATCGGAGGCTCCTGCGCTCAGGCGTCCTATATAGGATATATGTTTACTTATGAGATGAACCGGCTGCTTGACAGGGATGCTTCGGCCAGCAAGGATTATCAGTTCAGTTACCTTTATACGTGGAATTTCATCAATGGCGGTAAAGATGAGGGCTCTCTTGGAATTGAGGGCCTTAAAATCGCCTTTGAGGGTGGAATTGCGTCAGAAGCGGATTTCCCGTCTCAATATACGAGTTCACAGTTCAAATGGGCGAGCGGTTATGAGGGCTATCTCAAAGCTATCCACAACCGGGTCAAGAAAGTCAGGACTTTCGAGGTGCTCAGTCGTGAGGGCGTGGATGAGGTGCGTAATTATCTTTGGAATCGGGGCGAGCCCGGAAAGACTGGCGGTATAGTCACTTTCTCGTCAAGGTCCACTGACTGGACGATTGAAACCAATTATTCCGGTCCGTCTGAAACCGGCTACAAGGCGTTGCTTACCGAACTTTCTCCGACGGGCGCTCACGCGATGACTATAGTCGGATATGACGACCTTGTGGAGTTCAATGCTCCTGACGGGACTGTCAGCAAAGGGGCTTTCATTGTATGCAACACGTGGGGGCTGTATTATTATAAGCACGACAGAGGACGTTTCTACCTGCCTTATTGGTTTTGGAAACAGTCTGACCGTGACCTTGGCGCATTGGGAGCCGATATGTTCGGCGCAGATGTGGAATATCGTGAACCGCAGGTGGTGTTCCGCGTGAAACTTGACTACAGTTCGAGGGATGACCTGGCGTTCCGTATAGGGGTTTCCAACAAATCTTCGGACAATATCCCGACAAATGACTATTCTGTCCCGATCGCCAATTATCAGGGTGGAGATTATCCTATGCAGGGCAGGAACGCAAGTTCCGAGATAGAATTCGCATTTGATTTCAGTTCGTACGTCGGGAATATCGATGATTCTGCCGAACCGAAATTTTTCCTCACTGTGTGCCGCAACAAGCGTGGTGATGTTTATGGCAGCGGCAAAATGCTTGGGTTCTCTGTTTATGATTACAGGGCGGACAGGGAGCATCCGAAGATTTATACTTGCGAGGAAATTGCCGGCAAGGAAATTCTTAGCGGAAACAACATATATAGCATAGAGACTGTTCCGGCCAAGAAGACATCATATTCCGAGGTTCAGTGGCTAAATTCATCAGGTCAGCCTGCAGCTGCGCCTCTTGTGCTCAGAACCGCTGACGGCAAATACGCGAAACTGCGTTTTTCGGATTATGACAGGGAGAAGGGGACGATAAAGTTGAGGTATGTGTATGCTCCGGGTGGCGGCCGAAAATTCTAACGAGTGGTTGAATAAGAAGCGGTCTACTGCGTTGTTCTCCTTGCCCTCGCGCAGAATAAAAATTCGCTCCGGTCGTCTGCCTCTTTTAGGGCAATCGTTTGAATGAGAGGACATCGTTGAATTGATTAAAAATATTAACAAAATGAGAATTTCAAAAATAGTATTCCATATATTGGCGGCCGTGGCGGCTGTTTGCCTGGCCACGTCCTGTAACCATTCTTCCGGAGGACCGGAGTCTTCCGTCGAGTCCGAATTGACAATAAACGGCTTGAGCGACAGCGAATGGGTGTATTTTTCTGTAAGTGAAGGCGCTGTTGTAGGCACAAGTACATTCCTTTCTGAAAAAGAAGATGCCGAATGGGCGAGTCGCAAGGACTGGGACTTCGCGATATGCGGAGATTACATCAAAACCAACGGCGGGACTTCCGGCAATGGCCTTGGCGGCATTCTCCGTGACAGCGAGCATAATTTCCAGACACTTACGGAGGCTCCGGCGGAGGGGTATATTATTGATTCCGAAGGTATCGTTAAGTAGGGGTTTAATTAGAAGCGGTCTACTGCGTTTCTCTCCTCGCCATCGCGCAGAATAAAAATTCGCTCCGGCATCTGCCTCTTTTGGAGGTGTTGAGCCTAAAAACAAGAATAGCGTGGCTCTGCGCGAGGATAGATATTTAGAGAAAAAATGCTAAATTTGCGCTCTTAAACTAAGGGAAAATGACCAGAGAAGAACTAATCGAGAAAGTAAACGGAATATTGGCTGAAGAATTCGAAGCGGACAAGAGCGTTATGGAGCCTGATGCTCCCCTGATGGAGGTTTTGGACCTTGACAGTCTGGATATCGTTGACGTTGTTGTGCTTGTGGAAAAAAACTTCGGCTATGTCATGAAGAAAGAAGACTTTGCGGGCATCAAGACTTTCTCTGATTTTTACGATTTTCTGGCTGATAAGATCTAACCTATGGCAGAAGGATGGCAGGGGCAGTCCCGTGGCGGAAAAACCGGGTATCAGATATTCATTTTCCTGATACGTCATCTTGGCATCGGATGCGCCTATTCACTTCTTGCCGTTGTCGCTCTCTATTTCATAGCGGCAGCTCCGAAATCAACCGCTGATATATGGCGTTACGCCAGGAAAATTCTCAACTATCCTGCGCTCAAATCCATATTTTTCATTTACAGGAATTATTTTGCATTCGGCCAGTCTATCATTGACAAGGTCGCCATATCTTCAGGCTTGTCCGACAGATTTCATTATACCTTTGAAGGTATGGAACATCTGGAAAATGCCGTCGCGGAGCACAAAGGCGCAATCATTATGGGCGCTCATTTCGGCAACTGGGCCGCGAGCGAGCCGTTTTTCAGAGGCTGCGGCGCGAAATTGAATATGGTGATGTTCGACAACGAGCATACCGACATAAAGG
>CAVKAQ010000048.1:10278-17112 GCA_963654225.1 Butyricicoccaceae bacterium | reverse complement strand
TAATCTCTTCGGAAAACGCAGTAAAATCAGCCCCAATTTTATAGGAAAACGCACCTGATTAGTCTAATAATATTTTTTCCATTGCTCGAGCTGGATAATCATTTTTTGCGTTACATATGAATTCGCCGCAGAGATAATGATATATGCCACACGGCTTTCTATTGCAGAAGGATTAGCAGACGTAGCTTTATAGTACAACTGGCCGTCTGAATATTCGGCAGTGCACCACGAAGCCTTCACAGTACCATCCTTGTCATCATACGCACCGCAAGAAATCTCATCTGCATTTTCGATAACGACCTCATTGCTTTTGGTTTCTAAGTCGTTAAACTGCAATCTAATATCTCCGTCATAATTATAAATCGCAATTGACGGATACGACGGTATACGACCAGATATGATTCTTAAATCATTGATAAGGTAACGCTCATTAGCATCGCCCTGCGCTGTAATCGTGATTGACGCGGGGACATTGACAGGAGGAATATATTGCTCACACTCATCATAATAGTCAGAAAGGCCATCCCAATATGAGTCCAAATCATAGTTCACGCCGTTTACCGTGATTCTTATTTTAGGTTCATCAGAACCATATTTTTTTACGTTCAAGAGAACGGTAGCGCCTTTTGAAAGATCCAGCGGAACGGTTGTCATAGCCCCTGCAGCTTCAGACGTTCCAACCCTCAACACTCCGCTTCCTGCCGGATAGATGTTGGTAAAAGATATGAATTTACTGAATTCTGCAACATCTGCGCTTTCATCGGATTCTGCTGTTGCTGATGAGAAGTCTTCTTTAAAAGGCAGTTCCAGCGCAGACCTTGTATAATTCACTTTTTTGATGTGACCGGCAGTGAAGGTGACATCGCTTGTGAGGGTAATAGTTTTCTCAACACCGTTGACAGAAACAGTGAGAGTTGAGCCGCTTGGGGCGGTGTGAGGCTTGATTGCGATATAGAACGTAGCAGATTTGCCTTGAGCTATTTCGTCACCATTTTCGACAGTAAGGTTCACTGTCTTGCTGACATTCGAATCACCACCTGTCGTATACACTGGAATTTCTCCCGAGAAATCGATATAGTACGTTCCAACGATGTCTTCAGTTGAGGTAAATGACACACTGCTGACTGTAAGAGCCTCGGTCATTGTATTTGTCACGTTCACAGCAACTACTGATGTGAGCTGATTCATAGCAAACGCAGGCTTATCGGAGGATGCAACATTCTTGAGTACTCCATAAAGAGGACAGTTGGCACCTGCAAGATGCTCCATTGAATCATTGCCCGTCTGGGTCTGCGTCGTGCCACCTATGGTCATAGAGCCGAAATTATCGCTACTGATGCCCGCAGGTGTTTTATTATCAGGGCTATATGGATAGAACGCATACCAGTCATAACTTTTGCCATCTTCAAGAGCCTCTTTGAGGGTGCCCGAAAACACACCGTTAAGACCTTCATCTACAGTAAACTTGCCATCTGACATATATGATGTGGTAGCACCGGCCTCGGCGTGAAAAAGATTGATTGCATCATTTTTTGCCCAATTGGTATGAGTCCCGTCATTAGTAGTCTTGGTGATTATCGTAGCAACTTCGAATGGAATACCGGTATCAGAGGACTCATCGTCAGGTGTAGCGATTTCTTTGGAATTGCAAGAGGCGAGTACAAGCGAGGCGAACAGCACAGCCCGCAACGAAGAAAAATAATGTTTCATAAGCCGTTAACCTATTGTAAGTTCATCACCATCTTCGCACCAGTCGTTAATAGAGGATTTACCCGTACTCGAATCCAGCACGTCACAGTCATAATCGAGGCTAATCACCTCGCAATTGGGAGCGCAATATACTTCGCTTTCTTTAGTCATAAAGTTCCTTATCATTTGTCAAAATTGTTTAAGATACAGAAACTGATTTTGGAATAACCTGCAAACAGTTTCTGAAAGTACGAAAAAAGGCTTCGGCGCCATCCGACACCGAAGCCTTGGATATTGTAATAGAAGATTCTACTCTGGAGTTTCCGTCCTTACCCCCCCCTATAAAATTCGGGAGAAAGCCGAAAATGCAAGTGGCGACGGACAATTCATCGCCGGAAAACACGTATTCAACTCTGTTTTTCATACCTTGCAAAATATCGGCGCAAAATTACATAAAACGACAGATATAGCAAAATTGAAGACAACGCACAGGAGCTTGGACATTTTATGATTTCCTTTTACAGTTTCCAAGCAGGCAAGACTTCCACAGTCAGATTATCCAGGTTGATTGTTTCCTCCTGTTCAAATGTAATTATCCGGCAATTGCTGCAACCTGACACCCCGGAGGCCGCAATCAGTCCATCTATCTCTCTTGAACGGTTATCTTTTGTCAGTTCCCAACACACCTGAATCAATTCATCAACCTTATCTCCTCTCTGAACAACAAAGTCACATTCGCCGGAATCATCTCTGAAATAATAGAGTTTATCCTCACTTCCCAAAGTATTATGCAGATAGGCAAACACTATGGTTTCCAACGATTTCCCATCATCCTGACTTTGCACGCAAAGAATCGCGCGTCTCAAACCATTATCGGCCACGTAATATTTAGACGGCAAAGCAGATTCTTTCAGCACCGAACGAGTGTAGCACGGAAGTTTATACAGAAGGAATATGTTGCAGGCATACTCCAGCCACTCGTAAAGCGAATCCTTCCCGACTTTCATTCCTGCCGACTTCAACTCGTTGTATATGTTGTTGACACTCGTAGTCTTGGTCGTATTTTCAAAGACTCGTTTAAGAAAATATTTCACTACTGCGGGTGACGACTTTACCTCATAGTGTTCGATAAGGTCGCGGAACAACATCGTATTGAAGTACGATTGCAGAATCTTCACCCTCTCGCTTTCGTTTTCAGACAAGACGGCCGCAGGGAATCCGCCCTCGATGCAATATTTTCGAAATGCCGCCTTTACGACAGCGACCCCGCTTTCTGAGTAAAAGTCAGCCTTAATGTCACGGAAACGAAGATATTCCTGAAATGTCAACGGATGTTCTGCATATTCATCTGGCCATCCGCGCAAAGCCGAAGCCATTTCACCGGACAGCATCTCGGCAGTACTTCCCGTTATGAATATATGCTTGCAATAGCTCTTGAATGTTCTTAGTACAAACAATTCCCATCCCTTAATCAGCTGAATCTCATCAAAGAACATATACACATCTTTGAGTGACTGCTCCGGATACATTTCGCGGTATGCCTGGAGTATGTCATCGAAGTCCGAAACTTGCATCGAAGAAAAACGTTCGTCGTCGAACTCAATGTAGAGAATCCGCTCTTTTGGGATTCCAGCCGCAAGAAGTTCGTTTATCGCCAGCCTCAACAGAGACGATTTACCGCATCGCCGGATACCGGCTACTGTCACAATGTCCTTGCCGGATATAGGCAGAGACAAATTCCTTGGGATGAGATATTCATACGGAATCTCGTCCTGATGCAGTTTTATGATTGACTGAAATATTCTGCGAAGCTCCATAATGTACTTTGTTTTCGCGAATATAATGTTTTCCTTTCAAAAAGGAAAGAAAATGCGAAAAGTTTCCTTATGAAAAGGAAACAACCCTAAAAACCTGGCCGATTATTACAGCCGATTCCGGAAAACGCAGTAAAATCAGCCACGATTTTATAGGAAAACGCACCAAAACAGGGCTTAAATTTATAGGAAAACGCACCTAACCTTTAAAATAATGCTTATATTTGCACTCATAAAACACTATAGGATATGCTTTTCCGCAAGATTTCAAAAAAGATTGAAGGATACCTGGCATCAGGCTCAGACCGTATGTTGCTCGTTGACGGAGCGAGGCAGGTGGGTAAATCATATATCATAAGGGAAATCGGCCAGCGCAAGTTCAAAAACTACATTGAAATCAATATGGAGGCGGATAAACTCGGAGACCGCACATTTGCCGAGGCAAGAACCACCAAGGACTTCTATATGGCTCTCAGTGTAGCCGCCGGCGACAGAATGAAATCAAGATCCGACACTCTTGTATTCATTGATGAGATACAGGCCTATGATCACCTCCTGACTCTTGTCAAATTTCTGATGGCAGAAGGCCGTTTCACGTATATTGCCAGCGGTTCACTATTAGGCGTCACATTGAAAAACACCCTGTCCATCCCATTGGGCAGCCTTGACATCTTGCATATGTACCCTATGGACTTTGAGGAATTCCTCTATGCCAACGGTGTAGGCTTCGAGGCAGTGGAAGAAATGAGAACCCACTTTGAGAACAACGAAGGGCTTTCCGAAAGTTTACATTCCAAGATGCTAGACTTCTTCAAGAAATATCTTCTTGTCGGCGGACTTCCAAAGGCAGTGGCGACATTTGTCGAAAGCCGGAATATTGTGGAATTCAGGTCCATCCAGCACGATATTCACGAATTATACGCCGCTGACGCATCGAAATATGAGGAAGAGAATGGAAAGAAACTGAAAATCAGGAAGATTTACAATATGATTCCTTCCAATCTGGAAAAGGTCAAGAAGAGAGTGGTCGCAAAGGATATCGAAGACAAGAAATGGAAAAGGACAGATGACTATCTTGATGAGTTCGAATATCTCATATCTGCCGGCATTGCCTTGGAAGTGAAGGCTATAAGCAAACCCTCATATCCTTTGGTTGAGAACAGCGGAAAGAATCTCCTCAAACTTTACCTCAACGACGTCGGCATCTTGTCAGGAATATTCTATCGCAACAACATAAAGGCTGTAATGTCGGATATCCGGAGCATCAATCTCGGCTCCCTTTACGAGTTGGCAGTTGCACAGGAGTTGAAGGCGCACGGATATGACTTATTCTACTATGACAACAAGAAAAACGGCGAGGTGGATTTCCTGATAGACGATGCTGACGGACTTTCAAATATTCCTTTGGAAGTCAAGTCCGGTAAAGACTACACTGTGCACAGCGCATTGGACAAGTTCCTCTCCATTAAAGAATACGGAATAACAAAAGCGTATGTCCTGTCCAACGAACAGAAAGTCTACACTGACAAAGGCATCACATATATACCTATCTACTACGCAATGTTCTTTGAAAACGGCTCAAAGGTCGTGGAAGAATTCCTTGATTGACAATTTATTATCTGCGCAAGAATTCATATATCACTCATCGGTACAGTTTGAGAGCCGACAATTACAGCCGATTTCGGAAAACGCAGTAAAATCAGCCCCAATCATTCGTCAAGATTTATGTGATTTTTACATTTTTTTCGTCGAAAAAAGTGTTATTTTTGCAGAAATTCAATGGAATATGAAGAGAACCGTCTACAAGCAACTCCTTGATTGGAAGGCAATTCCAGACAATGAGCGCAAGCCGTTAATCCTCGAAGGGGCTCGACAGGTCGGTAAAACCTGGATTGCACGAGAATTTGGCGAAAAAGAGTTTGAAACCTACATCGAATTGAACTTCGAGAAACAGACCGCTCTGCGTTCTCTCTTCGAACTCGATTTCGACATTGACAGAATTCTTCTGGCTATACGCGCGTTTTCAGGGAAAGAAGTAATTCCTGGCAAAACATTGCTTTTCTTGGACGAGATACAATGGGCTCCGCGAGGTCTGCTTGCATTGAAATACTTCAATGACAGCCTCAAACAGTTGCATATCATAGCCGCCGGCTCTCTACTCGGCTTATTGGAACACAGCGCGGATTCATTCCCCGTAGGCAAAGTATCATTTCTCAAGATTTTTCCGATGACATTTGAAGAGTTCCTCATCGCCACCGGAAAGGAAGACCTTTTCGACGTCCTTCAAAAATGCGACTGGCAGCTGATAAACATACTGTCAAGCCAATTTGAGGAGGCATTACGCAATTATTATTATGTGGGAGGGATGCCGGAGGCCGTTGAAAAGTTCATCACCACAAAGGATTATTCAAAAGTCAGGAAAATCCAGAGGGAGCTCATAAGATCCTACAAGAGAGACTTTTCCAAACACGTATCCAATGACGTATTACCAAGAGTTAACCTTGTTTGGGACAGCATCCCCGCTCATCTGGCGAAAGAAAATAAGAAATTCGTCTATGCGGCCATAAAGTCCGGAGCAAGGGCCAAGGATTACGAAACCGAAATAAAGTGGCTGGTAGATGCAGGGCTTGTGTATAAACTCACCAGGGTGTCAAAGGGAGAAATGCCATTGGACGGATTCGAAGACGTCGAGTCATTCAAGTTATTTACGCTTGATGTCGGAATCCTCGGCGCAATGTGTTCTCTTGACAGACGCACTCTTATAGAAGGTTCTGAATTTTACAAGCAGTTCAAAGGCGCGCTGACGGAGCAATATGTCCTTCAGGAACTTATATGCAGAGACACCGATGAAGATGAAGTCCGGATTCATTACTGGTCTCCCGATACCGGACAGGCCGAAGTGGATTTCATTGTTCAGGCGGGAGGGCAGATTGCGCCATTAGAGGCAAAGGCAGAAATCTCAGTCAAAGCCAAGTCCCTGAAAGTATTCTCGTCGCAATACAAGACAAATATGATTTTCCGGACATCACTTCGTCCCTATTTCAATGGCGAGCACGTAACGGACATTCCTCTCTATGCCGTATCGAAAGCCATTGACGCTATGAGAGGGTAAAACCGCACTGATAAGCGGTTAAACCCTTTGATTTTCTAAAAAAAAAATCTGAAATTCGCCAAATTTATTTTTCGCGGTTCGGTATTCAACCGCACATTGAAATTTTTGACGAATGAAAGACACTTACAAAGCACCTTGTGCAGAGGTTAAAGAACTTGAAATTGAGAGCGTTTGCCTGGATGACAGCTCAAAGAAAGAGGTCCACAACGATTTCGGCGT
>CAVKAQ010000048.1:2644-9930 GCA_963654225.1 Butyricicoccaceae bacterium | reverse complement strand
GGCTCGGAAAACCTTTATCCGCTAACTATCGAGAGCAGAAGTGACGATTTGAAGACCGCTACATTCGGAGGAGACATCAAAGGCACGCTCGGAGGGTATGCAGTCTATCCTTACAATGAGAATCACAAAATCTCCGGGAATACGCTGACATACCACTTGCCATCGGAATATGATTTCTCCATCTCTGAACTAGATGTCGATTATTTGGATTCATCTGACAATGTCGACTCTTACATAACCAGCGCAAATCCTGCACTCCTAGCAAAGATTACAGGTGAGGATGAAAGCGCCACAACTTGCGATTTCAAGCATCTTGGTGGTGTTCTTTGCATTAAAATAGATAAAAGAGACGTTTCAATTTTCGACATTAACATCATCGCAGATAGGCAGATAAGTGGAGATTTCAGTGTTGACCTTACATCCTCCGAACCGACCATAAAGACCACTTCCGATGCTACTGCGGATGCCGATGTAATGGGGACAGACAACTGCGTTACTATCAAGGGACGTCAAACAGATCTCAAGAAAAGCTGCGTATGCTACATTCCTATGCCCGTAGGGAAATATAATATAAAGGTCAAACTTTCTTACGAGACTGCGAACTATGGAAAATGGGACATCGTATCATCGGTAAAGACACTCGAAATAAACAGATGCAACGTCAAACGCGCTTCGCTCAACTACAGCACCTTGTACAAAACCGGCGGCTATATGCTCGTGAACGGCATCAAGTATATAGATCTCGGACTTCCGAGCGGCAAACTGTGGGCAACGACCAATGTCGGCGCCACCCTGCCGGCCGACTATGGTAATTACTATGCTTTATCGGAGATGACGTCCGCGCTTGGAAGTAAGAAATGCCACATTCCTTCCGACACGGAGTTTCAGGAGCTGATAGACAACACCGATAAGGAATACACCAGCGGAGAGAAAAACTCTTCCGGAGAATGGACAGCAGGCGCCTATCTGAAGAAAAAGACCGATAACGACTGCCTTATCTTCTTCCCTTTCAGCGGATTGTACCTAAATTCTAGCTACACCCACAAAGCAGTAGAGTCTTGCTCTTGGTCTTCAGTAAATATAAGCTCTGACTACCAGAAATTTCTCTCTATAAGTTTAAACAACGGCAAAGTCGATGCGCAAGTAATCCAGACATTTACGACATCTAAACTGACTATCCGCCCCGTCATAACACCATAACATTCTGCGCAATCCACGCTTTACAAAAAATGTAATTACAAAATTTGTAATTACATTTTTTGTTATATATCTTTGACCGCAAACATAAACACAATGGAAGCTCCTTTTATTTTCGGCAAAATAGCTACAGATGAGAATTTTACGGACAGACAAGAGGAAACCAGACAACTTGTCGGCAATTTCGAATCTCTCATCAATACAATCATCATTTCTCCAAGACGGTGGGGAAAAAGTTCGCTCGTGCACCGTTCAGCAGAAATAGCACAGCAAGAAGATAAGAACCTGAAAATATGCTCAGTAGATCTATTCAACATAAAAACAGAAGAGCAATTCTACACCGCTTACGCTAGGAGCATAATTCAAGGAACATCAAATCGATGGGATGAAGCAGTGGAGAATGCAAAAAAATTCTTTTCAAGGCTGGTTCCGAAAATCACGATTGGGACTGACCCCACTAATGAGATTTCCCTTGACTTTGATTGGGAGGACATCAAAAACAACCCTGACGAAATTCTTGACCTTCCGGAGCGAATTGCAAAAGATAAGGGAATAAAGATCGTGATTTGCATTGATGAATTTCAGAATATTGCAGAATTCACAGACCCGCTTTTCTTCCAAAGAAGGCTGCGTGCACATTGGCAGAAACACCAGAAAACAGGATATTGTTTATATGGCAGCAAACGTCATATGATGCTTGATGTTTTCACGGATTCAGAGATGCCGTTCTATAAATTCGGAGACATCTTGTTCCTTAACAAGATTGACACAGAGCATCTCACGGAATTCATAAAGGAAAGATTCACATCAACAGGGAAGCAAATCACAGACGAAGGCTGCCTACGCATCATCTCGCTGTCAGATAATCATCCATACTATACACAACAACTTTCACAGATCTCCTGGTTGAGAACAAACACTAATGAGATTTGCACCGAGGAGATTGTCAACAAAGCTCACGAGAGTCTGGTGGAACAGCTAAGCCTGTTGTTCACCAACATTATGGAGAGTTTCACATTTCAACAGACCTGCTATCTAAACGCCGTTATCGCAGGCGAAGACTCGATTACCAGTTCCGAGACTATGCACAAATATCATATAAGCTCGGCAACATCCGCGTCTCGTTCATTAAAGACATTGGTAAGCAGAGATGTGCTTGACAGAACCGGCGGCAAGACAACTTTCCAAGACCCGATATTCGAATACTGGCTCAAGCATAGTTATTTTCAGCTTTAACGGCTATAAGGTTCCCCAATCATTCGTCAAGATTTATGTGATTTTCACATTTTTTTCGTCGAAAAAAGTGTGAATTTTACATAAATTCAATGGAACCCGTATCACCCTAAGACCTATCGTAACACCATAGTGCAATTCATTGCTTATCCCATTGGAAGCATTAAAGCAATTGAGTTCTCCGCTCAGAAAAATTCGCTCCGAACTTCAACCGCTTTAATGCAACCTGCGCTCCACCACACCGGAGTCGCGAGAGGTCTCTCAAGACAGCCGGCAATAGCCTGCAGTGGTTCGGCTTCTACAGTATGACTACATTACCAATCCTGTCACCATAGCGTCTGCGGATGAGAACAATAAACGAAAAGAAGACTAAAATCGCATTTAGTCTTCTTTTCGTTTTGTTGACGTAGCCCCGACAGGAATCGAACCTGTATTTAAAGTTTAGGAAACTTCCGTTCTATCCGTTGAACTACAGGGCCATTATGAGCGAAAGCCTACTCAGCGACTTTCTTCTCAATAATCTGACGGCCTCTGTAGAAGCCACACTCAGGACATACTCTGTGATACATTACTGTAGCACCGCAATTAGGGCAAGTTGCGAGAGTTGGAACAGCAGCGAAGTCGTGTGTTCTTCTCTTGTCCCTTCTTTGCTTTGAAAGTTTGTGTTTCGGATGTGCCATTGTTATATAACTTTTAAAATTTTATTCACTTCCTGTGCTCTATCATTTATCCAAATTCAATCCCTTGAGCACTGCAAAAGGATTGTATGTATCTTTTTCAGAACTGGTTTCTGACTCCAAATCTTCAGTAGCCTCCCCGCTGAGATATCTCATCGCGACCGGATTGCATTCCCCGTCCTTGTGAACCCGCTGCATCGGCAGAGCCAGATATGAAAAATCATATATCGTCTGACTCAGGTCCATATCGGCCTCATCTTCAGAAAGGTAAACTATCTCCCTCTCGTCACTTACCGATACTTCATCCGACACTGTCGGCTCAGCACCGAACTTCACACTGAGTTTCGCCACAGTGGAAACCGGCATCTCGACATTGTCCATACATCTGTCGCAAGGCACGGTCAAAGTCCCTTCTATATCGCAATCGATTCCGATATACGAACCGGACTTCTCCACCTCGACATCGACATCCAAATCAGCATCGACGATGTCTTCGTTCTCGAATTTTCTGAAGAACTCCACCCCGATTCGCCACGAAAAACACGTTTTCCCTGGCTTCAATCCATTCAAAGGTATGATAAATTCGTCTGTCATTCTCCTATAAACAGATGAGGGGTTGCAAAGGTAAGAAAAAGTTTTGGAATATCAATCGGCGTCTCCGCTTTTTCTTTTCCTCTCTGTAGGGTCGAGCAAAGCCTTGCGGATTCTCAGATGATGAGGCGTAACCTCCACTAATTCATCTTCATTGATATACTCAAGCATCTCTTCCAGAGACATCTTTATCGCAGGAGGAAGCACAATCTTGTCGTCACTTCCGGCTGCGCGGACGTTGGTCAGCTTCTTGGTCTTGCAGATGTTCACGTTAAGGTCTCTGTCCCTTGTATGCTCACCTACAACCTCGCCCATATAGATTTCATCGCCCGGCTCCACGAAGAATTTACCTCTGTCTAGAAGCTTGTTCATCGAATATGCGATTGCCTCGCCGGTCTCCAATGAAACGAGAGATCCGTTGGTTCTATGCTCTATTTCGCCCTTATATGGCTGATAATCTTTGAATCTGTGTGCAACGACAGCCTCGCCCTGTGATGCAGTGAGAAGATTGCTTCTCAACCCCATAAGTCCACGGGTAGGAATCTCGAATTCGAGAAGCGTCCTGTCTCCACGCGGCTCCATATGCACGAGAGCAGCCTTACGTCTTGTGGAAATCTCGATGGCGGCACCGACAAACTGCTCAGGCACCTCAATGCTGAGTTCCTCGATAGGTTCGCAGCGCTGACCGTTTATTGTCTTGTCGAGGACCTTAGGCTGACCGACCTGCAGCTCGAATCCTTCGCGTCTCATCTCCTCGATAAGCACTGAAAGATGGAGCACGCCACGTCCATAAACTACGAATGAATCCGCATTCAGACCCGGCTTGACACGCAATGCGAGGTTTTTCTCAAGTTCCTTGTCCAGACGCTCCTTGATATGCCTTGAAGTCACGAACTTGCCGTCCTTTCCGAAGAATGGCGAGTTGTTGATTGTGAAAAGCATACTCATCGTCGGCTCGTCGATAGAGATTGGCGGCAATGCCTCAGGATTCTCAAAGTCTGCGATTGTATCTCCGATTTCGAAGCCGTCGATACCGACTACGGCGCAAATGTCACCGCACTGCACTTCCTGCACCTCTTTCTTTCCAAGTCCGTCAAACACAAGCAATTGCTTAATCTTGCTCTTCTCTATTCTGTCATATCTCTTGCAGAGGCTGACATTCATTCCTGTCTTAAGCGTACCTCTTGTCACACGGCCGACAGCGATTCTGCCGACATAAGGTGAGTATTCCAATGACGAAATGAGCATCTGCGGTGTACCTTCAACCTGTGCAGGAGCAGGAACTGCCTCAAGAATCGCATCCAGGAGCGGAGTGATATTGTCAGTCGGATTCTTCCAGTCATTCGCCATCCAGCCCTGCTTTGCACTTCCGAAAATTGTGCGGAAATCGAGCTGATCCTCATTCGCGTTGAGCGCAAACATAAGGTCAAAGACCTCCTCCTGAACTTCGTCAGGACGGCAGTTTGGCTTGTCAACCTTATTGACAACGACTATCGGCTTCTTGCCCATACTCAAGGCCTTCTGCAACACGAAACGTGTCTGAGGCATACAACCTTCGAACGCGTCAACGAGGAGCAGAACGCCGTCGGCCATATTCAGCACTCTCTCGACTTCACCGCCGAAATCGCTATGGCCCGGAGTATCTATAATATTGATTTTTACACCTTTATATACAACAGACACATTCTTCGCGAGAATAGTGATACCTCTTTCCCTTTCGATGTCATTGTTGTCGAGAATAAGCTCACCCAGATTTTCAGGTTGCCTGACCAGGTTTGCCTGGTAAATCATTCGGTCCACGAGAGTTGTCTTGCCGTGGTCGACGTGCGCGATAATCGCAATGTTCCTAACGTCCATAATTTTTTCTTGTAATCAAGCCCTCAACGGCTTATATTTATATCACACTCTGATACAGAAGTGCAAAATTACGCATTTCTTCGGTTTTAATGAACTTTTTATATTATTTTTGCATCAGCTATTTCAAACCAGCTTCTCAAATATGACCGAAAAAATCATCATTCTCGATGCCGGTTCTCAGGTGACACAGTTGATTGGTCGCCGTCTGAGGGAACTGAATGTCTATTGCGAAATCTATCCTTACAGCAAGATGCCGGAGCTCGATCCGTCAATCAAAGGAGTCATCATCTCCGGAAGCCCTTGCTCTGTCAGGGATGACAACGCACCGCAAATCAATCTTGAAAACATCAAAGGCAAACTGCCTCTTCTGGGAATATGCTATGGAGCTCAATATCTGGCAGCCAAATTCGGCGGAAAGGTTGAAGGCTCCATTGCTCGTGAATACGGCAGGGCTATGCTCGACGTCGTAAATGCGGACTCCCCTCTTTTCAAGGGCGTTTCATCACATTCTCAGGTGTGGATGTCTCACGGGGACACCATTTCACAGTTGCCTGCAGATGCCGAAGTAATCGCTTCCACGGCAGACGTCGTGAACGCGGCATTCCATTTCAAGAATGAGCAGACTTATGCAGTGCAGTTCCATCCTGAGGTTTTCCATTCTACGGAAGGCACCAAAATGCTGTCCAACTTTGCTTTCGACATTTGCGGATGCAAGGGAGAATGGACTCCGGCGTCATTCATTGACACGACGATTGAGGAGCTTCGTTCCCAACTCGGAGACGACAAGGTAATCCTCGGACTCAGCGGAGGAGTCGATTCGACCGTCGCCGCCGTGCTGCTGAACAAGGCCATCGGGCACAATCTCACCTGTATATTTGTCAATAACGGACTTCTGCGCAAGAATGAGTTTGAGGACGTGATGGCGTCTTACCAGGATATGGGATTGAATGTCATAGGAGCTGATGCTTCAAAGGAGTTCATCTCTGCGCTCGCTGGAATTACAGAGCCTGAGGCAAAAAGGAAGGTCATAGGAAGGCTGTTCATCGAGACTTTCGACAAATACGCAGCTACTATCGAAAATGCCAAATGGCTTGCCCAGGGCACCATTTACCCGGACGTCATCGAGTCGGCAGGCATACCGGGCATCGCTTCCAAGATCAAGTCGCACCACAATGTGGGCGGATTGCCGGAAAAGATGAACCTCAAGATTGTAGAGCCGCTGAAGATGCTTTTCAAAGATGAGGTCCGCAGAGTCGGCAGGTCTTTGGGCATTAAGGAAGAACTGGTAGGCAGGCATCCGTTCCCGGGACCGTCTCTTGCAATCCGCATTATCGGAGACGTTACCGAAGAGAAGCTCAGAGTTCTGCGCGAGGCCGATGACATTTTCATTAAGGGATTGCGCAATTATGACTGCACCGGAATGGGATTTCCTTCCGCTTCCGACCCGCGCATTATGGCGACAAATCTTTATGATGCCATCTGGCAGGCCGGAGTAATCCTGCTTCCTATCAAGAGCGTAGGCGTAATGGGTGACGAAAGGACGTACGAGAATCCTGTAGCGCTGCGTGCAGTCGTTTCCACAGACGCTATGACGGCCGACTGGTTCCACTTCCCTTATGATTTCCTCGCCAAAGTGAGCGACAGCATCATCAACAAGGTCAAAGGCGTCAACCGCGTCGTCTATGACATCTCCTCCAAACCGCCCGCAACCATCGAGTGGGAATAGCGGAT
>CAVKAQ010000048.1:0-2431 GCA_963654225.1 Butyricicoccaceae bacterium | reverse complement strand
AGTGCAGTAAGTTTGTACGGGAGAAAATAAAGGTTAGAACTTTCTCTCAGGACCAGAGTTTCAAGACATCTTCCGGGAGGAGGGCATTGCCAACGTCTTCAGCAGGCTTGTTTTTCAGGAACAGCATCGGCATTATCTCGTGTCCCTGGGCAAAAGGAAGCAGAGCAGCCTTCTCCAAGAGCGAGTCTGCAAGCGATTTTCCGTTTTCGTTCTCTGTCCACTTGCACTCTCCGACAAGAAGATATTTTCCGTCTATGGACTCACTCACCACATCAAGCTCCATTTGACGCGGACGGCCGTCTTTTCCTATGACACTTCCCCACCACCGGCTTGCCGCCCCATATAGGACTCCGCCTATTTCATTTCCAGTCACAGCGTTTCTGCACAGTCGTTCCCATTGTGCGCTGACATATTCCCCGAAATGCGCAGCGAGAGCCTGCTCCACCGGCAGCGGACGACCAAGTTCTATAAATGAACGGTTCGGCACGACGAAACGGAAATAAAACTCCAGAAACTGGTCAGCAATCTTGTAGAGGCTCTTTTTGGCGTTCTTAGAATCTGCACCGAACGGAGTCTCCTTCTCAAGGAAACCTAGATCAATTAATTTTTTCAGCGGACGAGAAAGGTTAGTGGCAGGTTCACCGCAGCGGGAGGCAATCTCCGACAAACGGTTCACCCCTGTACCAACATAGGACATTATCGTGGATATCTTCACAATATCCTTAACATCATCCAGAAACAGTTTTGCTGGCTCTTCGTAAAGCATTCCCTCCGCAGAGAGGACATTACTCCTCAAAGCTTTCTCCAAAGTATCAAAGTTTTCCCTAAGTTCCCAATAGCGAGGCACACCTCCCCATACGGAATACTCTTCCACTGCCTGCACTGCATCCAGGCCAAGAGCCTCACATATATATGGAACTCTTATAGGATGGAGTTTCAGCAAGGCATCTGCACGGCCGTAAAGCGGAGATGTGGCATCCAAAAACATCCCATACATCATATTCTGTGAAGATCCGCAGACCACAAGATTATATTTCAGCCTCTTCTCGTCCACAATTTTCTGCAGCACAGAAGGCAAGTCTGGAGATTGTTCCACCAGATATGGAAATTCATCGAGACACAGCGTGAAACGTTCATCCGCACGGTACCCCACTGCACGCAGGATGGATTCCCAATCCGGATACGAAACTTTGTCGAAATCCGGAAATTTCTGCGCAATGACTTTCGAAAGCAGAGCACGCTGGTGCTGAGGTTCAGACTTATCCGCAAGAAAATACAAGTCATCGTCACCCAGTACCCTCTTGATAAGAGTGGATTTCCCGAGACGTCTGCGTCCATAAACAGCCACAAATGCCGGTTTATCGCCATTCAACGCAGCACTAAGCCGCAAAGTTTCATCTTTTCTGTCAACAAATTCCATCTCAAAATTATTATGCTCCGCAAACATAATGTTTCCGGAGCATAATTCCAATTTTTTTCGCCTTCGTTTACCAGCCTTTGGCGATGTTTTCGGCAAGTCGGGATATCAGGCGGGCTCTGGCTTCGATGCTGGCCCAGGCGGTGTGGGGTGTAAATCTCAATTTCTCGGGATGTCTGGAATGAAGCAATGGATTGTCTGCAGGAAGAGGCTCATTCTCGAACACATCCAGCGCCGCGCCTCCGATAAGGTCATCATCGATAACTTTCGCCAACGAGCGTTCGTCGATAATGCCACCTCGGCCCATATTAACAATTATGGCGGTCGTTTTCATCAAATGAAGCTGGTCTTCACCGATGAGACCGGATGTTCTTGAATTATACGGAGCGTGAATAGTGATTACATCAGATGTCCTCATCAGGTCTTCAAGAGCAAGGCTCGGATATTTGTCGCAATGATTTGTTCCGGATGTGGAATAATACACCACCTCCATACCGAATGCAGACGCGACTTCAGCCACTCTGCTTCCTATCGCACCCATTCCTATTATTCCTATGCGTTTGCCGTTCATTTCGATGAAAGGCCTGCTGAGGTCAGTGAAAAGCCCGCATCCGGAATACTTCCCCGATTTCACGAAATCATCATAATACGGCCCGTTGCCCATCAGGGAAAGAATGTGCATAAATGTCTCCTGCACAACTGATTCCGTCGAATATCCGGCGACATTTCTCACAATTATCCCGCGCCTTTCGCAGGCTTTCATATCTATATTGTTGACGCCAGTAGCAGCTTCGCAGACAAGTTTCAGGTTCGGAGAGGCCTCCAACAATGCTTCGGTCACGCGGACCTTGTTCACTATCAGCACGTCGGAATCCCCAACTCTCTCCAAAGCCTCTTCTGCCGTTGAATTTGGCCAGCAGACCAGCTCTCCCAACTTTTCTATTTCCGCCAATGAGGAATCTCCCATTGTGGCGGCATCAAGATATGTAATCTTCATATTCGTTTGATTAAGCA